>DKCH01000068.1:0-194 GCA_002449135.1 Caryophanales bacterium UBA6879 | reverse complement strand
ATTGGAGAAGATCCAGAAGGTATTCCAAATAATTTAATGCCTTATATTACTCAAGTTGCAGTTGGAAAACTTAAACAATTATCTATCTTCGGAAACGACTATGATACTCCAGATGGAACCTGTATTAGAGACTATGTTCATGTAGTTGATTTAGCAGAAGGTCACGTATTAACATTAGAAAAATTAGCTACAAA
>DKCH01000003.1:2600-7880 GCA_002449135.1 Caryophanales bacterium UBA6879 | reverse complement strand
CATATGTGCCTTTTGAACTATTGAATACCTGTTTAATAAGAATATAATCTCGATAATCTTTGTCTTCCCTATCTCGATATTTATAGTAAGTTCTTTTTGAAATAGAAAGGGCAGCACATAAATTTGAAAGTTTGTATTCTCTTAAATGAAGATTGATGAATATTATTTTTTCTTGTGTCGTGCTTCTAAGAAGGCTTGGTATTTTTTTAATATTTCATACCTTTCTTTATAATCATCAATTGTTGGTTCTTTCTTAAGCCTGCCTGAATGAGTTTTTCTTCTATCTTCTATTAATTTTCCATCCTTACCTCTAGTATCTAGCCAATATTTAATAGTAGATGGTATTAGACCGTATTTCTTAGCGAGTGCTCTTTTACCTCCTTTTCCTTCAAAATATTCATTAATCACTTTTGCTTTAAATTCATTGGTAAATCTCTTGGGCTTAGTTTTTTCATAAAAAACCTCCTAAGTATATTTTAACTTAAGAGGTGTCAATCTGATACTGGTGAACTAAATGGGGTTCATTTCATTATTTATTAGTCACAATAACTTGCTGGATTTTGTCTTCTTCTAAATCTTTCAGGTATTTTTTTATTTAAAAAGATGTTCTTAATTTCTTCAGGTGCTTCTTTTCCATCAAAATATGCACGTTTAGAATTTTCAACTTGCTTCCAGCCATCTTCATTGATTTGATATACTCCAACAACTATCCCATATCTCACGGCAAGAACATATGGATACTTATTAGCTCTATTTGGTCTTATTTTCCAACACCATCTAACCGCTTTATAAATACCATTATTTTCTGGGCCACCATTTTTATTAATGTTATAATCATTGATCTTAATTATGATGAATTTAGGGCAATCAGGATAATCATCAAATGTTTTTGCGGTGAATTGTTGTTCTAGCTCATCAGTCCAACGCATTCCCCTATCATCTTCATGACCTTTAATTTTGTTTGTTAAATGTTCCAAACCAAAATAATCAATGAAAGCTGATTCAACCTCAAATGCTGTTTTTGCATCCATTCCCCATCTTTGAATAATGTGAATGACATTTAAGCCTCTTCGTTTAATATCCACAATTCTTTTTATTTTTGCTGGATCATCATTATCTTCGGTTGGTTTATCTTGCTCAGTTAAATATTGACTATTTTGATAGAAAGACATGTCAATAGCATTAGCGTGAGCAAAAACACGATTGCCACATCCTTCTCCGACATAAAACGTTTGACCATTACGAGGATCCACCAATCTATAAACATAATGCTTAAGCTTTGTGATTACCTCACTACTAAATTCACTAATCATATATAAAATTTCACCTTATTTTGGGAAATTTTGTCTAGTTATTAAGATATCTGCATCATATTTGCTGTTAGAAATCCAAACTTTCACATCTGCACTATACTTACTAGTAACTAATTTACAACCTTTAATAATATCTGCATTTTCTTCTTGAAATCTGCTATCAACAAAAAATACTTTATAGTCAGCGTCGTATTTGCTGCTAGAAATCCAAACTTTACCGGCCATAATATCCTCCTTTTTAAATCATTGCATTTTTATTTTACCCCCCCCGCAAATGTCAAGAAAAAAATAAAATTTCTTGCTATTTCGTCATACTCTCATAATTGAGTTTGTATCTAGTCAAAGTTGCATAAGCAATAATCGTTGCTACTGTTCCATCAATTCTTTTTAGATGACTATTTAACTTTGAAGGTTGAATATTACCATTAACATCTACTTTAGCTTGGGTATTAGCAAGACACCACTTCATAATCGGATTGTTGTTATAGTTAAGTTTATGGTTTTTAAGGTCGGCTTCTATTTGTTTCATAGGTTCACTAAGCGTATAAACACCTTGTCTTATCTTCTCCATATTGAAGCCATTATCTTCCATTTCTTTAGTCCAGTATTGAGAGTTCCAAGGATCATAGCCAACATAAAGTGGTCTTATGTCGTATTCATCAATCATCTTTCTAAACCAAGAAGTAACTAAAGTGAAATCATTTTGAGATCCTTCGATTAAAGTAATAAATCCTTTTTGTACCCAGATATCATAAGGAACATTATCTTCTTCCATCCTTTCTTTTAAGACTTCTGATGGCATAAAGAATTGAGAGATTAAATACTTCTTACCTTCTTTTTCAATGTAAAGAACAGCACAAGTTAAGTCAGTTGTGGAAGAAAGATCAACACCACCAATCGCATAAGAACCTTTTAAATCATTGAGGTTGTATGTCTCTTCATTTTTAATATCTTTAAAGGTTAACCATGAACCACTTTCTGTTTGTTTGATATTAAAATCCTTACAAAGCATTGTGACTCTCGTTGATAAATCATTTCTCGCCTTATTCATCAAATCTTCAAGATAGGAGTATTGTTTAATTACGCCTAGACTAGGATTTGATTTAACCCAAGTTGACTTATCATTAAAGACTTCATCCTGACTATCTTGAGTGTATAGCCAAGGAAGCAATCTTTCGTCTTGTATTTCACCTTTAATGAGCTTCCGACAATAATCGAGCTTTTGGTCTAAGAAACCTCCAACAGTTACACCTTCAGTTGTGATAATAAAAATAAGAGGTTCTTTCTTAGTAGACTGACTTTGTTTAATAGCATCATAAACTTTAGAATCTGTCATTTCATGAACTTCATCAATACAGCCAACTTCGATGTTATAGCCATCTTTATTCTTTGACTGAACAGACATTTTTTTAATCTTAGATTTATTATTGGAGCTTTTCTTATCATTCTTCTTTCCAAACTTAATCGAGAAGATATTTTTACTTGTCCTTCTTTCAAGCGTTGGACTAGCTTCTCTCATATTGTTTATTTCATCAAAAAGGATATTAGCTTGTTTTGAGGTATTAGACGCACAAACAATATCAACTCCTTTTGATAAGAAGAACTCAGCTAAATCAATACCAGCAATAAATGTCGTCTTTCCATTCTTTCTAGCGATTAAAAGTACGACTTCATTAAATCGTCTTAATTTAGTATCAGACATCTTAAATCCGTAAGAAACTTGTAAAAAAGCCTTCTCCCACAAAGTAAGTAAGAAAGGTTTATTAGTAAAAGGCGATTTAGTGTGTCTGCAAAAAGTCTCAATAAAATCAATTCTAATACTTCCAGCTTTTAAATCAAAAAAGTAGCGTGGGTTAGAAAGATCTAAGTAAAGTCTATCAATTACAGTTCTTAGTTCTCTTCCAACTAGAATCTCGCCACTTTTGATTTTGTTGTAATATTCTAGAAAGTAATTAGTCATCATTTACCTTCCTAATAAACTTTTCAAATTCATCTGTTTCATCACTAACATCAACATCAAGAATTGAGTTTAAAGTTTTAATGATTTGTTGATATACGCTTAAGGTTTGTAGGTAAAGTTTAACTGTCGGATTCGTTCTTATATTTCCCTTATTTGATTTTTGAATAGCTCCATTTTTAACGATATCTTTTTCATAATCATTTAAGGAAGTAACAAGAAAACTAGCCTTTTTTAATAGTTCATCAACAAGTGGAAGCTTATCTTCGTTTCCATTTAAAAAGAGACCTTTAAGTCTCTCGTATTCTTGATAAGTAAAATTATTCATTTAACTTCACTCCTTCTAGTAATCTAATAGGAATCACTAATAGACTTCGCATTGTTAAGGGTTTAAGTGCCTCACAAACGCATTTATTTAAGTCCTTGTTTATTTGCTTGCCATTAGGAACATAAGCCACACAAAGCCCTTTAAACGAAGATTTAACAAAGGCTACTCCTTTACCTAAATAAAGCTCAACATCACTTCTTTTAAACTTGTTATCACTAGCCTTTATAAGTGTCGCTTTAGAATCTCTAATTAGTAAAGCATTATTGTTATAGGCATATGTTGCTAAAAAGTAGCGATAAGGTAAAATCACTGTATTATTACAAAGATTACATACTTTACCATCGACTAAAGGAGCTCCATTATTAGAATACTTGCCTAATGGTTTATGACAAATAGAGCAGTAATCTTTCTTTGTAATATTATGAATTAAGATATTATTCATTTTTAGTATTCCTCCATAGCTTTAAACAAATATGAATCATCAAATTTGAAATCTTTATACCCTTCTAAACAAACATTAAAATAGTCAATTGATGGAGGTGTTATTCCTATTATCTTTTCATTCATGATATAAATGATTGCCTCAATAGGTTTTCCATCAAGTTCAACATTGAAAGTTTCTTTTCTATAATGTTTTGGAAATCCCTCATAAGAATCAAGGTGTCTTTCATCTACTTCATCGATTTCAAATATCCCAACAGGGACTATCGCCCCTTTCTTCTTTTTGATTGTCAAATAGTATCTAAACTCCAATTCATAGTCTTTAAGAAGATAACTTCCTACTTTTTTAGCATGGGGACAGCGATATTTCATTTGCTCTAGGTTTAAATTAGAGCCATAAGCTAAATAATACTTTTTCATTTTTAATTTGCTCCTTGTTGTGTTATAGGTTTATTAAATCTCCAAGAAAAACAACCACTTAATGCTTGAGTTAAATGTTCACGGCAGTTTTTAAAATCGTAACCTATCAAGCCAATTTCGATTAAGATAAGTTCTCATAGCAAACTTCTCATTTTCAATTTGAGGCTTTTTTGAAGATGCACATCTTTGAGTTAGAGCTTGATGATTTAAGGCAAGTGCTAAGACTATATAGCTTCTAACCTTTCCAGCATGAAACTCTGAATTAAATCCTCTTAGCTCAACGGTATGGTTTCCAGTAAAGAAAGAATGCAAGTTTAAGTAATGGTATCTAGAATCATGGTAGTGAGTATTTCTAGTTCCATAGTAGCCTTCATACCAAATGTTAGCTAATTCATCGATGCTTTTAGGATGCTTCTTATTGATCTCATTAATTAAGTGTTCATCCATCTTCTTACAAAATCTCATTCTTTCTGGTTTGATTTCTAAAGCCTTATAAAGAAGGTCATTTTTACTAGCAATGATATTTATTAAGTTTCTTAGTGTTCTTACATCATGATCTTTTCCATCAAGATGAACATGAATGCCACAACTCCCGTTTGTAAATCCACCAGCTTTTCTAAGAAGTCTAACTATCTCTTGAAGTGTATTGATATCTTTATCGTAAGTAAGGATTGGACTAACAAGCTCGCAAGAATAAAGCCCTGTAACATTAACTATTTCACCATTTACTTTTCTTTGGCAATGAAGTGAACCGTCATACATCACTTTCCATTTTCTACCATCTGGTGCTTTAATTTCTTGAGTGTCGTAATAATCATGAA
>DKCH01000003.1:0-2481 GCA_002449135.1 Caryophanales bacterium UBA6879 | reverse complement strand
TTGTATTAATCTCCTTTAAGTGAAGGTGTGTTTCTTTACCCTTCGCACATATATAAATCACTCTAAAAAGACATAATAGCAAGTTAATAAGTACACTTTTTTAATAAGAAAAAAGGAGCCCTATTTAGCCCCTTTAAGTAGCGATTTTATTTATAATTTAGGTTTGAATTATCAATTTATTTTCTTTAGTTTTTACTTTTAAATAACTTTAACTACCTTAATTTTCTAATAATTTTCAAATTTTCTAAGATTTTTAAAATTTTGGCTCGTAATTTTTGCAAGTCCACCTCGTGCGGTACCCCAAGGCTTATTTTTGAATTAGGTGGGTGGTATACCTAGAAAAACTTAATAAAATATCAAAAAATTGAGTAGAATCTATATTAATTTATAAAAATAAAAAGGATGCATAAAGTCTAATTTTGGGTGCATCCTTATATTATTTTAAAGTAATTATACAGCGAATATTGGATTAGATATTATAAGTTGTGAATTTTGTTTCACCAATACAAATTCTTCCTTTATTCCTATCTGCGGTTGGATTATTAGTATGAGAATAAAATCTTATGCCAGTTGTGCCTTGAATGATTTGAAAATTATAACGCTTAGGAGCTGTTCTATCAGTAGGTAATGGATCTTCAGTATTCAACATATCTAACAATGTAATCCAGTTATTGTTTTCATCTAAATATTGTACATATGCAGTGTCACCTTCTTTAAATTGTTCATTTGCACTCCAAAAAGCAAGTTGAGTTGATACATGAAAAACTGGTTTGGCAAATGTGAATTCTAAATAAGCTTTTCCGGCATTTTGTCTTTGAGCAGATAAATTAATGTATTCTTGTTCAATATATCCACACCTTAATCTCTTTGTTGTAAATGATAAGCCATCGATTTCATGACTTGCCGTTTTACTATAGAAAAAATATTGTTGTTCAAACCCATAGTCCGCTTGCTTTATAGTATGTATTTGTCGAGTTATGACATCATCATATCCTTCTAAAGTGAGAGGTGTAGCATAATATATTGCTGCTTCAGTCCCTCCTAACGGAATATTTATACCAACTGGACCATAAGAAAATGATAATGAATCGGTAAATAATTTTTGATTATGAACATAAACCGATTGAACTGATGTAGTATTTGTAGCAACTAAATAATAATCTCCATCAACAATTGTTTGTCTAGGATTATATGTATCGCCTAGGCCAGTACTTTGAATCACATTAAATTCATATAAAACGCCTGGACCTTTAGAAAAAACAGGTGTTAGTTCATAATCATAGAGAAAATTATGCCCATTTTTAATATCGTAAATAGATGACGTTCCTTTACATTCAATCCTATCATAAAAAACAGCGTTATCACCAGTTCTTATTATTAAATTATCATTCTGCGTAAAAAAGAAACTTTTATTTAGTTCTGCATGTGACGTAATTCTATAGACTACATTACCGTCATAAAGCCCAATTTGATAAGCAGTTGTTGTAAGTGTAACATAGCCTCCTGGTTCTGTATAAGTATCGTTTTTATAAACAGAATCTGAAAACTGAGCAATTTCACCGTTATCTGAAAAATAATATCCCTTAGGTGCTTCATAAGTAATTTCTGGAATTTCAATAATTTCTTTTTGAGAGAGAACATACGCAGAATTCTCAACAAAGTCTTTATCTAAACTAAAGTTTTCATAATCGTCAATTGTTACTTCATTGGAAGCGACATTAAGAGTTTCCATATTACACGAAATATCCGATTTATAATCTGAATTATTTTCTACTTTGGATGGTGTTGATAAAGTCGCAGCTGAACAAAGTAATGCCAAAATAAAATTTGTAATTATTATTTTTCCTCCTTAGTTAATAAAAAAATTGTCATTATTCCAAATAACGAAATAACAAATGTTATAAAAGTAAAAATGAAAGTAAACTGGTTATTCAACTCTGTAAGTGAATAATACGAGATAAAAAAACTGCCAATTGTAGCTACAAAACCTAGTATAACGCTAATTAGACGGTACCTGTTTTTCTTCATAAACCCTCCAGTATGAACAATTTAAGTATACATCATTGGTATCAGCAAAAAAAGTTAATTCATCAGTAGCTACCCAAATAAATCTCAAAGGCTTATTATTGATAACCCATTTTAATTTGCTTGTAGCATATCTTGATGCTTGCACTTCTGTAGTGGATAAGTTATCGCCTTTATTTCCAGCCTTGGCTTCAATAACTCCAACAGGAGAGCCATCAATAAAAACAACATAATCCGCTTCACCTGTATCAGTAGGATATTCTTTAACGGCAACTCCAAGCAAAGCTGTAGGATTAAATTCTGACATGTCTTGGATAACAAAACCAGAATCATTTAATTTTTGATCTATTACTAATCTAGCTTTTTCTTCTGGCCCCATTTTTATCAAATCCTCTCATAAAATTTGTAAATTTTTCTAATTAATTTTGTCATAAAATAGTCACCTATTCGAGTGTT
>DKCH01000037.1:21407-27128 GCA_002449135.1 Caryophanales bacterium UBA6879 | reverse complement strand
GGGCTCTTTTCCTGAGAATTAGCTATTGCAAAAATATTTGTTTCTACAATAGTAGCATCAATATTTAAAAGTTGAAGATTATTCTTAATAGTTTGTAAATTTATTTCATTATAACCTGGATTCATGACCAAATATTTAACATCGAAATGAACTTCTGAATAGCGATGTAAGATTTGAATTAATTTAGCTAAAGTCATAGAATCCTTACCACCAGAAATACAAACACAAATCCTATCACCTTCATTAATTAACGAAAATTGTTTAATTCCTTTAATAAATGGATTCCATAATTTATAACGATAAGAAGTCATTAAACCATGTTCAACTTCTTGATAAAATTCCATTTCCTTCTTAGGCATTTATTATCTCCTTTAGAACCTTGACAAAAGTCACTAGTTCATCTTTTGTAGTTAAATTAGACATTGAAACTCTTACACTTTCTAAAGCTAATTGTTTATTATGGTAAATGGCCATCATAACTTTAGAAGGCGTATTTATTATAGAACATGCTGATTTTTGAGAGATGCATATTCCTTTTTCAGAAAACTTATTAACTAATTCATAGCCTTTAATTCCTTTAACTGAGAAATTAACAACATAAGGATTTTCATTAAAAGAATTAATATGAATAGTTTTAATATTTTTTAACTCACCAAGTAAAAAATTATTTAATTCCTTAACATATAAATAATTCTTATCTTTATTTTCCATAGCTAGCTTTGTAGCATAATAAGAAGAAGCAATTAAAGAAAGTGGAACAGTACCAGCCCTATAAATAGTATTAGAACGTCCACCATGAATTAGAGGTGTTAAAACCACATCTTTTCTTTTTACTAAAATACCTGTTCCAATTAACCCACCATATTTATGCGGAGTAAAAGAAATTAAATCAAATAAATTTAAATCTATATTAAATTTAGTAATTCCTTGAGTCGCATCAATTAAAAGATGAGCATGTGGATATTTTTTTACAATACTAGCAACTTTATTAATATTTTGAATAGTCCCTAATTCAGATTCAACAAAGCATAGACATACTAAAATCACTTTAGAATCTAGCTTATTTTCTAAATCTTCTAAATCAATTTGCCCATCTTCTTTAGTCCTAATTAAATCAATAGAAGCATTCTGATCCTTTAAGTAAGCTAAAGCAGCATTAGTAGATGAATGTTCAAACTCCGAAGAAAGTATTTTATTCCCAAAAGCAAAATATGAATTAAAAATTCCTTTAATAGCTAAATTATTAGATTCACTAGCAGAAGAGGTATAAACAATTTCATGTTCTTGATCTAAATTTAAAAGCTTTCGGAACTCATTATCAATCCTAGTATATTCCTCTTTAGCTAATTGACCTAACTTGTGTAAAGAATTCATGTTGCCATAAAAATTAGTTTCTTCTTCTACAAGTTTATTTAAAACTTCTTTCTTAGTAGGATAATTTGCAGCGTAATCTAAATAAATCATACTTAAAAATTTTACACCAAAATTACTTTAATAAATAGTAAGATACAACTAATCATTAGATTTTAAAGAAGAAGTCATTGAAATTTTTAATATTTTTCTTACTAGTAAAAAATCAGATAATATAATAAAAGTAAAAATACAAAAAACAGAAATAAAATATGTTTGTATTTTAATGTCTTTAATTGAACCAAATTCAAGATAAGAAAATACAAAATAAACCAATAAAAGACCTAAAGGAATACCAAATAATATACCAACAGTTACTAAAACCAACAATTCACGGTAGATATATAAAACCACCTCATAGTCTTGATAACCAAGAACTTTTAATGTTGCAATTTCACGCTTTCTTTCAGATATATTCATATTAGTTAAATTATAAATAACCAAAGCCGCTAATAATAAACCAAAAATAATAACTACTAAAGCAATTTGACTTATAGCCGAAGAAATACCTTTATAACGACTAGTTTCCATGACTTTTCCTTCATCAATTAAAGCAAAACCAGCAAAAACTAAAACAGTAGATCCAGCTACAGAAATAATAGTTAATACTAAATGCTTTTTATTTCTAAAAATATTTCTAAACATAGATTTAAATTTAAAAGACAAATGTTTCCAAATAAAAGGTATTTTTTCTAAAAGAATTTTCTTACCAACTTTAGGAGCTTTAGCATTAAGTAAACAAGCTGGTTCTTCCTTTAATGATTTTTTTACTAAATAAATAGTTTGTAAAACAACAATAACTATCAAAGCTAAAGAGAAAATTAGACCTAAAATAGGATTAAACATTAAACTTATTTTAGGATTATAAAAGTTACCATCAAAAGCGGGATAAATGACTCCAGGTAATAAATATAATCCAATTACTAATCCTAAAATAATAAAAATAATAGAAATTGCTAAAACAAAGAAAATATATTTAGAAAGGATAATAGAATCACTATAGCCTAATGTCTTATAGCATCCGATAATTTTTCGATCATTTTCTACCATATTTGACATGGAAGTCATAACAACTAAAGCTGTAACTAAAGCAAAAAACAATGGAAAAACTAGAACTATTACATCTATTTTATTTGTATAATTTTCTATTAATTGATAAGATTTATTTTCATTAAATGTTATATAAGTTAAATCAAAATCATTCTTTTGTAAATCTTTTATTTTTTCTGAAATAAAATCCTCATAACTTGAATTAAAAAAGGTATAACTTGAAGAATTTACTATATGAATAAACATAGTATTAATTGGAATTAAATAAAGCATCAAATTAGAAAATGTACTACCAAAAGAATCAAAAGCTTTGTCATTTAAATAATAAATATGATTCAAAGCTATATTGCTATTCAAAAAAGATGGCTCATCTTCTTTTGAAAAATAAAGTGGATTAGAAATTATTCCTACTACCTCTTTCTCTAAAATATTATTTTTAATGTTAATTTTAATTTTATCCCCAATTTTTACATTTTTTGAAGAGATTCTATCTATTGCTACTTGATTTTCTAAAATAGGAAAAGAGCCTTCTACTAATGTATAAAATTTGTTAAAATCATCACTATTTTGAATATATATTCTATCTATTAAATTATTATCTTGAAGTTCAAACATCCTTAATTCACTATAAGTTTCAACATCTTTATTTTTACTAAAAAATATTTTTTCTTTTTGAGTAAAAGATGATGAATTATTTTTCATAATAGTTAAATCAATATAATTAGTATTTTTTAAATAATTAGAATAGGAATTTTTAATAACAGAAGATAAGCTCCCTAAGCCAGTTACAAAACAAACACCCAAAAAAATGATAAGAGCCAAAGAAATCATCTTTACTATATTTGCTTTAAAGTCTCTTAAAATTGATTTAGTAAAGCTTTTCATTACCATTTAATCTCCATAATATCTTTAGGATTTTTATTAATAGTAATATTTTCAACATGACCATTCTTTATCCTAATTAATTTATCACTCATTTCAGATAAAGCCGAATTATGTGTAACTACAATAACTGTTTTATGATGTAATCTAGAACAATCAAATAATGTTTTTAAAACGCTTTTCCCTGTTTGATAATCTAAAGCCCCTGTTGGTTCATCGCAAAGTAATAATTCACCATTTTTACTTATAGCTCTAGCAATTGAAACTCTTTGTTGCTCACCACCAGAAAGTTGACTAGGGAAATAATCTAATCTATCTTTTAAACCAACTTGTGTTAAAACTTCTACGGGATTTAATGAATTTTTACAAAGTTCTGTTGAGAGCTCAACATTTTCTAAAGCTGTTAAATTAGTCATTAAATTATAAAATTGAAAAACAAAGCCAACATCATTACGTCTATATAAGGTCATTTCCTTTTTATTTAATTGACCGAGATTTTTATTATTAACAATTATTTCACCACTAGTTATCTTATCCATCCCACCTAATAGATTTAACAAAGTAGTCTTACCTGAACCAGATGGGCCTAAAATCACAACAAATTCTCCTGAATTTATTTCAAAAGACATATTATCAACAGCTTTTATAATATTGTTTCCCATATTAAAATATTTACATACATTTTTTAAAACAATTAAAGAAGACATAGTACCTAGAAAAAGACCCCCAAAAGTATTATAATACAATTGTGTAATTAATAAACATATGTCTAATCAAATTAAAAACAAAAAAATAGATGTGAGATCCCGCTATACTCAAAATCTAATTAAACAATCATTAGTTGAATTATTGAAAACTAAAAACATTAAAAGTATTACAATTTTAGAATTATGTAAACACGCTAATATTGCTAGAGGGACTTTTTATAATCAATTTTCTGACATTATTGATGTTTATTCTGCTATTGAAGATGATTTTATTTACGAAATAGAAGTTCAATTTGAAAATCTTCATATTACTGCTTTAGATCAACAATTTTTTCTTAAACTAATTGAATTAATTTGTTCTAATTCTACTATTGCTTTAATAATAGGATCTGAAATTTCTGAATCAGGTTTCTTAAAACGAATTAAAAGTTTTATCGAATCAAAATACATTATTCCAATAGTTAAAAATATTAAAAATCCTAATTTTGTTAGTTATCTATATGATACTTTTAATTTTATAATTTCTGGAGCAGCTGGTCTTTTAATACCATTTTTGCAGAAAAAAGTAGATTATTCAAAAGATGAATTAGCTAAAAGATTAGCGCATATTGTTAATATAATTATTATAGATTGTATGCATTATATAAATAATAAATAATATGAATAGAACATTAAATTGTGAATTAACAAATATGTGCCTTATTGAAAACAATAAAGGTGAAATATTACTTCAATTAAGAACCAAAAAAGACTGGCCTGGTTACACTTTACCTGGGGGACATGTAGAAAAAGGTGAAGACTTAGTTTCTTCAATTATTAGAGAAGTAAAAGAAGAAACTAATTTAGATATTAAAAATCCAGTCTTGAAAGGAATAATGGAATATAAGTGTGATAAAGGTCAAGACATGTATTTAGTTTTTATTTATAAAGCTACAAGTTTTTCAAATACTTTAAAAGATTCTAATGAAGGTCATTTAGCTTTTAAAAAAATCTCAGAAATAAAAAAAGAAGAATGGTCTAGTGATATGGAAGAAATATTAAAAATTATTTACGATGAAAAATTAACCGATATCAGTTATATCAAAACTAATACCGGTGAATATAAAATTATACTTCGTTAATCTAGTTCAGCTTTTCCTGTCCATAGTTCATAATATCTTCCTTTTAAGGCTAATAATTGATCATGGTTACCTCTTTCAATGATTTTTCCATGATCCATAACCATTATGCAGTCAGCATAACGAATAGTAGATAAACGATGTGCAATAACAAAAGTTGTTTTGCCTTTCATAATATTATCCATACCCTTAGAAATTAAAGATTCAGTACGAGTATCAACTGAGCTAGTAGCTTCATCTAAAATCAATATTGGTGGGTTAGAAACAGCGCATCTAGCAATAGAAATAAGTTGCTTTTGACCCTGTGATAAGTCAGCATTAGCGCCAGAAATTACAGTATTATAACCATCTGGTAACTTTTCAATAAATGAATCAGCACAAGCAATTTTAGCGGCTTTTTTGCAATCTTCTTCTGTAGCTTTTAAGCTTCCAAAACGAATATTATCAAAAATAGTTCCACTAAATAAATGAGTATCTTGTAAAACAAGGGTCATAGAACGTCTCATAGAGACTCTATCAATTTCCTTAATATTTATACCATCAATATAAATAGA
>DKCH01000037.1:401-21333 GCA_002449135.1 Caryophanales bacterium UBA6879 | reverse complement strand
CCAACTAAAGCAATCCTTTGACCAGGATGAGCATATAAAGTAATATCTTGTAAAACTGGTTGATCCTTAACATAAGAAAAATAAACATTATCCATCTTTACATCACCTAAAACAGGTTTAGTTTCTTTACCATCTGTCCAATAATATTTACCATCTTTTCCTTTAAATGAATGCCATTTATTAGTATTTAAAGCAGATTCAGTCTTTTGATCCATCATTTGGAAAATACGTTCAGAACCAGCTAAAGCCGCTTGTACCATAGTCATTAAATTCGAAATTGAATTAAATGGACGAGCAAACATTCTTAAAAAAGCCACAAAAGAAATTAAAGCACCAATAGTAAAATCAGCACCTGGAATACTACTATCAGAAATAATCATTAAAGCACCAATAAGAGAAATAATACCCGTTGCCATATTATTAATATTGTTAACAATAGGAATATTAATAGAAGAAAGATATACAGAACGTCTATTATGATAAGTATGACGATAATTAATAGACTTAAAAATTTCAGACATATCTTTTTCCTTAGAAAATGATTTAACAACCTTTAAACCTGACAAAACCTCTTCTGAAAAGCCATTATATTCACCCATAGAAATTTGTGTTTCCGAGAAAGCAGAAACAGAACGATGGACATTAAAAGCAACTATTAATAAAGCGATAACCTCAATAAAAACCGCAAATAACGCTAAAAACCAATTTAAAACAAAAATAAATACCAAAATACCTAAAAGCATAATTAAAGAAGTAAAAATTTCTAACATTCCATTAATAAATAGCATAGAAATATTATCAACATCATTAGTAAAGCGAGACATAATATCACCATGTGAAGTTGAATCAAAGTATTTTAAAGGTAATTTTTGTAATTTAACAAACATATCGTTTCTCATTCTTTGTAAAGAATTAGTTCCAATACCAACCATCAAACGCGCTTGAAATATATTTAAAACAAAAGCTAAAATGTACAAACCAAACATAGCAAATGATAAATAAAATACTACATTTAGAGCCTCACTAACAGCATTAACACTGTTCCAATCAACTAAATTAAATAAATATTGATAAACAAAAGATTGCTCAGCAATTTGTGCTTTATAAGCCTCTAAAGAAATAGTAGACCAATTATTTAAACTATTAATAGCTGGAGTAAGTAAAGAATCAACTAAAGGTGCAGAAATAAAGGCACCAGCTAATGTAACCAAAATAGCAATAACAGTAACAAATAAGACAAAAAATAAACGATACTTATCAGGCCATACATACTTAAAAACTCTAAACAATGATTTCCAAGAATGCTGTGGTTTTCCATATCCTTTTTTTCTTTTAGTATAACTGGCATTGATTTTTTTAAATTCATCTGGTCCACAAGAATATTGAATTTTTACATCATTAATTACTCCGCCTTCACCATAAGCGTTAAATCCAGGGCCTTCTTTTTTAAATTGATAAGAATCTTTCATTATTCTACCCCCTTAGCTTGTATTTCATTAATTTCTTTATATATTTCACAATTCTTAAGTAAATCTTCATGTTTACCTAAACCAACAATTTTTCCATTATCTAAAACTAAAATTTGATCACAATTTTTAACTGAAGAAATACGCTGCGAAATTAATAATGTAGTGGTTTCTTTTAATTTTGTAGCTAAGCCTTGATGAATAAGTCGTGCTGTTTTCATATCGCAAGCTGAAGTAGAATCATCAAGAATTAAAATCTTTGGCTTTTTAATAACTGCACGAGCAATACATAATCTTTGTTTTTGACCACCAGAAACTGATTTACCGCCTTGATTTACACTAGTTTCTAACTTTTCATTAAAACGATTAACAAACTCTTTAGCTTGAGCTAATTCTAAAGCATCCCAAATTTCAGCATCACTAGCATCTTTTTTGCCCCATAAAATATTAGATTTTATAGTTCCAGTAAAAAGTAAATTATTTTGTAAAACAACACCAATATCATTTCTTAAAGCTTGCAAAGAATAATCTTTAACATCGTGATTAGCAATTAAAATCTCACCTTTAGAAGCATCATATAAACGAGGAATTAAATTAACTAAAGTAGATTTACCTGACCCAGTTCCACCAATTATACCCAAAGTCGTTCCACTTTTAATTTTTAAGTTTATCGGTCCTAATGCTAATTTATTTAAGTCATTTACATAAGTAAAACAAACATCTTTAAATTCAATATCACCTGTTGCAATTTTATCAGGATCAAAATCTTTAGTTTTCTCTTTAGGAGTATATGAAATATCAATTTTTTCACATAAAACACGATCAATTCTTTCTTTTGAAGCTTCAGCACGTCCAAATATTTGAAGTAACATTCCTAAGAAAGAAAAAGCCATAGTTAAACTAGCAGCAAAATTAGATAACATTGATAATTCACCAGCATCAAATATTTTTCCATTGTTAAACATTAACCAAAGACTACTATCTTGCATGGTATAAATCATATCAAAGCCACCAACTAATTGAATAACACCAACAGTAATGTTAACAGCAAATTGAGTAATTGCTGTAACAATAGCCATTCTAGCAAAGGCTACATAGGAAACATTGGTTAACTCTTGATTAGCTTTACCAAACTTATTAGCCATTAAATCTTCTCGACAAAAAGCTTTAACTTCTCTAATACCTTCAGTATCTTCTTCAACATTACAGTTTACATTATCTATAGATTTTTGAGTTTGAATAAATTGAGGCTTAGTTTTTCTAATTAAATAACACATAAAAATAAAAGAAATAACAGAGAAAGGTAAAGCAATTAACCCAATTAACCAGTTCTGAGAAAAGATTAAAATAAATCCAATTAAAATCATTAAAGGTGATTTAAATCCCGCTCTTAAGCACATTAAAACAAAAAATCTAACATTATTACAATCATTAGAAAGCATAGTAGTTAATTTAGAAACTGGAAAATGACCAATATTAGAAAAAGAAAATTCTTCCATTTTCCAAAACAAAGTATTTCTTAATCTTTCAACAAAATCAGAAGAAATTTTAGCAGCAACTTTCATTGCATAACATTGACAAAAAATTGCCAAGAAAGCTAAACCAATAATTAAACCACCATAAAGCCATATTTGATTCATTGCAGGTTGATTAAATCCTTGCCCAGCAATAATAGGTTGTGGTTGAGAACCAACCATTGCCCCATAGCCTTCCAACCCTTGAGAAATAAATAAACCGGAAAAATACGGAATAAGCATTTCAAAAGTCGCATCCATAGCTAGAAAAATAAAAGCTAAAATAATATATTTCCATGAAGGTTTTAAACAAGCAAGGTAAATTTTTAATGTTTTACGCGAATCTATTTTATCTTCTTGTTCTGCCTTTTTAGAGTATCCAAAAAACTGTTTCATCCTGTCTCCTTTATTAACTAGACTATTTTATTACAATCTAAATGTAAATGTTAGTTATTTTTTAAAGTAATAGTAAGCGATTTCAAAAAATTAAAAGCTTTTCAATTTTTCCTATAAATCATATATAATATTTATATCTTTCAAAAGGAGGAGATTATGAGTAGAGTATTATTATCTGAAGAGCAAATTCATGATATTTGCAAAGATATTGGTAGCAAACTTTCTGAGCGTTTAAAAGATGATGAACAAATTCCAGTCTTCATAGGTGTTATGAAAGGTGGCTTAAATTTTGCTTTAGATTTAATCAAAGAAGTAAAAATACCTATTATTACTGACTACATCCAAATCTCTTCATATGATGGAACTGCATCAACTGGTATTATCAGTTTGAAAAAAGACTTAACTTTAGATGTTAAAAATAGAACAGTTATTTTAATTGATGATGTTGTAGACACCGGTTATTCTATGCACTATTTAAAACATTTTATCACTGATAAATATCAACCAAAACAAATAATTATAGTAACTTTGATTGATAAAATATCTATTAGAAAAGTAAATGTAAATATAGATTATGCTGGCTTAGTATTAAAAGAAAATGAATTCTTAGTAGGATATGGACTTGACTATAAAGAATTATATAGAAACATCCCATATGTTTTCGTCCCTACTAAAGAAGAGATTGCTTCTTATGAAGAAATCGCTAAGAAAAACAAATTAAAGAAAAAATAACAAAAATGGTATTACACATTGTAATACCATTTATTTTTACTCTCATAAACTAAATTACTTTATATTTACCAAAAGAATCACCTTTAGAAGACTTGACCTTAATAGTTATAGCTTGTGATAAAGAAAGCTTCTTAGCATAATTAATCGCTTCATGCTGTGTTTTAAAAAGCTTTAAAATTTTAGAAGAATTTTCAATGTGGATAACCCACATATTATCTTTTTCTCTTTTTTCTATAATATAAACTTTAATTTTATCTTGTTTATTATTTTTATAAAGCTTCTCAACTTTTTTAACTCTTTTTTCTTCACCAACTGCTTCCATAATAGTTTGAGTGACAATATTATTTTCCTCTTCTTGAGCTTTTTCTTCTTTTAATTGCTTAACTTTTTTCTCCATCTTTTGTTCATATTTTAATAATCTTTTATAAGCAATAATTTGAGTTTCAGAAGCTAAAATATAATGATCAGGAATAATAGAAACTAATTTTCCTTTTAATTCTAATGTTAAATCTAAATCCTCTTGAGTAATGTCTTCCTTATTAATTAATTTTTTACAAATAGGAACCATCGGATTATTTAAAATTTCATTTTTAAAACCATACTCAATAGTCTTAGACTCAATAGCAACAAAAACTCTAGAATCATCAACCAAATATTGAATGTTATCGACATTATTAGAAATAATTAATGTTTCTTTATTTTGTTTTAAGGCTAAACTAAGTAAAGAAATCAATTCTTTTTGATCAGGATAATTTAAAGAAGGTGAAAGTAAATCTAACACAAAAAATCTTTTATTAGTAAGTATACCTAAAAGATATTTTAGTTTAGTTTTTTCCAAATAAGTAAAATTAGAAAAAGCCTTAAATTTAAATAATAAATTAGGCTCAAACCCTAAATATGTTAAATATTTATTAAGTCTAATTTTTGCTTCTTTACGATCAAGATAAGTTTTAGAATAAAAATCATTCTTTAGAGATTCTATTTTTTCGTCTTTTAATTGAACATCTTCATCGCTTTCCAAAACGTTTTTAATATTTTTATTTAATTCTTTTTTTAATTTTTTATACTCTTTTTTTAATTCTTTATAAACTCTAGATTCAATTTTTTGATAATCAGTAGAATATGAATTAATTTTTGGATCATATGTCTCTTCAACTTTAGATATTTCATCTTTCTTTTTCTTTTCAACTTCAGCGATTTTTTTGCTTTTCTTTTCAAAAGCCTGTTTTAAATCATCTTGATATTTAAAAGAATCTACATCACTTGGCTCTTTATTTTTCTTAAATAATTTTCTGATTTCTGCTAATTCATATTGAGATTGTTCTTCTATTTTACTTTCTATATTAGCGTATTTATTATTAATTTTTTCAATATGTTTTAGTTTTTCTTGCTTTAATTTTTCTAAATCAGTAGAAGAAGCTTTTATTTTTTCTAAATATAATTCCTTAAAATGATTATTAGAATCCAAAAAGGCTTCTAAAAATTGAGAATAAATAGGTCTTTCTAAATATTTTGTATCAATTTCTGAATCAATAAATATTAAATCATTAAGCCCTTTTTTTAATTCATCATCACTAGTAAGCTTTTTACCTAAATAGGAAATACTACCTTTAAAATCAGTTAAAGAATTAATCTCAGGTCTTACAAAGGCCGGATAAACTAAAAGCATATTAGTTTTTAAATGATCAATTGCGACAGTCAAATTTTCAACAGGTGGATGATAAAAATCATTAATTAAAATTACTTCTTCATTTTTCATATATTTATTTTAACATATAACATATTTTTTAGTTTATATAGAAAACAAAAAGCTATCTAAGTAAATAACCTTAGATAGCTTTACATTATTTTATTCAGCTGTTTTAGTAGTGAATTCTGTAATTATTGAAGATTCAGAATCATTAGTAGGAATATCTTCACCTTCATATCTTTCATCAGAAAGATCATTATCACCATAGAAACCAGTACCAGCAGGAATTAACTTACCAATCATGACGTTTTCTTTTAAGCCATGGAGGTAATCGACTTTGCCTTTAACAGCAGCATCAGTTAAAACACGAGTAGTTTCTTGGAATGAAGCAGATGATAAGAATGAGTTAGTATCCAAAGCGGCTTTAGTAATACCTAAGACCATAGGTTGACCAACAGCAGGACGTTTGCCTTCTAATAAGACAGCATTATTAGCCTTTGTAAAGTCAACAATATCAACTTTGGAACCAGGTAATAAATCAGTATCACCAGATTCAACAATTAACATCTTTCTAAGCATTTGCTTAGCAATAACTTCAACATGCTTATCAGAGATACCAATACCCTGAGACATATAAACTTTTTCAACTTCTTCAAGTAAATAATTTTCAACTTCAGAAACTGAAGTAGCAGATAATAACTTCTTAGGATCAATAGCACCTGCAGTAAGTTTTTGACCAGCGTGAACTTTTTCACCGACTTGTACAACTAAGTTAGCATGAGCGTTAGTAGTATAAGACTTAGTTTCGAAAGTACCATCTTCTTTAGTAATATCAGGATTTTCAATAATGATATCGTAGATCTTCTTATCAATATCATGATTTTGAATTTCTTTAACAACACCACTAATTTCAGTAATTAAAGCTTCACCTTTAGGGTTTCTAGCTTCTAAAACTTCTTGGACTCTAGGTAAACCTTGTGTGATATCTTCAGCACCAGCAACACCACCAGAGTGGAAGTTCTTTAAGGTTAACTGAGTACCAGGTTCACCAATAGATTGAGCAGCCATAATACCAACAGCATCACCAATTTCAGCTTGTCTACCTGTAGCTAAATTACGTCCATAACAATGGATACAAACACCATCTTTAGTTTCACAAGTAAATAATGAACGAATTTCAACAGCTTTAATACCAGCAGCAACGATTTGAGAAGCTTGATCTTCGTTAATCATAGTATTAGCAGGAACAATAACTTCTTTTGTGTTTGGATTAACAACATCATGAACAGTATAACGACCTACTAATCTATTTTCTAACTTAACAACAACTTCAGGGAATTGTCCTTTAGCTTCATCATCAAAATGAGGCTCTCTAGACATAATATCTCTAATAACAATACCATGGTCACAACCACAATCTTCTTCTCTAACAATAACATCGTGAGAAACATCGATTAATCTTCTAGTTAAGTAACCAGAGTCAGCAGTCTTTAAAGCAGTATCAGCACCAGTCTTTCTAGCACCGTGAGTAGCAGTAAAGAATTCAGAAACAGACAAACCTTTTCTGAAGCAAGACTTAATAGGAATTTCAATAGCAGAACCATCAGGTTTAGCCATTAAACCTTTCATACCAATTAACTGAACAAAGTTAGTTAACTTACCTCTCGCACCAGAAGCAGACATAATAAAGACAGGGTTTCTAACTTCAGTAGAAATTAATTTCTTAACTTCACCTTCAATAATCTTTAAAGTACCATTCCAAGCATTAATAACTTTCTTATATCTTTCGTTTTCAGAAAGTAAACCTTCATCAGCTTGTTCACGATACTTTTCAACCAAATCTTCAGTTTGCTTAAAGAGTTCTTCCTTATTAGCTAAAGGAGAAGGAGAACCATCACTAGTATTAGCAGAAATATCACTTAAAGCGACAGTAATACCAGAAATAGTAGAATAATCAAAGCCTAAATTCTTCATCTTATCAAGAATCTCAGAAGTTTCTTGAGCTTGATAACGATAGAATAATTCAGTAATAATGTTAGTAATTTCTTCCTTAGCAATAGGTTTATGAAGCTTAGTTTCTTTGATAACTTGTTTAATATCAGTACCATATTTAACAAAGCCTTCAGGTAAATAATTTTCATCAGTAGAAATACGATCCTTTAAGCCAGTATGCTTAAATTTAGTATCATTAGCATCATTAATATATGGGAAATCAGCAGGATAAATAGAGTTAAAGATCAACTTACCAGGGGTAGTAATTAAATAAGCATTTTTCATAGCCTTATTAAAGTAAGACTTATGAACAGCACTTGCTCTAATAGCAATTCTATTTTGTAAATGAACTTGCTTATTTTCATAAGCTAATAAAACTTCATCAACATCCTTATAGACATGACCTTCCATAGTGGAATAATTTTCATATCTTAAAGCTTCTTCTTCATCATTGAATTGTCTGTAATATTTAGCTTGAGCTAACATACCTTCAACAGTATTTTCCATAGTAAGATAATAGTTACCAAGTAACATATCCTGTGAAGGAATACAAATAGGTTTACCATCCTTTGGACCTAAGATGTTGTGGTTAGCAATCATTAAATCAATAGCTTCTTTTTGAGCCTTTTCAGATAATGGAACGTGAACAGCCATCTGATCACCATCAAAGTCTGCGTTAAAACCAGTACAAACTAATGGATGTAATCTAATAGCACGTCCTTCAACTAAAATAGGTCTAAAAGCTTGAATACCTAAACGGTGTAAAGTAGGAGCACGATTTAATAAAACAGGATGATTCTTAATAATAGTTTCAATAGCATCTAAAACTTCAGGTGCACCTTCTTCTACTAATTTATCAGCTTGTTTTCTAGTAGAAACACGATGAACAGTAGTCATCAAGTATCCTAAAATAAATGGTTTAAATAAATTAATAGCCATTTCTCTAGGAATACCACATTGATCCATATTTAAAGTAGGACCAACAGCAA
This sequence comes from Caryophanales bacterium UBA6879, assembly GCA_002449135.1. Classification (GTDB taxonomy): domain Bacteria; phylum Bacillota_I; class Bacilli_A; order RFN20; family CAG-288; genus Scatoplasma. Next base: position 12,554 of record DKCH01000037.1, on the reverse strand, counting down.
TAACTGAACGACCAGAGTAATCAACACGCTTACCAAGTAAGTTTTGTCTAAATCTACCTTGTTTACCTTTTAATTGACTAGATAAAGACTTTAAAGGTCTATTACCAGCACCAGTAACAGCTTTAGTTCTTCTACCATTATCAATTAAAGCATCAACAGCTTCCTGAAGCATACGTCTTTCGTTAACAGTAATAATTTCAGGAGCCTTTTGTTCTAAGAATCTCTTTAAACGAGAGTTTCTACCGATAACTCTTCTATATAAATCATTTAAATCAGAAGCAGCATAACGACCACCATCAAGAGGTAACATAGGTCTTAATTCAGGAGGCATAACTGGTAAAACAGTTAAAACCATCCATTCTGGTTTATTGTGAGATTTTCTAAAAGCATCAACAATTTCTAAACGCTTTAAAAGCTTAGCTCTTGCAGAAGTATTTTTAGATTTAGTATTCTTTAAATCTTCTTGAATATCTTTAAAAGTTTGTTCTAAATCAACTTCTCTTAATAACTTTTGAATAGCTTCAGCACCCCAAGAAAATTCAGCACCAGTTTCATCAGAAATATATTTAGAAACAGTTCTAAAATCTAAGATTTGATCAGGATTTTGTAAATCAACTAATAAACGCTTACCTTTTTCAGGATCTTTAGCTTGATTAGAAGAAACTAAATCACTAATAATGACTCTAAAGACATCTTTAGCATCTCTATCATCTAAAACTTGAGTTTTAATTAAATTAGCGCAAGTACCTGGATTTAAAACAACATGAGAAGCGTAATAAATAACTTCTTCAACTTGCTTAGGTAACATCTTTAAAAGAACAGAAATTCTTGAAGGAGTACCTTTTAAATACCAAATATGTGTACAAGGAGAGGCTAATGTAATATGCCCCATTCTTTCTCTTCTAACAGCTTTAGTAGTAACTTCAACACCACATTTCTCACAAACAACGCCAGCGCTTCTAGCTTTTCTATATTTTCCACAATAACATTGGAAATCCTTAGTAGGACCGAAAATTCTTTCGCAGAATAAGCCACCTGGTTCAGGTTTTTGAGTTCTATAGTTAATAGTTTCAGCGTTTAAAACTTCGCCTCTAGACCATTCTAAGATTTTTTCAGGGGAGGCAAGCTTAACTTGGATAGCAGTTAATTTATTTAATTGGAACATTTTCTAACCTCCTATTTATTATTAATTTCAGCATCAACAAGATCTTCTTCATCTTCTGAATGTTCAGATAAGCCTTCGTTCTTCACATCTTCTTCATCAATTTGTTGATTATCTTCATCTTTTGAAGCATTTTCACCCATTGTTTGAATTTGTTTTTGAATCTTACGGCCTAATTTAACAGCTTCAGAAGTTAAATTAGAAATATCAACTTCTTTTGTACCATTATCATCAGTCTTTTCAAAGAGTTTAACATCAATAGCTAAGGATTGTAATTCCTTAATTAAAACTCTAAATGATTCAGGCATATTAGGTTTAGGTATAGGTTGATTCTTCAAAATAGCTTCATAGCATTGGTTACGGCCAACCATATCATCAGATTTAATAGTGAGCATTTCTTGTAAGACATGAGCAGCACCATAAGCTTCCAAAGCCCAAACTTCCATTTCACCAAATCTCTGACCACCATTTTGTGCTTTACCACCTAAAGGTTGTTGAGTAACTAAAGAATAAGGTCCAACAGAACGTGCATGTAACTTATCATCAACCATGTGGATAAGCTTAATCATATACATAACACCGACATTAACTCTTGAATCAAATCTTTCACCAGTTTCACCAGAATAAAGTATAGTTTTACCATCTTCATCCATACCGGCAGCCTTCATCATCTTCATAATTTCTTCATTAGAAATACCATCAAATACTGGTGTAGCAACTTTTACGCCACCTAATTTCTTACAAGCCATACCTAAATGGACTTCCAAAATCTGACCAATATTCATACGGGAAGGAACGCCTAATGGGTTAAGTAAAATATCAACAGGGGTACCATCAGGTAAGAAAGGCATATCTTCAACTCTAACAATTCTAGAAATAACACCTTTATTACCATGTCTACCAGACATCTTATCACCTTCAGAAATCTTACGTTTTTGAACAACATAAACCTTGATAGCTTCTAAGACGTTAGGTTTTAATTCATCACCATTTTCTCTAGAGAATTTCTTGATATCTAAAACAATACCACCGCCACCATGAGGGACTCTAAAGGAAGTATCTTTTTGATCCTTAGTTTTGGATAAGAAAATAGCTTGTAATAATTTTTCTTCAGGAGTTAATTCAGTATCACCTTTAGGAGAAGTTTTACCAACTAAAATATCACCTTCTTTAACTTCAGTACCAACGATAACAATGCCATTTTCATCAAGATGTTTCTTATACTGATCAGAAAGTTGAGGGACATCAGCAGTAAAGACTTCTTTACCATTCTTAGTCTTTCTTCTTTCAATAGTATATTCAACAATATGTAAAGTAGTATAAACATCATCTTCAACTAAACGCTTAGACATAATAACGGCGTCTTCGTAGTTGTAACCATGCCATGTAGTAAAGGCAATAACAACGTTTTGACCTAAAGCTAAATCACCATTATCCATAGCAGGACCATCAGCAATTACTTGGCCTTTTTTAACAATTTGACCTTTCTTAACAATAGGCTTTTGGTTAATACAAGTTCCTTGGCTACCCATCATAAACTTTTTAAGTTCATAAACATGATCAACAGCTTCAGGACCTTCTTTTAAGACAATTTTCTTACAATCAACAAAGCTTACAACACCATCTTCTTTAGCTAAAATTGCGCAGCCAGAATCTGTAGCGACTTTGTGTTCCATACCAGTTCCAACAAAAGGAGCATGTGGTCTAAGTAAAGGTAATGCTTGTCTTTGCATGTTACCACCCATTTGAGCACGGGTAGAGTCATCGTTTTCAAGGAATGGAATACAAGCAGAAGAAACAGAAACAATTTGTTTAGGTGAAACATCGATGAAATCAACTTCACTAGGTTTAACCATAACAGTTTCACCATTTTGTCTAGCTAAAATTCTTTCATCGATAATCTTCATGTTGCTATCAAGCTTAACGTTAGCTTGAGCAATAACGTGGAATTTTTCTTGTTCAGCAGAAAGATAAATAGTATCGTTAGTAACTACAGAATTTACAACACGACGATAAGGGGTTTGAATAAAACCATATTTATCAATTTGAGCATAACAAGCTAAATTAGAAATTAAACCGATATTTTGACCTTCAGGAGTTTCAATAGGACAAATTCTACCATAGTGGGAATAGTGAACATCTCTAACTTCAAAAGAAGCACGATCTCTAGTTAAACCACCAGGACCCAAAGCAGAAATTCTTCTCTTATTAGCTAATTCAGAAAGTGGGTTAATTTGATCCATCAATTGAGAAAGTTTAGAATCGTTAAAGAATTCTTTAATAGCACTAGTTAAAGGCTTAATATTAATTAATTCTTTTGGAGTAACTTTATTAAAATCAGAACATGTAGACATCTTTTCAGTGATGATTCTTTCAGTTCTAGTTAAACCAGTTCTAAATTGATTTTGAATTAATTCACCGACACTTCTAATTCTTCTATTAGAAAGATGATCAATATCATCAACAGTACCAATACCATCAATAATATTTAATAAATAAGAAAGACATGCAACAATATCAGAAGCAACTAAATATTCTTCTTTAACAGTTAAATCGTTACCAACAATTGTATAAACTTTAGTTTCATCTTCCTTATCAAAAACTTTAATTTTATTAACTTTATTATGATTATCTAAACTTTCAAAGATAGGGAATTCATATAAATGAGCACCTTTTTCAAAGAATTGTTCAGCTCTTAATTGATCTAAGATATCTTTAGTAATAACAGTACCAGCTTCTAAACGGACTTCACCATCACTAGAAATTAAGTCTTCAGCAATCTTGTTATTTAATAAACGATCATAAATACCTAATTTATTATTAATCTTAAATCTACCAGCAGGACCTAAATCATAGCTTCTATGAGCAAAGAATCTACTAGCGATTTGTCTAGCAACATCATTATCTCTAATAGGTTCACCAGGTCTTAACTTGCTATAAATTTCTTTTAAGCAAGAAATAGAAATCTTGAATTGTTCTAATTCAGGATCAGAATAATTATTAGTTTTAATGGAAGATTCACTGTTCTTTTCAACAGTATTCTTTAACATTTCATTATAATCACCAAATAAGGCAAAAATATCAGCATCATGTTGAATACCTAAAGCTCTAAGTAAAACAGTAGCAGGAACCTTCTTTTGTTTATCAATACGAACAAAAATATTATCAGACTTATCAGTTAAAAATTCTAACCAAGTACCTCTTTGAGGGATAATATCAGCACCATAAATATAACTAGCAGTAGCAGTTTGTTCTTCTTTGTGCATATAAGCACCAGAAGATCTAACAATTTGGGATTCAACAACTTTTTCAACACCATTAATAACGAAAGTTCCATAATCTGTCATCATAGGGAAATCACCCATATAGATTTGATCAGAAGCAATAGAACCATCTTTTCTCTTTAAATATAAATCAACTTGTAAAGGTCTAGAATATGTTAAATCAGCCGCTTTACATTGAAAATAATCATACTTAGGTTCATCAAAATGTAAACCTTTATAATTTAAAACTAAAGATTCAGATCCATCAGGACTTTTAATAGGAAAAAAGTTTGACAAAGCTTCTTGTAAGCCTTCGTGAATTAACCAATTAAAAGATTCAGTTTGAATCTTAATAAGGTTAGGAAGTTCGATTTGACCAGAAATTTTAGAAAAATCAGCACGATGATTTTCTAAATACTTGATATCATTTCTACCAAAAATTTCTTCTAAAGTTTTCATGTTTTCTCCTCATATATTGTCATCGCCTAACTACAGCTAGGATTTTGTTTACTTATATAGATAATCCACTATATAAATAAACAAAAATATTATTATAAAGCAGGCAAATTATTTCTTTATAAATAACAAATTATCTCTTAGGGGCAAATTTCCCCTAAGAGTAATTTATCCTAGATTATAAAGTTAACTTACTTAACTTCGACTTCAGCACCAGCATCAGTAAGTTGCTTAGCATAGTCGTTAGCTTCGGCAGGTGAAATCTTTTCCTTAACAGCAACAGGAGCAGAGTCAACTAACTTCTTGGCATCCATTAAGCCTAAGCCAGTGATAGCTTGAACAGCTTTGATAACCTTGACTTTAGAAGCACCAGCGGACTTTAACATAACAGAGACTTCGCTTGGAGCATCAGCTTTAGCAGCATCGGCGGCAGGAGCAGCAGCAACAGCAGCAGCAGCGGTAACACCGAATTCAGTTTCGATAGCATGGACTAAATCCATAACTTCAACAATAGACATTTCTTTTAAAGAAGAAATAATTTCTTCATTTGATAATTTGGCCATTTTTAATTCCTCCTATTTTGGCTTTTTTGCTTGCAATAAATTTAAATTAGTTAGCTAATTTACCAGATTCAGCAACTGCCTTACAAGCGACAGCAAATTGACGAACCGGAGTCTGTAAAGCAGAAAGTAACATAGAAAGAGCGTTTTCTTTGGTACCAACATGAGCTAAAGATAAGGTCTTCTTAGCATCACAGAAGGTTCCTTCAATGATTGCGCCTTTGACTTCCATCTCTTTGTGGGCTTTAGTAAAGCTAGCGACACTTGATAAAATGCTAGTAGCATTTACAGAAGTGAGTAAAGCGTTAGGACCTTTTAATAAAGGTTCAAGCTTTTCAAAATGTTCATCTTCAAAAGCTCTTTTAATTAAAGAGTTCTTGGCGACTTCCATTTTGCCACCATTGGCTTTTAAGTCCTTTCTAAGAGTGTTGATATCTCTCACGTTTAAATTGTGATAGGTAACAACAACGGCACACTTAGCATTAGATAATTCTAAGTTAAGTCTTTCTACTTGTTTCTTTTTAGACTCGAGAATAGTTTGATTCATTTTTCTCCATCCTTTCATGAAATAAGTAATATATAGGCAACAATATACTAAATCTACCTCGGCAGCAAATTAAGCAAAGCAGCTGCGGTCTAGGGTATATTGAGGCTACTTAATTAAGGCTATATTAATTAGCAAAAGCTAATTTAATAGCAGGGCCCATAGTAGTATGGACAACGAGGTTAGTAATATAAGCACCCTTAACAGTGGCAGGCTTAATTCTAACGATAGTATCGATAACAGTTTGTAAATTAGCTGCAATCTTTTCAGCATCAAAGCTTACTCTAGCAATTGATAAATGTAAATTACCATCTTTATCAACTCTATAAGCTAATTTACCATTTTTAATTTCTTTAACAGCAGTTGCAATATCAGGAGAGACAGTGCCGGATTTAGGGTTAGGCATTAAACCTTTAGGACCTAAAATACGACCCATTCTACCTAATTGTCCCATCATATCTGGGGTAGCAACAATAACATCAAAGTCAAACCAGTTTTCTTTTTGAATCTTTTCTAATAATTCAACACCACCAGCATAATCAGCACCAGCTGCTTTAGCTTCTTCAACCTTAGTACCAGTAATAGCTAAAACCTTTTTAGTTTTACCATTACCATAAGGTAAAGTTAAAGTACCTCTTAATTGTTGATCAGGTTGTTTAGTATCAAGATTTAAATGGAATGAAACTTCAACAGTAGAATCAAATTTAGTAGTAGAAGTTTTCTTAATTAATTCGCTAGCTTCTTTAACAGTGTATAACTTACCTTTTTCAATTTCTTTTAAAGCGTTAGCGTATTTTTTTGCTAATTTCTTCATGCTTCTAATCCTCCTTAGTCAACGATCTTGACACCCATAGATTTAATGGTGCCTTCGACACTTCTAATAGCTGCATCTAAAGAATCGACGACTAATTCAGGCATCTTGTATTCAGCGATGCTTTTAACTTGGGCTTTAGTAATAGTACCCTTAGCACTAGCTTTATCCTTAGCGCCTTTTTCAATGTTAGCATACTTCTTAACTAAGAAAGTAACTGGGCTAGTTTTTAAAACGATGTCAAAAGACTTATCTTCATAAATAGTTAATAAGCAAGGAACTAATTCTCCTTTTCTTTCTGATGACATAGCATTGAATTTCATACAGAATTTTCCACCAATGCCGTATGGACCTAATTTTTGACCGAGCTTAGCAGGGCTAGCTTCCCCACCCATAGCTTCGATTTTCATAGTTCTAAGAACTTTTTTCACGTGATATCCTCCTATATTAATGTATCCGTGCGTAGTTAAGATGAGCTTTGCTCTCCTACGACCAAGGGTTTATGCGTCCAAAAAAGGCGCTTTTAGCCCTAAGCAACGTTTATCATATCATTAATTTTAAACTTAATCAAGTATTTTTAATTACCAATAATAAATAAAAAACAGGCTACTAAATTAATAGCCTGCTTTGTTATTAAAGATCATATTTACTTCAATTTAGTTAATTTAAGTATTTTAATGTTTTTATTCTTCTTCTTAATAGCAGTAAATAATTTAAATAAACCATATGCTAAAAAAGTAAGAGCAAGAACTAAACATACAACGCAAGAAACAAACTCCACCGAAGCAGGAATAAAAACCTTTTGATGCTTAACGTTATATCTAAAAGACAAATATAAAAAGACTAAGCCTATTACAAGCAAAATACTTCCAGTTACGACAAAAGTTAAACCGCTGTTTTTCCTATCATTACAGCTATTAATATTTTTATGTAACTGACGGTGAAGAAGATGAGTATCTTCTTCACTTAAGTTTACAAAATTAGAGTTGTCATGATGACAATTTGAGCAAATTGAACAATCCTTTGGCAAAACCTCACCACAAAATAAGCAAGTCTTTTTCATAATTATAAATAGAATTAATTATTTATTACTTAGAAACAGCAGTCCAAGCATCTTCAATAGCTTTTGAAACAATTTGATCAACGGTGTTTTCAGCAGTAGCTTTTGTATTGAAAACATAATCAATCATCTTACCAATAGCAGTTCTAGTGTCATTAGATTTATCAAAGACATCAGAAATGAAGTAGTTGTCGTTTTTAGTATATTCTTGGTTAAGCTTTAAAACATCACCAGAATAAGCGTTATTCTTATCAGCCTTTTTAGTATCATCTTTAATATCTTTATCAGCTGCGGTAAGTAATTCTTTAACTGCACTAGTATTATAAGAAGAAGTTCTAATTGGGAAATAAGAAGTCTTAGTAGCTAAAGTAGCAGAATTTTCAGTATTAGTTAAATACTTATAGAATTCCCAAGCAGCATTATTTGATCTTTCACCCTTATCAAAGAAAGTTAAAGAAGGACCTTGAGAGATAACCTTAAAATCAGTCTTGTTAGAAGTTTGAGTGAATTGATTATTTTCATCTTCAGAATAGATAGAATTATCAATAGTTGGCATCTTATTGAAAGAAGCAGTATAACCATCATTAGAATAGTATCTGGCACCAGCAGTTGAAGAGATAGTCATAAAGATAGTACCTTTAGCAAATAAATTAGAAGAATATTCATGATAACCTTTAGCTTCATTAGTAATTCTTAATTGATCTTGAGTAGCAATTAAGCCTTCATCATTCCATTCCTTTAATTGCTTTAATAATTTAGCAACTTGATCCTTTTGCTTATAGAAAACCATTTGATCAGCAACATTTGTCTTAGAGCCATCAGTATAACCAATACCCATATTTTCAAGTAAAGAAATGATCATATTTTGAGCAGAATCCCAAACGAAAGGAACAGCAATAAAGTTACCTTGTGCATCTTTTTGCTTAGCAAAAGCTTCAGGGAAATCAGCTTTCATTTGTCTAGCAGTAGTAATTAATTCAGTCCAGTTAGTAGGAATAGAATATTTTTTCTTACTACTAACAGCAACAGGGGCTTTATAACCAGTATATTTTAAATCCTTATCAGCTTTTTCATCTTCTTTATAATTATCAATACCAGCTTTACCTTCACCTTCTAAATCAAAAACAGATTTGTTAATAACAAAGACTTCGGCAGATTTAGAATATGGTAAAGATAAGAATTTATTATCAGCAAAGCCGTACATACCTTTTTCAGCCTTTAAATAAGCTTGGTTCATATCATCTAAGGTAGTATCAGGATCATCTTCAAAAGTTTCAGTTAATTCACCTTTTTCATTTAAAGTACCAATAGCATCTTTACCAAAGCCTCTATCCTTATCATTCATTAAAGAATCCATAGCTAAGGTAGCACCGGCATTATAATATCCAGCAACAGGATCACCATAAGAAGAAGCAATATTAGGAGTACCACCAGTAGAAAGTGCATTCTTAACTTCACTAGCAATAACAGAATAGCTCCCTTTGTAAACCATATTGATTTTAATATCAGTGTGTTTAGCTTCGAAATTTTTAATTACATTAGTAGCAAAATAATACTCTTTATAAGTAGAAGAAGTCTTATTTTTTTCATCATCAGGATTTTCAGGTACTTGATAGTTATTCCACCAAATAACTTCAGTTTGAGTGCTTTCAGTACGTTGGCAAGATACTAATCCTAGTAATGCAGTACCTACTAATAAGATCTTAGACTTTTTTAATAACTTATTCATTAAATTCCCTCCTATAAGTTATATTTTTATTAACTTTAGCCTTTAATACCAGCACGGCCAGCGCCACGCATAATATATTTTCTAAAGATAATAAACAAAATTAATAACGGTACGACTGTTAAAACAGTTGCAGCTAATTGCCAAGAAGACTGTGGAATATAAACACCATTAGGATCTAATAAAGATAAAGTATCACCTCTAACAGCAACAGAAATAATCCAGTTATCTTGAACATTAGTAACTAACTTAGGCCAAACATAAGCGTTCCATGAACCAATAAAATTGAGAATAAAAATAGTAATTAAAGTAGGAGACGCCAATGGAACCATAACCTTCCACAAATAAGACCAATCAGATTTCCCATCAACTTTAGCAGCTAAATATAATTCATTTGGAATCTGTAAGAAATTTTGTCTTAACAAATAAATATAAAATACAGAAGCAATAAAAGGTAAAACCATAACAGTATAAGCTTGGAATGTAGTTTGATTATGACCAATTAAATTAAAGTTAGACATAGTAATATAATTAGAAATAACCATCATTTCACCAGGAATCATCATTGTCGCTAAGAAACAAGTAAATAATATTTCACGCCCGGTAAACTTCAAACGTGAAAAAGCAAAAGCTGATAAAATAGTAACTAATAAAGAAAGACAAGAAGTAGAAAGACCAACTACTAAAGTATTTCCTACATAACGCCAATAATTAAATCTCGATAGTGTTTCAGAATAGTTATAAGCAATATTTTCAAAAATATTTCCCATAGTAGGAACAATATTTCCAAGTGACAAATCTTTTTCTTGCATAAAAGAACCCATAATCATATAAAAGAATGGAAAAATAACAATAATAGCGGAAACTATTAAAAACAAATAACTAAAAACCTTAACAAAAATTTTAATAATAAAATCTCTTTTTTCAGTCTCTTTAACAGAAACCTTTTTACCTGGAACAATCAAATTTAATTTAGTTGTAATATTAGCTACTTTAGCCATATTAATAAACCACCTTCTTTTTAGCAACAGCCATTTGAACAAAAGTAAATAACAAAATAATTATAAATAAAATTACAGCAGCGGCAGAAGCATATTGGAACTGAGTATTTCCACCTTCAATCTTGTCATAAATATAATAAACAACAGTATACATATCAGGAACATTACTAGATGGAATAGAAGAATTTCTATTAAGTAAACCAATTACAGCATTATATTCCTTAAAAGCTCCAATAAATGAAGTAATAGTAATATATAAAATTTGAGGAGAAAGTAAAGGCATAGTAATCTTTATAGCAGTTTTTACTCTTCCAGTAGAATCAATTTTAGCCGCATCATAATACTGCTTATCAATTCCTTGCAAGCCAGATAAGAAAATCAAAATCTTATAAGGTAAAGCGGTCCAAATAATATATAAACATAAAACAAACATACAGCTACCCCAAGTAGCATTTTTACCAATCCAATCTGTAGGAGAACCAAATATTTTATTAATAGGACCATTTAAAGAAAACAAAATAGAAAAAACCATACCAACAGCAATAATGTTAGTAACATAAGGCATAAAGAATATAGTTTGTAAAAACTTTTGTAAAAATTTAATATTATTAATTAAAATTGCAATAACTAAAGAAATAACAACAGAAATAGGAACAGTAACAAAAGTAATAAGTAAAGTATTAGTTAAAGCTGAAGGTCCACTAAAAGATAAAAATGTTTTATCTAAAGATCCACCTTCCAAACGAGGAATAAGTCCTAAAACAACACCATAATTTGAGAAAGTAAAGCCACTAGATGCACCAGTAGAAGAATTATAATCTTTCAAGAAAGAGATAACAAAAGTATTAATCAATGGGAAGAAAGTAAATATAGCCATTAAAATTAATACAGGTGCAAGATAAAGCCAAGCTTTCCAATTGTTTTTATTTTCCATAATTACTTTAAATAAATTCTTTCTTCAGTTTCACCATCAAAGACAAACATCTTATTAGGTTTAATTCCGAAAGTAACATTTCCCAATTTAACATCAAAATCAGAATCAATAACTACCTTAATACTTTCACCAACAAAATTTGGATTAGAACAAACTAGAGAAGTATCCTTACCCATAGTTACTATAGATTCAACATTGAGTGTTAAAACTTTTTTAACCTTATCAGAATCATAAATAAAACCTTCAGGACGAATACCAACATAACAAGAACCATCCTTAAGTGTTTTTACATCTGTTCTAATATGCACAATTTTTTCATTACCTATATAAATAGAATTATTCTTAATAAATCCCTTAAAAACATTAATAGGAGGATTACCTAAGAACTTAGCAACAAATAAATTATGAGGATCTTTATAGACATCTTGAGGATGACCCATTTGCATCTCAACTCCGTCTTTCATAACTACTATATCATCACAAATTGACATAGCTTCTTCCTGGTCATGAGTAACAAAAACAGTAGTAATACCAGTTTCTTTTTGAATTCTTCTAATTTCTTCTCTTGTTTGTAATCTTAAACGAGCATCAAGGTTAGATAAAGGTTCATCTAAAAGTAAAACTCTTGGTTTTTTA
>DKCH01000037.1:0-205 GCA_002449135.1 Caryophanales bacterium UBA6879 | reverse complement strand
TCTTCTTAGTTCAATAATAGGTTCATTATCTTTAATAATTTCACCTTTTTCATTGATTGAAAGATTTTTAGCATTAAGTTTTTCTGTTTCTTTTTTTATAATTTGTTCATTATCTAAAATAATTTTATCTGCTAAGGTTTTTATATCTTCAGTATTTTGAAAATTATATTTAAACAATTTTTTAGCAACATATTTAGAAATTTGA
>DKCH01000014.1 GCA_002449135.1 Caryophanales bacterium UBA6879 | reverse complement strand
AAGAATTAAAAGAATTAGCTGATGGTAATTATACTAATTATTATTTATTTTGGATTGGTTCTACTATGCCTATTGGTTCAGTTAAAGAACAAGGTATGGAATATCAAACTGTTGATGAAAAATCTAAACCAGGCTTAGATAACATTAATAAAGCCATTGAATTAGGTGTTTTAGAACATGTTAATTTCAAGAATAATAAAGATAAGTTCTATAACATTTCACCTACCACCTTTGCTTTAACTACAGCTGAAGCTAGTAGCTTAAGTAACAACTTTAATAATTTAAGCGAAGCTATTAACAACACAAAAGGAAAGACTAATATTTGGTCTTCCATTATTATTAGAGGCTGGGGTGCTAGATTAGATAATGGCTCAACCTTACCTACAAAAGAAGGATATATTTCATACGTTAAAAGCTTAAAACTTGATGATTTTGTTAACATCTATGATGGTGCTTATCAAAGAATTGTCGGTGAATTAGCTGAAGCCGCTGTTGTTTATAACAAGACTGATTTTTAAAAAGATTTTTATGGAAAGAGGGTATTCCCTCTTTCCATTTTTTATTTCTCGTTATTTTAAATCATTATTTAATTTAAAATTTTTTGCTTAATTACACTTACTTTTGATAATAAGTGCACACTTAAAAAATAAAATAGTTAAAATAAAAAATATTTGAGTAATTACTAAAAGCGCTTTTAGTAGTTAGGCATCTAATTTTTTAAAAAAAGTTTGCTAGTTAATTATTAAATTTTTGAAATTTTCAGTTGTAAAAATAATCGATATATATAGGATAAAAAATACTTTTTAAAATTGTATAATATTAATCTAAATTGAGCATAAAGCAAAAATAAAAAGTATATTATTGACAATTGTAATCGGTTTCATTATATTATTGTTGTATGTGATAGTGATCAACACATATCGCATATCTAGAAAGCGAGAACGTGTCAAAAAGAACATTTGAAACAATAGACATTCTTATATTCTCAGTTATATCCATTTTATTGGAAGCAGTAATTATTGTTGCTTACAATTCATTCGGGAAATATGATGGTTATATTGTTTCTTTTTCAGTTGTAATAGGTTTAATTTCTATATATAGATGGAATTTTGTTGGTGTAATTCCTGCCCTTGCTGGTGGTGTTGCAACTATTCTTACATCATATATGTATTCTGGTAAATTCAGTTTGGGAATTGTTCTTAGTTATACTGTTGGTTACATGTTTTTATTAGGTGTCCTGGTTTTATTTAAGTTATATGACAAAAATAAAATGGTAAAAAAGTATAGTTTCTTATTCGGTTACTATTTCTTAGGGTACTTATTAGTAGAGATTGGCAGAGTTTTATGCTTTATTTGTACGGGGCAACTTAATTTAAGTGTTATTACATCACCTGTCTTATGGGATTTGTTAAACATTGTAATTGGTGCCTTGATATTCTTTATCTCTATTAAGCAAAAGTATATTGTTTATGATATGAATACTTACTTAATAGAACAACATAGTGGAACTTCAACAAGCAGAATTAGAAATGAAATTGATGATTATTCTACTTTGGAAAGCTTAGCTGATAAGGATGATATTAGTGACATTTCTTTACTTGATGGAGGTACATTATCAGATAGTGATTTAAAGAAACTAAATGATAATTATCGAAAGATGACTAAAACTAAATCAAAATATGATTTAGAAAATGAAGAAATTAATAAATATTTAAATGAAAAAGGAGGAAAACAACATGGCAATGGTTCGAGCAACTGATGAAGAAATGGAAAGAATCGAAAAAGGCTATTGGGGTCGTAAATGGAGAGAAATTTCTACTGATTGGCGTTTATATGTAATGTTAATTCCTCTCTTCTTTTTCTTAATTTGTTGGAAATATTTACCTATCGGATCTATGGTTATGTCTTTTAAATATTATAACCCTGCTTCTAATAAACAAATTTATGGATCTGATTGGATCGGTATATATTGGTTTAAAGAATTAATGTTTGGTGGCTTTAGTCAAGGTAGTTTAAGTACTGTTGGTTTTTGGCAAGCTTTTAGAAATACATTTATTCTTTCCTTCTATGGCTTAGTATTTGGCTTCCCATTTCCTATTATTTTAGCCTTATTATTCTCTGAAATTAAGTCTACTGGTTATCGCGCTGTTGCTCAAGTTTTATGTTATTTACCTAAATTTGTTTCTACAGTTGTTATTACTTCTTTAACTGTTTTGTTATTAAGATCTCAGGTTAAAAATAATCTTGGTGTTATTACTCAATACCCAGGTCCTATTACTCAGTTATTGCAATTGATGACCGGAAATAGTGATATTTCCATAATGAGTGATCCTAAATGCTTTAGAGCTGTTTATCAAATCACTGGTATTTGGGAAGCAGCTGGTTATGGTTCAATTGTTTATTTCGCTGCAATTTTAGGTATTTCTCCTACTAATTATGAAGCTGCTAGAATGGATGGTGCTACTAAATTTCAACAAATTAGATATGTTACTATTCCAGGTATGACTTCTACTTTAGTTATTATGTTAATTCTTGAAGTTGGTAAATTATTAACCATTGGTTATGAAAAAGTAATTTTATTAGAAGGTACAACTACTTCTTTATATTCTACAGCTGAAACAATTTCAACTTATGTTTGGCACTTAAGAAGTACTCCAGGTATTAACCAATCTGTTGGTGCTGCTGCAGATATGTTTAACTCTTTAATTTCTATGTTACTTGTTATTGGTTCTAACCAAATTGCTAAAAAAGTTTCTAAAACTTCATTATATTAAGGAGGAAAATTTATGCCAAATTATAATGCTCAAGTTCAAGATAAGAAAAAATATAAAGCCAGAAAAGATGGCTTTAAGAGAATGGGAGTAAGTGAAATTGCTTTTAAAATATTTGCTTATTTCTTTGTAACAGTTTTTGCTCTTATTTGTTTATATCCATTTGTTTATGCTATTTCTGCATCATTTTCTGGCTATCAAGCCTTTGCCACAGGTAGAGTTGTTTTATGGCCAGTTGATTTACAAGTAGATGCTTTTAAAAGTGTTGTTCAAGATTCAGGTTTCTGGCTATCTTATACAAATACTTTATTTGTCACTTTATATGGTACTTTATGGTGTATGTTAATTGGTATCTTAGGTGGCTATGCTCTTTCTAAGAAAAGATTGTTTGGACACAAGTTCTTCAATTTTGCCTTAGTCTTTACAATGTGGTTTACTGCAGGTATGATTCCAACTTATTTAAACTATGAAAACACTACATCAATTTTACAAAAAGTTGGTATTATGGATGAAAAGTGGATGGTTGTTATTGCTATGGGTATGTCTGCTTACAATATTATTCTTTTAAGAAATGCCTTTGAAGGTGTTCCAAAAGAAATTGAAGAGGCTGCTATTGTTGATGGTGCAAATGAATTTCAAATTATGGGCAAAATTTACACCCCTATGTCTAAAGCTACTATTGCAACTGTTGCCTTATTCTTCGGTATTTCTAGATGGAATGGATACTTCTGGGCTAAACAAATGTTAGGTGTTAACGATGTACCATTACAAGTTTATATTAGAAATACATTAGATCAGTTTGAGAGTGATCCGGAAATCTATTCTAGCTGGAATTATAATTACGCTCCTGATTCATTAATTTATGCAATGATTGTCTGTGCAATTATTCCTATTATTATTATCTATCCGTTTATTCAAAAATACTTTGCCGCTGGTGTTAACCTCGGTGGTGTTAAAGAATAAAATTTTATTAAATCTGATTTAACTCTCATTGACACTG
>DKCH01000036.1 GCA_002449135.1 Caryophanales bacterium UBA6879 | reverse complement strand
TTTTGATAACTTACCAAAAGACCCTGGAGATATCTTTATTCAAGGTCACACTCATATTGGTGCACTAGAGAAAAGAGATAATTTAATTCTAGCAAATCCAGGTTCCGTATCCTTACCTAAGGATGGACATCATTCATATATGGTAATGGATGAATCTGGAATTAAATTACTTGATTTAATAGATGATCATCTTTATAAAGAAATTAAATTTTAAAAAAATAGATTAATGAAAACATTAATCTATTTTTATATTAAATCTAAGTTAAATCATAATGGTGGACAATACAGGACTCGAACCTGCACGGAATAATCCAGTGGCTTCTAAGACCACAGCGGCTACCAATTACGCCAATTGTCCAAAAACTAATGTTACAAATAATGTAACATTAGAATAATAGCAATTATAATTTTTATTTACAAGTTAAAAATGAACAGGAATATTTTTATTTGGATTAAGAATTTGATCGATCTTAGTAATAGCAACAACCGCCTCACCTAAACCACAAGTAATATTTTTAACTTTACCAGGATAATTAATACAATTTCCTATAGCAAAAACATTTTCTAAAGAAGTTTGATAAGAATCCTTAACTAAAATATTAGGACCTTTTTTCTCAACATTAAATTTATTGACACCAGGGATTAAACCAAAGTTTACAATAAGATTATCAAGCTCAATTGTTTTTACTTCATTAGTAACATTATTTGTAATTTCAATACCTGTCAAAACATCACTATTACCAATAAGTTTAGTTACATTAAATGGTGTATAAATATGGGCTTTACTAGCTTTTAATTCATCAACAACGCTAGCCTGGGCACGAAATTCATCACGTCTATGAACAATTGAAATATCAGAAACAAGTGGATTAAGCATTAAGGTTAAATCAACAGCAGAATCACCACCACCTAAAACGACTACTTTTTTGTTTTTATATATTTCTTTATTTTTTACTGCATAAGCAATATTTTTAAATTGTCCTTCATTAGGTAAACCTATTTTACGTGGAGTAAATGTACCCATTCCAGTTACTAATAAAATGCATTTTGCTTCATAGATGTTATTATTTAAGGTTACAATTTTATAACCGCCATCTATTTTTTCAAAATTAGTAACTGATTCCATTAATTCAATCTTTAAATGGTTTTCTCTAGAATCAATTTGCTTAGAAAGATTATCTATAAAACCTTGAGCAGTAATTCTACTAAATCCAGGTAAATCAATAATATCTTTTTGAGGATATAAATTAGATAATTGACCACCAAAATTATCACGTGCTTCTAAAACAACACCACTTAAATTATGTAAAGCGGCCAAATGAGCTGCATATAATCCTACTGGTCCTGCACCAATTATAACTAAGTCTAACATATTAAAATCCCTTTCCATTTTCTTTATTATAAATGGTTTTAATCTTTTTTGTTAGTCTTATACCTACTTATTTTCTAAAATAGCCTTATAAGAGAATACACCACCAAATAATAAAGTAAAGAAACCGATTAATAATGAAGTAAACATTTTATTTGATTCTTGTTCATCACTTAGACCAGCTTCAAAAGCTAAGCCAAAATAGAAAAAGGAAACTATAAATGCCGCAAAAGCTAAAACTAATGGAAGGTAAAAAGAAACTTTTTCACTTTTGGAGAAAAATAAGAAAGAGCTAATTGAAGCAAGTATTAAACCCAAAATAAATTGAATCATGTATTCTTTTGAAAAAGAAATATCAGTACCATATTCATCTGAATAATATTGATAAGAACTTATAAAAGCAATGAGTCCTACGATAAATATAGCTAAACTAAAAATAAATATAATTAATGAATAAATTTGATTTTTACTTAATTTCATCTTACTTAATCTCCTTATTTTGTCTAAAAGCTAATAAAACATTATTATCAAAAATAATATTTTTATTTAGTAACAAGACACCATCCAAAACGGCAATAGTTAAAATAATACAAGGTAACATATAGGCAATATTGTATGCTAAAGAATATAAAGCAGGTAATCCATGGAATTGACTCCAAATCATTCCATCATCACTACCCCAAAAAATATAGCCAGATAAGAAATGAGCCAAAAATTTTAAAAGACCACCAATTAAACAGGCTAAATCAACATATAAAATCAATTTAGTATTATTATTATAATTTTTCAAAATTAAAGGTCTAAATAAACCAGCAAAGCCTGCTAATAAATAAGCGGCAATATAATCAAGAAAAACTTGAAAGAAAACATAATACCAAGTGCCAGCTACAGCATAAAACCCATCAATTAAATCAAGTAAACCCATAATTAAACCTGTAGTAACACCAGCGATTGTTCCTCTTCTAAACGCGACAACAAATACACAAATTAAAGCTATACCAATACTTCCGCCATTAGGAAATATTCCTTTTGAATAGGTACCTGCTAAAAAATCAAGTACATACCCTAAAGCTGCAAATATAGCAATTTCAGCTATAGTCCTAGTCAGTTGAGAGTTTCTTTTTACTTTATCCATAATTCCTCCTTTAAAAATAAAACCCATCGTTTATAAGGAAAACCATGGGCTATTATTTTAAAAGATAAATTCTTTGAAAATATATACCTACGCTAGAATTACCTAGATCAGGTTTAGGGTCGTTAATTTAATAACCTCTCAGCCAATAAGCTCCCCTTATATAGACATTTTAATTATACACTTAAATTTTTTATTGTCCATTAATTTTGCTTTTTATGATCATCTTTAGAAAAAATACCAATAACATTACCTTGTTTAATAATCAATTCACCTTCATTTAAACTTCCTAATTCATTAGATATTCCTAAAGAATCAAAAGGTTTTAACATATATGAATCTAATTCATATTTAAATTTTTTCAAAGTTATTTCAGCAATTGTATAAGTAAAAAAAGAAAAATACTTATATGGATAATTAAGATAATCAAAATAATATTGGCCAATTTTAAAAAACTCAACTTTAGAGTTTTCATCTAATAATTCCACATTATTATATTTATAAAGAATATTTAAATTAGCTAAAAAATGTTCAATCCTTTTTCCTTGAATGGCACTATAAATAATTATTTTGTCGTATTTACTATAAATACAATGTACTAATCCTTCGGTATCTGTCACGTCTTTAATAGGATTTAGTTTTATAAAATTAGAAGCTTTATCCTTTACTAAATTTAAATCATCTAAGCTAACAGAATCAAAGTCACCATAAGCTTGGAATTTTAAATTAGTTTTTGCTAAAGATATAGCCCCATTTTCTATTCCAAAATAATCGGCATTAGGATAATTTTTTACTAAATTAGTTAAATCAATTTTTTTTAAAACAATTACAGCAATTTTCATTTTTTTAATTTGTAAGCGTATAAAGCATTTCGACAAGCTTAGCACCCCCTACTTGTAATCATGTAAAATTTTAGCACCCTTTATATTAAATCGTGTAATTTGTTAGCACCTTTTAACACCTTTTTTTGAAGATTGTTTTTATATAGTAAAATATACAACATAATTTTCACTAGTATAATCACACTTCTTTAAATTTATAAAACTCTAACCTTCATCATACCAAGCTACTTCTTTTTCTACTTCCCAAAAAGACTTGCCATCAAAAATTTTAGCTTTTAAGAATTGCTCTTTAACATCATCTTCACCATAACCCCATGCTTCAAAATATGTATCTTCATAGTCAACAACATCCCCATTCTCGACCAATCTTGAAGTCCATACTCTATCACCCTCACGATGTATTACAGAGCGATATCTATGAATGAAAAAATACATAGGTTTTTCTTTGTTATGATACCAAACACCCTCACACCAATATGTATATCCTTTGTAATATAAAGTTGCCTCATTGAACCAACCAGTATCTAAGAATTGACTTAAATTAGCATTTATCATATAAACCGTACTCCTTTAAATATTTTGCATATTTTTCTTTAATTTCAAGATAATTATCCATTCTTTGAGCGGGATCTCTATCTAGTCCCTTATAAATATGAAAATGTACAATACTTGTCTCTCTATCGCCATTATTAATTTTAGGTTCAGGGTGATAAGCAATTTCTATAATTATATTACATTTATCGTTATAAAAACGCATTTCATGTAATGTCTTACCATCAGGTTTTAATTTTATATAAACAGAATTTGGCGTATGAGCATAGTCTGGTAGCGAATGACTTTTAGGAGATGTTCCCTCAAGTATTTTGCCACCTACATTATCCACATAGATTGTTGCATATTCTTTTATTGTAACATGGCCATTTACTGCATAACTTCCTCTAGAGGACATCGTTATTAGCCTCCTTTCCATCCCAATTGAATAGAGCAGGTTGCCAATAATCTCTATACTTATCCCAATTTCCAAAACTATGCTTGTAATCTATGTAACAAACATCATTATTCATTTCAGGTAATTTATTACCCATGCATAGAATTTGTGAATGAGGAAATCTTTTTCTCATTTCTCTATAACCATTAAGAAATATTTCTCTAGATAATTCATTGCAGACGCCTAATGTAGATATGATTAATAAAGTACCATCTTGGATTCCAGCAAAGCAAATATCATAAGAATCTTCAAATACCCATCCAACAGTTACAGCTACTCTTTCATGTCCATTCATTTGTTGCCAGACACCAGACCACCTATTTTTAAATGTAGCCTCAATTATTTGAGCTCTTTCCATACCAGGGTGCATTCCAAAATCTAATGTTGAAGTAGCATAATATTTACAAACTTTTTCAAGCAACATATATGGCTTATTATAAAAACGATCCAGTTCATTATTTTCTTTAAAGCAATGAACAATTTTTCTATAAGCATTTTTATCACCAGAATAAGTATTGCTTAAATTAATCAACCATTTTCCGTTATCCATATTAGAGATATCTATTGTGCTTTTCTTTACAAAAGGTATTCCTTCAATGTCCTTAGGCCAGTCTTTAGGTAATGGCCTCATAAGTTTTACATAATCTTCAGTATTATATATAGGCATAATATAGCCCTCCTATTCTTAAAAATTTTTCTTGCCTTTTTGATGAGGAAATCTCGCAAAGGACTTGATATTTTTAAGACAGTTATGCTAAAATGAACGTGCTTAGTGTAGCATCATAGCATGCTGTCTAGATGACTCAAACCACTGCAATGGTTTGGGCTTTTTTTTCAATTAAGATGATAATGTTATTTTGATTTAACTATCCATCTTAAGAAATATTTAGTTTGTTCATTAGAACTATTTGTTCTACTTACAATTTGTTTAAATGTGTAATTTTTGCATTTTTCATAAGGAATCATTATCTCCCCACATAATGCCATAGCTTGCCATTCCATACTTTTATATCGTGGCAATTCTTTATCTTTAAGACTTCTTGCATAGACTAGTCCATTTTCACATTTATATAATACTGGACCAGCATAAAATATATGAATCAAGATAAAATGACACATTTCATGACAAATAAACCCTAGACTAGCTCTATCACCATTTACTGCTTTTTCATATACTGTTTCACGTATTTTAATGCAATAAACATCGTTACCTTCTAGAACTAATTTTGCCATTACATTTGTCTCAAATTCATCATCGGACAAAATACGATAATAAAGATTATTAGGGAATTTATCTATTAACCTTTCAAGTGCTTTTAAAACAGGAAATTTAACAGTTTTAATTTTTAGCAATCTTCTAGCAAATTTAGAAATTTCCCTTATCTGTACTCTGCTCAAAGATGATCTTGATTCATAATCCATTACTTAGCCTCCTTTAAAATATCGAAGATAGATTGAATCTCATCTTCATCTAATTCAGGAAGCTTTCTTTGAAATTGTAAAACCAACTTCTTTTGAGTTAACGGAACATTTTCAACATCAATTCTAACATTCTTCTTATCTTCACAATAAGCATCATAAAACTCATCATATTTAGTGCCTTTTAGACCATAATGTTTAGATAATTCATTTATCCAATTATCTGGTACACTTTTACTACCTGTTAAAACAGCAGAAACAAAAGATGTAGTAACGCCTAATAATTGAGCAATTGATAATAAATTTTCATCATGGTCAATCATTTCTTTTCTAACTATTTTGCCAAATTTTGTGTGTCCCATGTTTTTGCTCCTTTTGTAATCATTATTTTTAACACCATTTTTTAGATTACAAAAATAGTATAAACCACATTTGTTAAATAGTCAACGTGTTTGATAAAAAAATTAACCATTAGGTTGATTAGGTATTATTTCTCTTTAACTTTTTTCTAAAAAAATAAGATAGGTAAAAGAAAAATCACGTTCGACAAGTAAGCGCTGGTAGCCCCCTATTTGTAATCATGTAATTTATTAGAACCTTTTTTTAAAATCATTTTCTTTTATAGTACTTTATGCAACATAACTATCACTAATATTAATCCTTCTATTACGCTCTCATATACCATAAAAACACAATTTTATTATATTACTTCCCAATAACCAGATATGTCACTAGTTTTGTCACTAATTATATCACTGTATTTAAAATCACAATTAATAATATAGGAAGTGTTTGTTGATTTCTTTGAAGATTATTAGTCAATAATCAATAAAATATCTATAAATATCTTTCCAAATTTAATAATCTTCAATTTGTGATAGAAACACTTACCGAAGCTATTAAAAAAGAAGGCAACATAAAAGGCTTAATTATCCATAGCGATCAAGGAAGTCAATATACCTATAATCAGTATAAAGAAATATGTTTAGCAAATGGCAT
>DKCH01000060.1:15844-34917 GCA_002449135.1 Caryophanales bacterium UBA6879 | reverse complement strand
TACTTCTAATATATTAGGAAATTCATTATTATCCTGATTTAAAGTATATTTTTTAAATATTTCAAGCAAACTATCAATATCTGATAATAACAATTTACTCTTTTTATCGTTTTTACTTTTTAAAATATTTTTTACAAACAAAACTTGACTTAATTCAAGTTTAGTAGAATACATATCTCGTACCCTACTAGGGAGATTATGTGCTTCATCAATTAAAAGTAAATAAGGATTTTCATAATTGATATCAAAAAATCTAATAAGATGGGAAGTAGGATTAAATAGATAATTATAATCACCTATTACTACATCCAAATAATTTGAAAGGTCTAATTGAAATTCAAAAGGACAGATTTCAAATTCTTCAGCATACTTTAAAATAACACATTCATTGAAAATATTTTCTTCTTCAATGGCGTGTAAAATTAATTTGTTTATTTTATTATAATAATTCTTTGCAAAAGGACATTCATCTGGGTTACAATGTCCTTTCTTATTATTAAGGCATATTTTTTCCTTACTAGTTAACGATATTGCTTTAATTTTAGCCTTTTTATAAATAAAAAGTTGAACAGTTTTTAAAGCCATTTCTTTAATAGAATTTTTACTTGTTAAATAGAAAATCTTTTCTAAATGTTTTTCACCTAAATATTTAACAAAAGGAAATAAAGTAGCTATTGTTTTTCCAATTCCCGTCGGCGCTTGAAGAAAACCTAATGTATGAGCTTGAATAGTAAAATAACAAAATTCCATCGCTTCTCTTTGCCCTTTTCTTAAAATAGAAAAAGGAAATTCAAGTTTTTCAATACTTTTGTCACGTTCGCCTTTATAACTTAGAATTACTTCATAAAATTTTATATATTCTTCTAAAATCTTATTAACTTCACTTTGAACTTTTTCCTTAGAATAACTAAAATAGTATTTTTGAATTTCATTAGGATCAAGTTGAGAAATATAAGTTAATTGAATTGTTATTTGATCAAGTTCTTTCTCTTCCAAAATAAAATAGCTATAAATTAAAGCTTGACCTAAATGCCATTCCTTATTATTTTTAAAAAAAGTTTCTATATCATCATTAGTGGTTTTTATTTCTTCAATTATATAATTATTTTTATCTTTAATTAAACAATCAATCCTACCATTTAAATTAAATTCATAATTTTTATAAACAATAGTCCCTTTTATTGGAACTTCAACTTCATAATTTTCTGATTCATTTTTTAATTGATATAAATTATGAAGTCTTGTTCCTTCAGCCATAGAAGTCAAATTAAAATAACGATTATCTAAATCGCCTTTTCTTAGAACTAAATCAACTAAATCATGAACACCTAATGTTAAATTAATCATTTTCTTTAATTAACAATTTTGATGTACCTAAAAATGAATCATCAAAATAGGCAACTTCTTTTCCAACAATTAAATAATTTTCATTATTTTTTAAATGTTGGTAAGCTCTTGAACCATCAAATAAAAAAGAATCCTTACTAGTAACTAAAACATAATTTCCGATTTCTAGTGGTTCTAGTGAACTAGCTAAAACCTCTTGTTTACCAATGCTAACTAAATATTCATTATTTTTAGTAGCGATAACTTTTGCTAAAAATAAAGGTGATGAGATAACTTCTATTTCTAAATTCAAATAAGTTTTAATTAATTGGTAGAGAAGATCTTTTAAAGGTTGATTCACTGTTTCAAGTAATCCTTGAATTTTTATTTTAAGAAATCGAGAAGACTTAAAAATATTGATACCAATCAATTCAGTCCCATTAAATAAGGCTACAAAACCATTATTAGAAAAAATCTTATTAGGAATTTTATCATTATCGATAACAAGAATTATAGTATCTTTAAAAGATTGATAATTAAAATATAGTCCTGCTTTATAAATCATTTTCTTTAATCGCAATAATTTTATGAATTTTTTGTCCTAATTTTCTAAATTTTTGTTCATATTCGGACATCACATCATCTTCAGATAATTCTTTATAATCATCAATAAAAGTAACATCAAATTGACCAAATTGAATAAAATATTTTTTAGAATCCATATAATATTCATCATTATCAGATTTATATAAAACTTCTCCACCTTTAGAAAGCATTCGATAATATTGAGCTAACCTTGTCGGATAAGTAAGTCTTCTTTTATGATGCTTTTTCTTTGGCCATGGATCATTAAAATTTAAGAATATCTTTTTTAATTGTCCATCCTTAATTAAAGGAAACAATTTTTCAGCTGGAATATTTATAAAAATTAAGTTATTAATTTTAATATTATTCTCAACTTGGTAGTTTAAAAACTTTTTTATAGAGGCCGCGAATGCATTAAAGCAAACTTCCACAGCCAAATAATTAACATCGGGATTTTTTAAGGCCATTTGAATTGCAAATTCACCTAAACCTGAACCAATTTCAAGGTAATCAAAAGAAGGTAAATGATCTAAATCATTTTCATCTAACGCAATATCTTTATGAGCATCAACTAGTGGATGTGCCCATTTTTTAAACCTTAATCTCATTATTTATTTTTAGCTAATTTTCCTAATTCATAAATAGCATGTGCATAAATAGCTATGCCTTTTTTAAAATCATCAAGTCTTAAGAATTCGCCATCTTGATGCATTAAAGTGTCAACTCCTGGGAATTGCATACCAAAAGCAACTGTATTTTTTGTTTCTCTTGAATATGTTCCTCCACCTATAGCTTCCATTTGAGAAGTAAGATCACCTGTTTCTTCTTGATATGTTTTTAATAAAGTTTGAACAAATTTAGACTTAGGATCATAAACAAAACCTTTTGAAGAAGATAAGAGCACTAAATCATCTATCTTTGTTTCTTTCTTTAAATTATCTAAAGCCTTATTAACATCAACATTTTCAGGTAATCTCATATTAACAAATAAAGTTAATTTTCCATTTTCATAAGCAATTTTCCCAACATTATATGAAGAAGAATCAAAATGCTCAGAAGTATAATTGCCATTAAAGTCTTCACCATTACCACTTTCGTAATTTTCAAAAATTCTGTTTAAAATAGGCATATGTAATACAAAACCTAAAAAATTTAATAAATGCAAACCAGCATTAACACCATTCCAAGGAGTAGAACCATGAGCGGCTTGACCTTTAAAATGTAAAATACCATTATCATAATTTAATTTAACTTCTGGATAATCATTTTGATATTTTAAAATTTGTGTCGCATACTTTGCAGAATCTAATTTTATATTAGCTTCATCTAAAACAATATTTAAAGCATTACCAAAAGTAAATGGCTCGATTGATTCTAAGTGAATATTATAAGAAGCAGAATATGAATAAATGCTTTTTTCTCCATAAATTAAAGGGAAATCAGCATCAGGAGAAAAACCATATTTAGGATATTCTTTCTTTAAGACATTAAAATAATGATCTAAACAGGCAGAACCTCTTTCTTCATCACCACCAAAAATTATTCTTAATTTATATCCCTCAATACCAAATGTATCTAAAACAGCTTTAGCAGCATATAAACTAGCAATACCAGGACCTTTATCATCTGAAGCTCCTCTAGCATACATAACGTTATTTATAATAGTAGGAACAAAAGGATCGGTTTTCCATGTTTTAGAAACGGGAACCACATCAGCATGGGCATAAATATCAACTAGTGGCCCATTACCAATAGATAGTTCAGTTACATAGTTATCACAACGATCAACATTGAAACCTAATTCACGTCCTAACTTAGCAATGAATGATAAACCTTTTTCTACACCATTTCCAAAAGGATGCTCTTTGCTTACAGTATTTTGGTCATTAATAGTATTAATAGAAACAAACTCTTTTAAACTATTTAATGCTTTTAAATAATACTTATCTGCTAATTCCTTAAATTGACTAGACATGATATAAAACCTCCTTTTTAAAATAAGTTTAACTCTAATGCAATTGACATTCCTTTAAATATCAACTCATCGTCTAATGTAAAATCATTAAATCTAAGCTTAGTTAAAACCTCTTTAATAATTTTACCATCTCCACCGGTTAATACAAGATTAATACTTTCATTGTGGTCAAGCTGAACAAGACTATTATAATATGAAATTAGTTTAAATGCTTCACCATATGTTGTCATTGAATTAATTGATTCGCTAGTTTTTAAAGAAAAAAGTGCGGATGGAATCTCAATTTTAAAATTATTTAATTTCTCAGTATTATCAAAAAGTGACTTATTAATTAAAGCAAGTCCTGGGCCAATAGCCCCACCTACTAATTTATTATTTTTATCAACATAAATATATTTAGAGGCAGTACCATAGTCAGCAATCAAATAAGGGCCACGTAAACTTAAAATATCAAAAAGTAAGTCTTGACCTAATACATCAAGATTATCAATTTGATAACCTAGCTTTTTAGTTTTATCCAAAAAATTAGTATTTGATAAAAGATTAATTTCAACTTTAAATGTATGTGGTATAGCCTTAATAAAAATTTCACTCTTAATAGAATTAACACTAGAAATATAAAAAATATACGAAACATTCTTATCAAATGTTAAAAAGAACTTTACTAATTCACTTTTATTATAAAAACGATATACCTTATTACCATCTTTTTTATTCAAATACAAATGGTAACATGTATTACCAATATCAACTAAAACAATCACTTTTTACGTCCCCATGAATAATATTCTTTATCTTTTAGTTCATCAACTAATTGATTATCATCTTCCACTAAAGTAAAAACCTGTTTAGCAAATAATGTTTTAAATTCATCTACATTCAAAATATATTTAGAACTAGAATTAATAACAACAATTCCATTTTCCTTATAAATAAAATAATTT
Source organism: Caryophanales bacterium UBA6879 (assembly GCA_002449135.1). Lineage (GTDB taxonomy): Bacteria > Bacillota_I > Bacilli_A > RFN20 > CAG-288 > Scatoplasma. The sequence continues at coordinate 30,087 of DKCH01000060.1, read as the reverse complement.
CTTACATTATTAACTACAGCAGATAAAATATAACCATCTTTTAAATAAGTTAAACTTTTTGATAAAGATAAGTTAGAAAGTTCATTAATATCATCCATAACTTATATATTTTAACAAACTTTTTCAAATTTATTATCATTAATTGAGTAAAGATAGGCATTAACATTAAAATCATTACCTAAAATCTTTAAAACATTTTGTTTATATATTCCCAGTTGTTTAGGGTAATGTTCATTTGAAATATCTTTTGTTTTAAAGTCAATAATAATAGCCATTTTTTCAGCTTTATTAACTAATAATAAATCTATAAAGCCTTGACTCTTTAATTCATCGTCATAATATGGAAATTCGTGATAAGTATCAAATGATTTATATTTTTTAATCAGATCACTATTAAGGAAATTAATAGCAATTTGAGATATTTTTTTACCATAAATTCCAGAAGGATTAATCTTATCATAATCTTCTATCATCGAAAAATCAGGATTATTCAAATCCCCTAATGATTCTAAAAAGGCGTGAAGTAAAGTACCATTTTGTAATTCAATGGCATTTTGATTACTAGCTTTAAATGACGCAGTATTACTTTCAGTATTTTTATTAGACTTAAAAATTTTTATAACTTCTTCTGGTAAACATTTATATTCAATTTTATTCTCATTATTTTGAACATTATTTATTTTACTAATGTTAGAAGAAAGCTGTTTTTTAACTTTAGAAACAAAATCTGGTATATCAATATCAAATAATTTTATATCAAAATTAATCAAAGTTTGGCACATAAAATCGTAAAAAGATTCAGCTTTATCTAATGATTTTCCATCTTTAGAATTTTCACCATTACTATTAGTTTTATTATACAAATTAATAAACTTTAATTTACCTAAATCTTTTCCTTCTACACTACCACTATCATCTCCTTTATAAGGAGCTAATAATATGAATTGAAAAACTGGTCTAGTTAGTTCAACATAGAATAAACGCGCCTTTTCCTCTAAGTTATCCATTTTATTCTCTTTATTCAAAAAATAAGTAAATGGCAAAACATAATTTAAATTATTTGCATCTTTATCATTAAAATCAAAAATCGTCAATGGTAAAACAAAACCAAGCTCATTAGAATAATAAAGGTTACTAGAAAATTCATTTTTTAAATTAAATTTATTGCATAACCCTATACAGTAAACAATATTATATTCTAGTCCTTTGGATTGATGAATATTAGTTATTAAAACTGCATTAGAAATAGAATTAACAACCTTTATTTTTGATTTCAAATCAATAGGGATAAAATTATTTAAAACATTTTTAAAATATGATATAAGTTCATCCAAAGAATAATTTAAATTAGCTAAATTAGAAATAATTTTCTCATAAGCATCTAAATAAACATTTGCAGAAATAGAATCTGTAAAATTAATTAATCCTCTTACAAAATTAAATTTTTCCATTAATTCTATAAAGACCTCATGAATATTTTTATATTTACAATCATTAATTGTATCTATAATTAATTTAATAGCTGTTTGTTCTTTTATTTCATTGAAATCGGAAAAGACTTTACTTTTTTCAAATAAATCAATTAATTCTTCATTTTTAATCAAAATAAATGGACTTCTTAAAATAGAAACCAAAACGTGTTTAAAAGAATTTGAATTAATATATGAAGCATCCTTATATAGAATTAACTTAGCTATATAACAATATAAAAGCATGAGATTAGCAAGAACTTTAACTAAGATTTCATTTAAAAAATCACTTTGGACATCAATTTTTAAAGGAATTCCATAATACAAGAAAACTTTAGCTACAATATCAAAGTTACTTCCTTTATCACATAAAATACAAAAATCTTTATAGTCTAGTAATACATCCTCAATTTTTTTATCCTTTTTTTCATCTCTATTTTTTAGACGAATGTATTCTTTTCCAACTCTTTTTTTAATATCTTCAGCAATAATTTTAGCCTCAGCAAAGTAATCAGAACCTTTTTTATTTTCAAAATTGTCATAATTTTTACTATCTAAATAAGCATATATTTTTGATTCAATTTCACTTTTTTGATTGTCTTTTTCAATAAAAAACTCCCTTTTACCACATGATAAATTATGCCCATTAAAATAATCGATATTTCCAAATTTCCTCGTCATTAAACTTTGAAAAATACCATTAACTGAATTAATCACATTTGATAATGAACGATAATTTTTATTCATTTCAATTAGAATACCACCACTATTATTTTTATATCTATTAAGTCTATTCAAAAACAAAGAAGGATTCGCATTTCTAAAAAGATAGATAGACTGTTTAATGTCACCTACCATAAATAAATTGTTATCAGAAATTAAATCTAGTAGCTCATTTTGAAAATCATCATTATCTTGACATTCATCAGCTAGAATTTCATCATAAGAATCTTTAATTTCTTGCAAAATAGAAGGATGTTCTTTTATTAATTTTAAAGCAGCAATTTTAAAATCTGAAAAAGTATAAGCAGCTTTGTCATATTTAAACTTTTCAAATTTCTCATTAATATCAAGAGCTATAGAAAAAAGATAATTAACATAATCAGAATTACTATCTATAATTACTTTACATTGATCCTCTGGAATAATATTAATAAAATCATCACAAGCATTATATAAATTATTTTTAAGTTCAAAAAGTTCATCTCCACCAGAAATGAATTTTTTTGTGGATTTTAATGTTTGTTTAAATAAAACCTTTTTAATTTCATTATAAATTTTTAAAGCTGTATCTATATTTCCAATTTTTGAATAATCACCTATACAATTTTTCAATCGTCCTATAAGATCTTTTATTTTTTCATCAGAATTATTTATTGAAATAATGCCAAAGGAAAAACTTTTAATTTGGTTTTTAAATTCATTAAAAATTTTTTTATAAAAAACAGGAATTTGAGAAAGTAATAATTTTTTACATTGAGCCAATTGATCAATGCTCTTTTCATTTGATTTCAATTTCTTTTGAGCAATTACAGCCGAATAAAGTAATTGGATTAAATTTTTAGGATCATTTAAAGTAAATTTACCTACTAATCCTAAAAAAGTCTGATCTCCCTTTTCAAATTCTTCATTAATCTTTTCTGTAATAATATCATAAAGTTTAGAATTTAATATTGTCTCATCTACAATTTCAAATGTTTTTGGAATGCTTGTTAAATAAAAATATCTTTTTATTATTTTTTGATAAAAAGAATCGAATGTCGTAATTTCAGCAGAATCAATTAAATTTGATTGAGACTGTAAGTGTTCTTCTTTCTCATTTATTTTTATTAATAAGGCATTTTTTTCACAGCTGTAATTTTCGTCTCTTTTTATTAAATAAAGTTCACTTAATGTACTATAACCTTCTATTGAGTGTAAGTAATCATTTAGATCGTTATTATTAGAAAAAGTTTTTATTTTTTCTTTTAACTTTTTAAATGCATCTAATTTTTCTTTTATAACTTTTTTAATTCTACTTTTCATGTTAAAAGCAGCATTATCGGTAAAAGTTAAAACAAGTAGGCGCTCTAAACTACCCATATAAGGTTTTTTTCGTGATATTTTGTCACAAAGAATTCTAAAAACTCTTTCTGATAAAACACCAGTTTTCCCTGAACCAGCACCGGCAGATACTAAAATATTAGAATCTGAAGTATTTACTGCTTTATATTGTTCATTATTTAATTCCATTTTATCTCCTAATTATTTATATCTTTCTAAAATTTCAATTTGACTTTTATCATTTTCATTAATGTAACAACAATCTTTAAACGGACATTTTGTGCAAGAGTTATAACTTTCATTAAAATCATCTTTCTTCAAAATTTGTTTACTTTTTACATCAAAAATTCCGTTTTCAATACCAACAACAAAAGATGATAGTTGATTTTCCATATTCTTAAATATTTTATTAAAATCAACAATGGTTCTACTAATCTTAAAATTTTTATGAAATATTTTTATTTCATCAGAATCTAAATCTGAATCTAATAAAGAAATATCCAAAATTCTCCCTTTAAAATTTTGAGCATTATTATCTTTTGATTTTATAAAGATTGAATCAAGAGACAATGTTTGCATATAAAACAAAGCTGAAGGTCTATGACTTTCATTTTTTTCAGTTAAGGCATAAAAGCCTAATTGTGAATCAATACCATTATAGAGTTTATCTATATCAATATCTTTGTTTCCAGTTTTAAAATCAACAATTACAAAACTATCATTTTTATTGACCATGCAATCAATTTTGCCATTAATAATAGAATTAGCAATTTTCATTTTTACTGGTTGCTCAGAAAATGTTTGTTTAAATTTCCCTTCACAATAAAATTTATAAAACTTATTTAAATATATATTTTTTAAATCATAAACTTGCTTTAAATAAAATGAATCTTTTTTTGAATATTGATTTAGCTTGAGGAATTTTTTGCCATTTTTAGCAAAATTTACATCAAAAAAGGTTTCAAATACCGGAAGAGCTTTAATAAAATTAGAAACATTTTCACCACTTTTAATAAATTCTTCTAAGACTTTGTGACTTATATCACCTAATATATTAATTATAGATTTATCATCATATTCAGATATTTTTAAAATCTTTTCCATAAAAAACTTAAATGGACAATTTGAATAAATATTTAAATCTGAATATGAAGAAATTTCATACCTTTTTTGTATATATTTATCACCCTCAAATTTTAGGCATTTATTAAGATCAAATTTAACTTTATTATTTATAAAATTCTTTTGATAATCACTTAAAGTTAAAAAACTTAATAAATGATTAAAATCATTAGATTTTATCCCATATGTTTCATAATTTTGCAATTTCAAATTAAAGAAAAATGAATCAATATCTTTAGAATAGTGTGAATTAAAATTATCACAAAAATCTACAGGTAAAAAAATCTCCCAACTATTTTGCTTTTCAACATTTTTTATAACTAATTCATTAATATCGGTTTCGCCATTTGAAATATCATAGCTAGGATAAGATAAATAAAGATTTTCAATTGATGATAATAAATATAAATTTTTTTCTTTTAGTAAAATATTTTTTTCATATGAAGTATCCAAATATGTATATTTAACTTTTAAAGAATCAGATAAGAAATCTGAATTTGAAAAGTTTGCTTGATAAGATTTATCAAAATAAGTTACAAAAACATATTTATATTTATAAACGTTTTCATCAAGATTTGTTAAAACCTTTATGCCATTAAATTTTGAAGGAATACAAATATTTGATAATTTATCTTTCAAATAAAAATAAACAAATTCTTCCTTTTTTTCATTTTCACCTTGATTAATAGAATTTTCGATAAATAATTTTTTAGCTTCATCATAATTTTGTTTAATTATTTCTATGGTATTTATAAATTCATAATTAGAAGTTTTAATTTTATTATTTTTTTCTAAAAACGAATCAGCATCAGAAATAGATTTTCTTAAATTATCTAAAAAATTTTTAAAAAAATTAACTGTTTTTAAACTTATGTTTTCAATATCTAGATTAAGACCATGAAATGAATTAGACATTAATCTAAAAGTATGAACATTTTCTTTCTTTGTAATAATTAAAATGTCTTTATAATTTACTTTTTTTTCATTAAGTAAATAGCATATTTGATTTAAAACAGAATAAGCTTCTTCCTGATTATTTTCATATTTAGTAATAACATTCCCTAATCCTGCCTTTGGATTTTCAAAAACTGTATAATTAGTTTTATATTTTAAATTATCCTTTTTTAAATCTTCAATAATTTTAATATTATTATCTTTTAAAAGGTTTTTAAATTGTAAACTAAAATTATTTTCATAAGAATGATTTTCAAAATTCGAAAGATAATATTTTGAAAAATTTATTATTTTAGAATTTGAATAAAAAGAAATTTCTTCACTAGACTTATTAATTTTATGCTTTTGAAGACAATAAGCTTTTGTCTTTTTTAATAATTCTATTTTATCGTTTAAAATATTTGGTTTTGAATCTTCATCATTTTTTAAGTATGCAGCCTGCTCAAATAATATTTTTGATAATTCATAATTAAAATTACCAAGCTCTTTATTTAAAAAGATAGCTTCAAAACCTCTTTCATCTTTTTTATATGTAAGACTTTCAATTACCTCATTAATATCAAAAATCTTTTTGTTTAATTCTAAAGTGCTTTTTTTTAAAAAAGGTTTAATTTGAAATGTTTGAAAAATATAATTATTTCGTTTTACCATAAAAATTAATCATTATAAATCAAAAATTTTTTATTGCTATCTTCCTCGTAATGTTGAATTAAAATATAAACTAAGTTTGTAGTAGGATCTTCTTCTAAATGTATTACATTTAATACTTTGCCTTGCATTTTAGTTTTTGCACCTTTAACAACTTTTACACCAAAAAAATCCATAAAGGGAACATTATTAAATTTAATCTTATTGGAAGAATGGTCAGAACCAATTTGTTCTCCGATAGACTCTTGGCCATTTGCTAAAGCTGAAATTCCAACTAAATCATTTTTACTTATAGCATGACCTGTTTCAGATTGATCACCTAAACACATGATAATTTTGTCATAGTCTTCTTGCATTGTCCAAGCACATGTCATTCCATAAAATTTACCATTTTTTTCTAATGTAATAATATTTTCACCTTGAACTACTGGTTTATATTCCATGATTACTTCCCCCTCATCTAAAATAATTATAATTATTCAAAAATTTATTGTCAAAAAATAGAGGTGCTCTTTTTGGGACATTATTTTTATATTGAAATCTTATTTATTTTATCTTAAAATTTTTTTGATATATATGAATATTTTATTTTTCTTATTGCCCAAAAAAGATGTTGAATTCGTATTAGATACCTTTTCTATTAGACAGGTAATTGAAAAAATGGAATTTCACCATTATTCTGCTATTCCTGTTCTTGATAAGCAAGGTAAATATTTAAACACTATTTCATGTGAAGACTTATTATTTGCCATAAAAGATGCAAAATTAAATTGGGAACAATCCATGAAGATTCCTATTTGTACAATTAAGCCTCATAAAAAAATACAATCAATAACAATTAACAAAGAAATGAATGATTTAATAGAAATGATTTCCAATCAAAATTTTGTTCCAGTTTGTGACGATAATAATTTTTTCATTGGCATTATAACTAGAAAATCAGTTATACAATATTTAAAACGGTTGATAAAAGATTAATTTGAAAGGATTTAAATTTAAAAAAGTGTAAAATGTGCAAATTTAAAAAGATATTCTATAAAAATGATTTTACAATTTCATTATTATTTATAATAATATCTATTTTAAGTTTTGGAATTTTCTTAACATTTCTAACAAATGCTCAATTTTTTTCACCATTTTTATATATTTCTTTAACAATTTTAATAATTTGTATACTATTTTTCTTTTGGTACAATTACAATAGATGTAATTCCTTAAAACCATTAAAAATAATAAATTATAACCATGTTATTATTAATGATAAAAATCAAACACTTTATAAAAATAAATTTAATTTAACTTTAGAAATACTTATTCCTTTATTATCTTTTGGAATTCCTCTTTTAATTTGTTTTATATTATTTGCAACTAATAATTTTTATCCATTTGATAAAAATGGAAATACATTTATGACAATTGATGCGCAGTCACAATACATCGCTTATTTCCGCTATTATAAAGCACTTTTAAGTAATGATTCTAACATGATTTATACAATGTCAAAAACATTCGGTGGAAATATGGTTTCCATTTTAGCATATTACTTAAATTCCCCATTTAATCCCTTTGTTAAATTTGTAGATTATCAAGATATTCCAACTTTTATTTTAATAATCTGTTGGTTTAAGATGGCATTTTGTTCTTTAAACTTTTATTTATTAACAAGATTTTATACCAAAGAAGCAAAATTATCTAACTTAATTTTTTCCTTATCATATTGTATGTGTTCATTTTTCTTTATAAATCTTTCAAACTTCATGTGGTTAGATGGTGTTTGTTTACTCCCTTTAGTTTTTTTAGCTTATAAACTTTTAATAAATGATAAAGTTATTTTTCTTTATCCTTTCACAATAGCTTTTGTTTTATACACCTCTTGGTATATTGGTTTTATGGTGTGTGTTTTTATTGGATTGATTTTTATAACAGATTGTATTTCAGGAAAAATACCTTTTAAAAGTAAAAATTTATTTATAAGCACACCTATTAAATTTATCACCTTATCTATTTTAGGTGGCTTAATAGGTGCAATATTTTGGTATGCCGCTTTTACACATTTTGCTGGAACCAAAGCTTCAGGTTTTACAATTGGTATTCAAAGCAATGCTGTAAGTTTCACTGATTTAATAAGAGGTTTACTAACTAATAGCTTTACAAGTAGTGAACAAATTAAAAGAAATACAGGCTATTATTCAAGTTTTACTTCAACATTAATTTTGGCATTATTCCCTCTTTTTTTCTTTATTAAAGATATTAAATTAAGAAAAAAACTTTCTTATTTAGTGCTTCTTTTATTTTATTTATTTGCACCTAGTATTTCACTTTTCGATTCTTTACTTCATGGTGGATCAATTCCAAGCTGGTTCCCTTCTCGTTATTCTTTTGTCACATCTTTTTTACTTACGTTTCTTGCTTTTATATCTTTTATTAATCTTAAAAAAATACATTATTTTGGTTATATTATTAATTCACTATTATTTATAATTAGTTTAATTGTTGTTTTAAATAATCCCGCTAAATCAATTGAAAATATTAATGTCAATAAATTTTATCAATTATCAATTGGTGGAATTATAGTTTACTTAATAACATTTATTTACTGTCTAACTGAAAGTTTTCTAATGCCGCATTTTAAAAAAATAAGTAAATATTTCACTATCGTATCTTCTTTTATTTTAGTGCCTTTAACTTGCTACTCTTCTTTCTTAAGCAATGATAACATCATAAAAACAAATATTAAAGAAAACGAATATCAAAATATTAGTGAATATTTAGAAGATAATTCTCGTAACGAAATGTTTGAAAAACTTATTTCCTATGATCCTCTACAACTAAATAGAATGGAAGATACCACAATAAGACCTGGTTCATATAACAGTATAGATAATGATCCTATGTTTTATTTTGGTTTTAATGGTTTATCTCATTATTCTTCCACATCTTTAAAAGATGTAATGAATTATATGAATAAAATTGGCTTCCATAGTAACTCCTATTTTCAAAAATATAATTTGGGTTCTACTTTAGCTATGAATTCCTTTTTAAACATTAAATATTTAATGTCTGAAAATAATAAACCTGCTTTTATTAATAATTTGAAAGTACTTGAAAAAACAAATGATGCCACTTATTATTTAAACCCATATAGCTTAAATCTAGGAATGATTTCAAATAAGACAAGTAGTGACTTTATTAATGAAGGATATTATGTAAATGATAATGAAATAAAATGGTTTAACATTTTTGAGTATCAAAATGAAATCTTTAAAAGTTTAACAAACTCAGTTAAAAATGAAGATGAAACATTGAAAGATATCTTTAGTCCTATTTTATTTAAAAACGTTTCATGTACAAGTAATATTACTAAACTGCCTTTAACTGCTGACAAAATTCAACGTTTTGATGGTAAAAAAGGTGGAAAAATAACTGTAACATTCGATAATATAACATTAAATAAATTTAATACCTATATAGCAATGAAAAATATCACAGGTCCATTTAACATTTATTATAATAATTTAAAATTAGATATGAATTCCTATTGGTCTAATGGCATTTATCCAATCAAACTTAGTAGCTCTAATAAAGTAGAAATAACTCTTACTAGTGATGTAAGAAATATGGAAATATTACCTCAAGTTTATTATGAAGATTTAAATATTTTACAAGAATATATTAATAGCATTAATACTTCTTATTTAGAACTTACTTATAAAAAGCAAAGCTATTTTAAACAAATATGGGGTGGTAAATTTAATTTAAATGAAAATAATAAACAGATTCTTTTTACACTCCCTTATGAAAAAGGCTTCCAAATAAAAATAGATGGTAAAGATGTCAAAACTTATAAATCATTTAATATATTTACAGCCGGTGATTTATCAAATATTAAACAAGGAGAACATACTTTTGAAATTATATATACCGAGTTAGGTTACATAAAAGGACTTTATATCTCCATTATTTCTTTTTCATTACTTCTTTGCTATTTAATATATTTATATAAAGATAAATTATTTATTTTATAGTCTTATCTTTAGAAGATAATTCATTCTTTATTTTTTCTTCTAAATTTACTAAATCTTCTTTAAAGCCAATTTTATGATCCAATTTTAAAATATCAAAAAATATAGAACTTAAAACATAAATGTTAATTAAAGCAGCTATAGTTACAACATTTTCACCTAAGATTTGGAAAGTATAATAGCCACTTAAATAGTGATAGTAAGCTATACCTGAAGAAATTTGCATTAAGACAATTAAATGATACTTTTTCTTAAATAGCAAACAATATAGAACAATTAATATATCTAAAATAAAAAAATATCTTTCATGCATATGTGGTAAGAAAAACACTGTAATACCAGAAGAAAAAGTTGCTATAGCAATAATAGATAAATCATTCAAATTTATGTTTCTAAAGTAAATAAATCCCATAAAAAACAGAATTAATAAAATGCCTAAAATTGAAAAGAAATTATTAAAAGTCTCACCAAAATATAGACCGACAAAATTATAAAAATTTGCACAACCTAAATTTAAATTTGAATACCCATTAAGTTGAGAATCAATATATTTAAAAGGTGAAAGGAAATTCCCACCAGCGCAATAACAAGGTAAAAAGGTAATAAAAAGACCACAAACAAAACCAAAAACCGAATAAAGCTTTAGACGCCTTCTTAAAATTAAATAGAAAAACAATGGGAAAAAGAATATAGCCTGTAATTTATTACCAAAAGCAAAAGCTAAAAACATAAATGAAAGGAAATCTTTTCTTGAAATAACAAAATACAAAGCCCAAATTAAATAGCAAATATAAAAAGCATCAGAATTACCCCAGATAGCAGTATTAAAAAATTGGACTGGTAAGATAAAAGATAAAGAAAACGCAGTTACTGCCATTATTTTATCTTTAGTAATTTTTTTAACAATTAAATAAAAAGCAATTGAAATAAATAAATAACATATAAAATTAGAAAATTTTATATAAAACATCCAATTAGTATAAACATTTACTCCGTTAACTAAAGTAATTAATTCTCCACTTGGTAAAACAGTAAAAATAGCTAATAAAAATAAATAAAATGAAGAATAATCAGCATTAATTTTGTAAAAAGAAGAAAAACCATTTTCTTTTATAGCATTCATCCAATTAATTAAAAAACTTGTAACGTCATTAGTAGGATATAAAGCAAAAAAGTAACGCACAGTAAAAGAAATTGCAACCAAACTCAAAATAAATATATAGTGAAAATATTTTTTAAAAAAATATAAACTATAATCTCCAATTAGTTTGTAATAAAATTTAAAATTTTCAAAAAAATATCTTAATTTATTCATTTTTATCACTTGTTAAATTTTTTAATGCTTTTAAAGATGTATATTCTTCACTAATAATATATGAGGGTCTATCCTGAGTATTAATTTGAATATCTTTTAAATACATGCATGGAATAAAAACAATAAAACAAATTAACCCCAATAATAAAATTCCTAAAAATATAAATAAAGCTAATAAACAATCAAAAATTTGGACAGAATAGAAACTAGTAGCCCTAAAATATATATAAGAAATAAGACTACCTAAAAAACCTAAAAAGCCTAAAATACAAAATATAATTCCAAGTTTAAATGGTAAATTTAACAAATTGACAGTGGATGAAGTAAGAGTTTTCGAAGCTAAATCTAATAATTTATGTAAATTATATTTAGTTTTTCCCGCTATTCTTTTTGGTCTTTCAAATGGAATATAACAAACTTTAAAACCAACAAAAGGAACTTCAGAACGAATAACCCTACTAACTTCAGGTAAATTTATGATTACATCTAAAGCTTTACGAGATATTAGTCTAAACATGGATACATTTTGTGGAACAATATTTTTTCCAGCCACCTTATTAGCAAATTTATAAAATAATCCAGATGATTCTCTTTTGAAAAATGAATCTTCTTGACGAGACTTACGATAAGGGTTAACAATATCATAGCCCTCTTCATATTTTTCAAGCATAAGCTTTATAAGTTCAGGAGGATCTTGCAAATCACAATCAATAGGAATTACAACATCACCACTAGCTTTTCTTAAACCAGCAGTTATTGCATTATCTTGACCAAAGTTATTGGTAAAAGAAATGTAAGAAACATTGTCAAAATCCTTACTTGCCTTTTTTAAAATGTCCAAAGTCTTATCTTTACTTCCATCATTTATAAAAATAAAATCATATAAATATTTATCATCATCGACAAATAATATCCTAATTTTATTCAAGAAAATAGGTAGCATTTCTTCTTCGTTATAACATGGTACAACAATACTTACTTTAACCATATTTTTTTCTCCCTTTTTAAAAATTATTTTACAACTTTTTTATTTATCTTACAATTTATAAAATTATCTAAACTAACATCACTAGCTAAACGTAAATCTCCACGAGGTGATAAATTAATTGAACCAACTTTAACTCCATCTGGAAGACATGATCTTTTAAATTGATTAGTAAAAAACCTTTTGAAAAACAAATCTAAAGTTGATTGTATATATTCAGTTTTATAATTTTTAAAGGCAATTTTTGCTAATTCAAAGAGTTTTTCTTTGGAAAAAGAATTTTTAATAAAATTGTATAAAAAGAAATCATGTAATTCATATTTACCAATAATCGATTCAGTTTGTTGATTAATCATATTATTTGAAGAAGGAATCAATTCTGGAGAAATAGGTGTATTCAAAATTGATGTTAAGACTCTATTTAATTTCGGATTAATATTAATATAAGACTTAACTATATCTTGTACTAAAGTCTTAGGAATAGAAGAATTAACACCATACATAGACATATGATCCCCATTATATGTTGCAAAACCTAAGGCTAACTCAGATAAGTCGCCAGTCCCAATAACAATACCATCAATTTGATTAGCCAAATTCATCAGAAATTCTGTTCTTGTTCTAGCTTGAACATTTTCATAAGTAACATCATAATCTTTATCACCATGATTTAATCCTTTTAAAAAATCTAAACACGTATTTTTAATATCAATTTCTTTATATGTTAGACCAAGTTCATTAATCAAATTTTTTGCATTATTAAATGTTAAATTACTGGTTCCAAAAGCTGGTAAAGAAACAGCGTAAATATTTTTTAAATCCAGTTTTAGTTTCTTAAAAGCCTCAACACATACAAGTAAAGCAAGTGTAGAATCTAATCCACCAGATACACCTATAACAACTTTTTTACAGTTTATCTTTTTTAAACGAGTTAATAATCCCCTAGCTTGTAGATCAAGAATTTCTAAAGCTCTTTCTTCCATTTTTTTAGAATCTTTTAATATAAACGGATGTGAATCATATGTATTTGGTAAAAGTGTAAATTCATAATCATTATCTAAGTCTATAAAACGACAAACTTTTTTGGGTCCTTCAAAACTAGATTTATATTTAACACGTGCAGCATTGATCTCTTCAAAATCAATTATTGAAGTAAGAAGACCTAAATAATTATTTCTATTTTCAACAACTTTGCCATTATAAGCAATAATTTGCTGACCAGAAAAAACCAAGTCCTGACTTGATTCTCCTAAACCAGAAGAACAATATAAATAACAAAGATAATTCTTTGCAGACTGCATTTTTACTAATTCAGTTCTATAGATATTTTTTTGTATAATTTCATTACTAGCTGAGAGATTTAAAACACAATTAGTTCCATTTAAGGCGTAATTGTTAGAAGGTGAATTAATAACCCATAAATCTTCACAAAGTTCAATGGCAAGTTTCACTTCTCCTAAATTAAAAATTAAATCATTACCAAAAGGAATAATTTTATTGTTAATTTTAACTTCATTAAAATTAGCATCATTTACAGAATTAAACCATCTTTTTTCATAAAACTCATTATAATTAGGTAAATATGTTTTACCTACTACACCAACTAACTCATGATTATAAAAAACATAACTTACAGAAAATACTTTATCCAAATAATATAAAGGTCCACCAACACTCACTAACAT
>DKCH01000060.1:11312-15751 GCA_002449135.1 Caryophanales bacterium UBA6879 | reverse complement strand
AGACAAAGTTCAGGAAAAGTTAGAATATGAACCTTTTTTTGACACGCCTCATTTATTAAATCTAAAACATTTTTAGTATTAGATTTTATATTTCCAATAGAAAGTTCAAAATTAGCGGTTCCAACTAGATAAAAACCATATTTAGATTTCATTTTCTTCCCTCCATTTTAATAAAATTTCACTTATTTCTTTCCCACAATATTTTGATAATAAATCATCATTTTTGTTTTTCAAAGCTTTCCTTACTTTAGTAGAAGAAAAATCATCAATATTGATCTTTGGTGATAAAAAAGTAAAATGATTTTTAAATTCTTTTAAATAAGATAATTTTTCAAATTCTTCTTTTGCATCTACTCCATTGCGATTAAAAACAATGAAATCAAATTCATTTAGCAATGATTCATATTTATACCACTTATAAAATTCGCTAAGTTTTTCAGCACCACATATAAAATAAACCTTAGAGGCATTATATTTATTTTTTATAAAATTAAGACTATCATATGTTTTAGAAGTTGTTTTTTCTAATTCACATGTTTCAATTTTATAATTGTTTTTAACTGCCATAAAATTTAATATTTTAAGTCGCAAACTATCAGGTAATATTTGTTCATCTGCATATTTTTTCCATGAATGCAAATAAGAGATGTTAGTTGGTAGCATTATTTTCTCACTATTTAAAATAAGCTTACTAGCTTCATTTAGAATTTCTAAATGAGCTAATGTCAAAGGATTAAAAGTTCCACCTAAGACTACTAATTTATTCATTTTTAATTAAGCTTTCTTTAATGTTTTTTAGCTTTTGAGAAAAATCTAAATAATGTTGATGTGGATAATAAAGTCTTTTTTCTTCTTCCCACATTTCATTATTTATTTGCTCATCAACATAGTTTCTTATCTCCTCTAATTTAGGGCAATGATAAACTAATTTACCATCTTTAAAAATTAAATGTTGAAGTTTCTTAATTTGACAATCTTCTAAATAAATATTTTCTTTATATAATTTATTAGAATCATATACCTTATATGGTTTACTTAAATCTATTTCCTCATCTTTCAAAGTTAGCAAATCAGCAATTGCTTTACCATCTTTATAAATACGATAAGCATCCTTAAAACCTGGATTTGTTATTTTTTCTAAAGTGTTAGATATTTTAATTCTTGGAATAAATTTATTATTTTCTTCAATGGCCACTAATTTATAAACACCGCCAAACACCGGATTAGACTTGCTGGTAATTAAATTTTCACCAACACCAAAAGCATCTATTTTAGCCCCTTGTTGTAATAAGGAATTAATTTTAAATTCATCAAGTGCATTAGAAACTATAATTTTAGTTTTTTCTAAATTATTTTCATCAAGTATTTTTCTTACTTCTTTTGATAGATAAGCTAAATCTCCTGAATCAATTCTCACACCTTTTAAATATGAATTATGTTTTACTAAATATTCATTATTAACTTTAATTGCATTAATAATCCCAGATTTTAATGTATCATAAGTATCAATTAACAAAACAGCATCATTAGGATAAGTTTTACAATAAGCTAAAAAAGCTTCCTCTTCACTATCAAAGGCCATTACCCATGAATGTGCCATGGTTCCGGAAGTAGGAATATTAAACATTTTACTAGCCAAAACATTTGAAGTTGAACTAACACCTCCAATGTAAGCAGCTCTAGCGCCATAAATAGCAGAAGAAACATTATGTGCTCTTCTTGCGCCAAAATCAGAAACAACACGATTTTGAGCAGATAAAGTAATTCTTTTTGCTTTGGTAGCAATTAGAGAAGAATGATTAAAAATAAGAAGTAACATTGTTTCAACTAATTGACATTCAATTAAAGTTCCAACAACAGTTACAATTGGTTCATTTGGATAAATAATAGTTCCTTCTTTAAAAGCATAAACATCGGCTTTAAATTTAAAGTTTCTTAAATATTCTATAAACTCAGTAGAAAAACAGTTAAGACTTTCTAAATATTTTAAATCATCAGGATTAAATTTTAAATTAAGTAAATAATCAATCATTTGTTCTAAGCCAACAAAAATTGCAAAACTTGCCTCATCCGGGGCTTTTCTATAGAAAATATCAAATACAGCTCTTTGCTCAGCTTTGCCATTATCATAAAAGCCATAAGCCATACTTAATTCATAAAAATCTACTAATAATGTTAAATTTAAATCATTCATATTTTATTTTTCCTTATTATCATTTATCAACAAATTCAATAATTTTTTATCTTCTGTTTTTATAAAATAATAGAATTTATCATCTTGTAAATACTTAACAAAACTCAATTTATTAAACAAATTATAAGAAGCTTTATTTTCCAATAAAGCACGACCTAAAACACCATTAAATCTTAAATATTCAAGTAAATAATTAACCAAATAACTCATACACTTAAAACCAATTTGCCGATGTTGATATTCACTTTTTATTCTTATTCCAAGTTCTAATATATTTGTCATTTTAAAATTGTATAAAATGATTTCACCAATTATAACATTGTCAAAAACAATTGCATAACTCATTTCTTTTTTGTTAAGTTTATCATTTAAAAACCCTTGATAAATTTTATTTGGATCACCATTAGGATAATCATCTAAATAGTTATAGCCAAACAATTTATTCAATTCTTTATCAAAAACAAGTTTTAAGTATTCTTCTTTATTATTAAATGAAACCAAACTTAGATTTTTTTCTATTTCTAATGTAGGTAAATCATCAATTAGGGCTATATTATTACAAACTTTAAGAAAATATTTATTAACCATCAAACAAGGATAATATTGCTTTTTTGATTCTCTTAATCCTTCTTCGCCAAGGTCTTCTTCTCTATTAAAATAAGTACAATTTTCACCAAATGCATTAGTAAAATTATTAACAAGGAATTGATAAACACCATCATAATTTCTTAAGCATTTTTCTACCATGTCTATTAATACATCATTAACAATTTCTCCAATAGCATAACCAATAATTTTATTATTAAGGTCTATATATCCACATACTAAATTTAGTTTTTTAAAATTCTTTATTAAGTCTATACTTTTTTCATATTCTTCTTTTTGAGAAAGATCTTTAAAATCTAAAATATTTTCTTCATAATTATAAAAATCAACTAACTTATCAATATCATGTTCTGTAGCAATTTTAAATTTAGCTTCTGGATAAAGTTTTAAAAACTTATGTAAAGATGAACGTTTACCTGATAGATGTTTACCTTTAAAAGTTCTCATTTCTTCAATCAAATATAAATAATCAGAACGTTGAATAGCAAAATCAGATAAAGTGTAATTTTTATAAAAATTTTGTAAATAATTTACTTGTTCTAAATTTAAATCTTTAAATCTTGCAACAATTTTGTTTTCTAAACAAATTCTATTAATTTCTTTCAAAGAAAGATCTACATTTTCTCCCAAAGGAAATAAAAAATAAATACCTTTATCAGAATCAAATTCATATTGACCATTATTAACTTCATAACATATTAGGGTGTTATTAAAAATTTTAAAATGAATTTGATCATTATTTCTCCACATATATTTATCACCCACAGATAAATCACACATTTTGGAATTTGATAAAGCAAAATATTTTTTTAATTGCAAAACATTATCTATTGTTATTTTTTCAAAACCTATAAGTTCCATATTATTTTAAGTATTTTTCAGGATTAGAAAACATTTCTTGAATAGTTTTAAAAGCATCAGAAAGGGGTTTTCCATCAACAAATGTATGGGAAACAGTAATATTCAAAGTCATAGTAACTTTTCCATTGTTTTCGATATATTTATCCCAACATACACGTGGACAAGATAAGGAGGCATAATCATTATCAATTAAAGGATGAGTCATACTTTCCAAAGATAACCATGGAATACATGTAATATAATAATCATCAAAATCCTTAGAATCATTATAACCTTCTTTAATATTATTTATGGCTTTTGTTTTATTTAAGACTTCTAAAGCTTTTTTATAAAAATCTTGGTATGAATCAATCATCTTAAAACCAGTATTTTCATAAACACCTAAGTCTGTCATTACTGTAAAAGTAGGATTAATAGAATCGTACAACCTTATTTCATTATTTACTTCTCTTAAACGCATTTCTTCAATTGTATTTAATCCTCTTGTAACCAAATATAAAGTGTTAACGAAAAATTTCGTTTTAGTTTTTTTAGTAAATTCTACTAAGTTAGTAACATCCATCTTTACATTAAAACCATAGCAAGGATTAGAAAAGTTTCTAAACCACTTATATTGGTTATATTTTTTTAAATCAATAGCCTTTATTACCTTATACATTTTTCCTCCTAATACTTTTTTATTATATCAATTAGTTTATTAATTTTGGTTAATTTAGGTATAAAATATTTATGTGTTAAAAAATGGACTAAAAATTATTTTACTGGATTGTCTAACTGG
>DKCH01000060.1:0-11171 GCA_002449135.1 Caryophanales bacterium UBA6879 | reverse complement strand
TTATTTGCTATTATTCAATATTTATCATTAGTATTTTGCAAAAATATTGATGGCTCAGGTATTCCATATATTGAAAAATCTTTTAAAGAAAACAAAAAAATAGATTATAAAAAAGGCTTACTTCTAACCTTGGTTAATTCAATCGGGACTACCTTTAGTGGATTCACATTTGGTTCTGAAGGACCATCTGTCTCTTTATCTGCCCGTCTAGGAACATTTATAAATTCTATATTAAAAAAAAGAGACAATGATAGAGAAAAATTAGCAAGTGGTATCGGCTTTGGCTGTGCTTTCTTATCACCTATTTCTGGTTTAGTGTATTCCTTAGAAGAATTTGAACAAAAAGTAAATTTAAAACTTTTAGTACGTGGCCTTTTTATGACTTTCTCTGCTTATTTGGTTTGCTATTTTTTAAACAAAAATTACTTAATAAGTATCTCTGATTTTAAAATGTTAAGTTTTGAACATCTATATTTAATTTTTCCGATTATTATTTTTTCTGTTTTAATTGGTTTATTATTTGAATATCTTCTATTGTTTTTTAGATACATTTTTAAAAAGTTTTCAAAAAATATTTTTGTAAAATATCGTACATTTTTCTTCTTTTTAATTGTTAGTTTAATGACTTATTTTTATTTTGATTTAATGTATTCAGGTAATAATTTAATAAAAAATCTCCAAAATTATTCTTTGTCTTCTCTTATTTTAATTTTATTCTTAAGATTAATTTTGACTAGCTTTTTAGGAAGTACAGGTGCAAGTGGTGGCTTAGTTTTACCTATTTTTACACTCGGTGGAATTATTGGTGCTATTATAACTAAATTATTAAATCTCTATTTTGGTTTTCCTTTAACTTATTTACCTATTATTAGTTTAATTTCTTTATTTAGTTTATTCTCTTATATAACTAAATCGCCACTAACAGCTTTTACTCTTTTTACATTTACATTATTTAAATTTAGCAATCAATATTTAAATATTATTACCTTGCTACCCTTTGCTTTAATTTTATTTTATTTACCAAGTTACTTTTTAAATGAATTAAAGCTTAATAATCTTTATCAAAAAATGGCTACAATATAAAAAAAACTGGATATTAATCCAGCAATTCTTTAATTAATGGTCGGGGATATCAGATTCGAACTGATGATCTCCTGCTCCCAAAGCAGGCGCGCTAACCAAACTACACTAATCCCCGAATATTATTTTTGGTGCGCCCAGAAGGACTCGAACCCTCAACCTTTTGGTTCGTAGCCAAACGATCTATCCAGTTGATCTATGGGCGCAATAGATGGAGGTTCCAAACGGATTCGAACCGATGATGAATGAGTTGCAGTCATTTGCCTTACCAACTTGGCTATGGAACCAAACCGCTTTAATATTTAAGCACACAAGTGTAAAAAAATCAACATAATTTTTTTATAGCTTAATTAACTCAATCGGTTTATTTATACGATATAAAGGACCTAAACTTTCTATCTTATTTTTATCTCCATAACCATAATTACAAAATATTGTATTTTTAATATTTGCATTTTTAGCTAAAATTAAATCTACATCTGAATCACCTATATATACTGTTTCATCTTTATTTAAATTTTCTTTTGAAATTAATAAATTTAATCTTGTTGGATCAGGTTTTTTAGGAAAGTTTGGAAGATCACCATATACTAATTTAAATAAATGAGGGAAAAATCTCTCAATTAATTTTTTAGCAGCTATTTCAGGTTTATTAGTTAAACAATATAAATTTGCACCATTTTTATATAAAAAATTTAAAACCTCATTCATTTGCGAATAAGGTTTAGACAAATTAGCACAATTTTCTAAATAATATGATAAATAAGTATCATAAATTTTTTTAAAAAGACCCTCGTCTATTTGTCTACCTAAAGCCTTTTGTATAGTAACTTTTGAGCCATTTCCAACAAAAGATGGATACATTAAAAGATCCCTTTCAGGAAAATTATACTTTTTAAGAGCATAATTAACTGCTGTTCCTAAATCATCAATAGTATCAATTAATGTACCATCTAAATCAAAAATATAATTTTTAAACATTTAAAATCTTGCTTTGAAATTTGACCAAATTTGATTTAACTTATCTGTTTGGCTTCCAAAATCTTTCATAATTGCACAGCGGTTAATGACTTCTTCTGAAGGATATTGAGCATCAAATTGTCTATTATCATCCCCGACATTTATAATTGCACTTTCGCCATCTTCTAATGTTCCATTAAAGAAATAAGATAAATCAACTTTTTTTATGGCTTCACTTTCATCGACTTCATACCAATCCTTAACTAGATTTAAAATATCTTCACCAGCAATAGAAGAAGTGTATCCAGTAAATTCCATATTTTTAGCAGCAATATCAGGTCTAGATAAAAAATCAACAAACATTTGTGCAATTTTCATATTAGCGCCTTTAGGCATACACCACCCATCAAACCAAATATTTGATCCTTCTTCTGGTACTATATATTTTAATTCAACTGGATTATCACCTTCATCCCCTTGATCCATAGAATAAACAGCATCGCCTGACCAGGATAATGAAGCATAATATTTCCCAGTAACAATATCATTTTTACCATCATCAACTTCTAATCCATAAATGTTCTTTTTTAATTCGGCTAAAGCATCTTCCGCTTTTGATAATGTATCATCATCAACTCTATTAAAGATTTCAGTTAATTTATCAGTATAAGTATTTAAATCTATTTTATTAGATTCATAATCATTTTTTAATTCATCTAATTCGGTTTTATATAGATGCATAACGACAGTAAAATAAGTATCTCTTACTGAATCTTTAACTGTAATTTTTTTACTTAATTTAGCAGAATATAAGGCATCCCAAGAAGAGACATCTTCATCATTAACATATTCAGTATTATAAGTAAAACCCATAGTACCCCAAGTATAAGGAATAGCATAAGAAGAAAAACCATTTCTTTTAAATAAATCCTTAATATATGGTGAACCATAAGAATTGTAATTTTTAAGTTCACTATAGGAATTAGTTTTTTCATCATAGCTAAAATTTTCTAACATATTTTCTTTAGCCATCTTTTGAATCATATAATCAGAAGGGCAAACTAAATCAGCATTAATCTGTCCAATTTTAATTCCATTATATAAATCTTCATTAGTAGAGAATGTTTGATACAAAACCTTTATTGAACGACCAGTTTGTTCCTTATAATAATTTTCGAATAATTTAGTAACTGAATCTCCGATAATATATCCATCATCATCAATACCTAAATCAATATAATCAGCCCAATTATAAATGATAATTTGATCATCAGTAATTTGACATGAATTTAATGAAAAAATAGAAGAAACTAAAATTAAACCTTTAAATATTTTGCTCTTCATTAGTCTTTTTTCCTTTCCTATGATTTCTAACATTTATTGCAATCATAACAATTAAAATTCCGAAAAATATAATAGAAGTTAAGGCTCTTAATTGAATTGGTAAGCCTTTTTTCTTAGTAGCAGCATCAACGTAAGTTGATAAAGTATCAAAACCAGGAGTAGGTCTAGTAAAAATAGTAACAATATAATCATCTAAAGATAAAGTTAAAGCTAACATAAACCCAGCAAGAATACCTGGTAAGATTTCAGGAATAATGACCTTAAATAAAGCTTTTGTTTGATTAGCACCTAAATCTAAAGCCGCTTCATATAAATTAGGATCCATTTGTTTTAACTTAGGAGTGACAGATAAAGTAACAAATGGGAAAGTTAAAACTACATGACCTATAACTAAAGTTAAAAAACTTCTTTCCCAATGACAAATAACAAATAATATAGCAAGTGAAATAGCAATAACAATCTCTGCATTAACTACAGGAATTTGAGTAATAAAATCTAAGACATTTCTTACTTTCTTTTTAGAATAAAACATACCAATAGCACCAATAGTACCAAGGAAAGTAGAAATTAATGCTGAACAAATAGCAACAGATAAAGTATTAAAAACCGCTTGCCAAATTTCTAATGTATAAACATTATCTGTACGAAATAAACGAATAAAAGATTCAAAAGAAAAATTGGTCCATCTCCCTATTATTTGAGAATCAGTTAATGAAAATATCATCAGATAAATAATAGGAGCATACATTAACAACAAAATAAAATAAATAAAACATTTACCAGCAATATATTTAGCTGTATATTTTTTTTGCTTATAGACTTTAGTTTCTACCATAATTCACCTCTAACGTTACTTTCTTTTTTACTATTTTTAGTTAATAATAAGGAAATACCAATCATTACAAGCATAATAATTGCTAAAACAGAACCAACGTTGTAATTGTATCCACTACCAAATTGGAAAGCGATTAAGTTACCAATTAAAGTAGTTTTTCCACCACCAAGCTTATCAGCAATAACATAAGAAGACATGGTAGGCATAAAAGTCATTAACACTGCAGAAATTATTCCAGGCATAGACATTGGAATAATAGTCTTTAAAAAGACAAAGAATGGAGAGGCCCCTAAATCACTAGCGGCTTCAATTTGACTTTTATCTAATTTAAGCATAGTAGAATACAAAGGAAGGATAGCAAAAGGTAAATAATTGTAAACCATACCAATAATAGTACCTAATAATGGATGGTTAGCCGCAGTAATACCAATAAAAGAAAGCATATCACGTGTAGCTATAGTTCTAATTACAAAGTTAATCCACATCGGCATTACAAAAATGTAAACTAAAATTTTATTTTTATTAAATTTTGAATTTGAAAGTAAATAGGCTAATGGATAACCAATAATTAAGCAAAAAATTGTATTTAATGCTCCTACCAGTAAAGACATACCTATAACTTGGAAATTTGAATTTTCCTTAAAGACAGTAACAAAATTTTGAAAAGTAAAAGCACCAGTAACACGATCAGTAAAAGCATAGTAAAAAATTAATAAAATAGGAAAAACAACAAAAAGACACATGAATAAACCATATGGTATACATAAGTCTTTTCTTGTAAAATGAAAAATCTTTTTCCTTTTAAAATAAATAGATTGAATTTCCTTTTTAGGCATATTTCTTTTCTCCTTGTTTTAACTTAACATGGATCTGTTTATTATCAATAATAACACCAACAGTATCATTTTCATTCCATAAGTCTGGAGTATCTAAAACAAAGTCTTCTTCATCATCAGTTCTTACTGTTAATTGATAGTGATCACCTAAATAAATCATTGAAATAATTTTACCTGATACTTGACCAGCATCTTTATCATCAGAAATAGAAACCCCAGAGAATGGTATTTCTACACTTACAGGTAAATCTTCTACATTAATTTCATTTCCTTTAGAATCAACAAGAACATGATCATCATTAAACTTAGAGCCTTTAAATAAACTAGTAATATCAATATCAAATTCAGCATCAGCAAAACTTACTTTATAATCCTTAGTTAAGTAACCATCATAAAAATTAGAAGTAAATGGTTTTTTCATAATTTGAATATTATTAGGATCTACTTTAATACCAACTTCAATATTATTTTTTAATTCTTTAGTTGACTGAGCAATAAGTTCATTTTTACCAACCATAATTGTGTATTCATAATGGATTCCTTTAAAGACTTTGCTAACAACTTGACCAACAACAGTACCAGCTCTTTTTGTAGTAATTATTACATCCTCTGGACGAACAACAACATCAACTTTTTCATTAACAGGAAAATCATCAACGCACTTAAATAATTTATTCAAAAAACGTACTTGATGATCAGGGAACATCGTTCCAGTGTAAATATTAGATTCACCAATAAAGTCCGCAACAAATGCATTTTTAGGTTCATCATAAATACCTTTAGGAGTTCCAACTTGCTGTATCTCACCATCATGAATAACTACAATAGTATCAGACATAGTTAAAGCTTCTTCTTGATCATGAGTAACATAAATAAAGGTAATACCTAATTTTTTATGCATTTCCTTTAATTCGATTTGCATTTCTTTACGCATCTTTAAATCAAGAGCACCTAATGGTTCATCTAATAAAAGAATTTGAGGTTCATTAACAATAGCTCTTGCAATAGCAATTCTTTGTTGTTGACCACCAGATAAAGTAGAAATATCTCTTTTTTCAAAGCCTTCCAAATCGACAATTTTTAAGGCATATTTTACTTTTTCATCAATTTCTTGTTTAGTCAAATGACGGTACTTAGTTTTTACTTTATTACCCTTTGTAACAGTATATGGAATCTTTTTCAACTTTAAACCAAAAGCAATATTATTATAAATATTTAAATAACCAAATAATGCATACTTTTGGAAGACAGTATTAATAGGTCTTTTATAAGGTGGAAGCAAAGAAATATCTTTACCATTTAACAAAATTTGTCCTGAAGTTGGTAATTCAAAGCCAGCAATCATTCTTAAAGTTGTAGTTTTACCACATCCAGAAGGACCTAAAAAAGTGACAAATTCGCCTTTTTTAATTTTAAGATTAAAATGCTCTACCGCATAAATATCAGAATCATCATATTTTTTACTTACATCATTTAATTCAATAATGTATTCGGATTGATTATTAGCTTGTTCGTTTTCCATATAAACCTCCTTTAAAAATTAGGTGGGGATGAGACCCATATAACCTTAGCTACTTTATCTTTTGTATTAATTAAATAATGGATTTTTGAAGTAGTGAAGTAAAAAGATTCACCTTTTTTTGCTTTAATTTTTTGAGAATCATAACAAACGACAACTTCACCTTCTAATACATAACCAAACTCTTGACCTTCATGAGGATAATCAAGTTTAGTTTGACTATGTGGGGAAATTTCAACCACAATAGGTTCCATTTCGTTCTTCTGAGCATTAGGAACCAAAAAAACAGTTTTAACACCAACTTCGACGTCTTCCACATAATCATTTTTTGTAAAGACAATCTTTTCTTCTGAGTCTTCAGAGAAAAAATCTTTTAAGTTTGTCCCCAAAGCTTTCAAAATATCAATTAATGTTGCTATCGAAGGGGAAGTAAGATTATTTTCAATTTGAGAAATATAACCTTTAGTCAAATCACATCTTTTCGCAAGTTCATCTTGTGAAAGATTTAAAGTGTTTCGCATATCTCTAATCTTTTTTCCTAATTCCATCAGTCCCCCTTATTTAAACTAATTGTTTAATTTTACTAAACAACAAAAAGATTATCTACTAAATGATAACTTCTGTCAATAGTTTTTTTATTAAATTTTTATCAAATAATTAACTATCAAAATATCTCCGAAACAAATGCCATTTTTTTACATTACTAAATTGTAAAATTTTATTTACAATTAGTAAAACAATGTAAAAAATTTTATTAATAATAGAAAAATAAGCCTTAAACTTTTTGTTTACTAGCATATATGATAAAATATTAGTATATGGAAGAAAATATAAATGTAAAAATTGAGAACATCCTAAATTCATTAAGTAAAAGTCAATTTCGTTCATCATTTCATTTAAATAAAGAGGATTTTAATTATATAAATAAAGTTGGTTTAGATAAAATAAAAGAACATTGCTATTTTTTTATCACAACTAGATTAGCCCCAAGCATGCCTAAAAATGATGGTAAACAAACTCCCTATAGAGGTCATCCAGTTTTTAAAGGTCAACATGCAACAGCTACTTGTTGCAGAAAATGTCTATTTAAATGGCATCATTTTAGACCAGGTGTTGAGTTAACTAAAAATGAAATTGATTATATAGTTTTACTTATAATGACTTGGATACAAAAAGAAATAGAAAGGAATAAAAATGACTAAAATTATCTTTGTATGCTATGGCAATATTTGCCGTTCAGTCGCCGCTGAATTCGTTTTAAAACAACTAATTAAAGAAAAAGGACTTACTGGTGATGTTTCCATCATTTCTAGAGGAATATCAAATTGTGAACAAGGTTCTGATACTTATCCACTTATGAAAGAAGTTTTAGAGAAAAATAATATTGAAATTACAAGACATATTGCTTTAGGTATCAACGCTGATGAAATTAAAAATGCTACATATGTATTATGTATGGAGCAATTTCAAATAGATTTCTTAAAAAGGAAATTTTATGCTGAGATTAAAGATTTTTCAAATGTTTATTTAATTTCAGCTTTTAGTACAAAAATGAAAGACGAACAAATAGCTGATCCTTATTATTCTTTAAATTTCGAATTAGCTTTTAAACAAATTTATTATCATACTACTCAATTTTTAAATTATTTAATAAACAAAGGAATATTAAAATAAAATGAATACAATAGATATAAATTTAAACCATACAGAAGAATTTGATGCTGATGGTGTAATTATTTACCTAAATATAAATAATAAAGCCTTAAATACTGAAATGCTTCAATTAGCAATTAAAAATGAGGTTAACAAATTAGAAAAAATTTCTTCAAAATTTTCATGTTCTTTTTCTTCAACTAATACTTCATTTTCACCTATTTACGAAAAGAATAAAATAGTTTCTTATTCTTCTTATTCAACCTATATTTTTAAATTAAAACTTGATGAAAAAGTTTATCAAATCAAAAAAGAAATATTAGAAAATTTCTCAAATGATTCAATAAATATTAAACCAGTGTTATTAGATAAGAAAACATATGAAAATAAAGTTATTAAAGATGCTTTTGAATTAGCTAAACAAAAAGCCCAATATATCTGTGAAATAAATAATGTGACATTTTTAAATACATTATCTTCCGTTTCTATTGACATTTATTCTGAATCTAATAATTCACCAGTTTTCTTAAGAGCTAAAGTAGATAATAATCAAGACAATTCTTTAGAACATCTTGAAAAACAAAGAATTTCAGTAAACTTAAAAGTTAGTTATAATTTTAAGAATTAAAATCAACATCGTAATTTCTTTCATCTTCTAATAATTCATCATTAAAGGACATATGAAAGAAAAAACTTAAAACATCTTGAAAAGTTAATCTTCCAGTTTCAATAGCCATAATCATAGTATGTCCTCTATTTGGATAAATTTTAGAAATAATTATGGCGTTTTTGCTTTTTTTAGCAATGTAATTAAAAGTATCAGTTATTGATAAATTGTCACTTCCACCTTTAGTCATAAAAACTTTACAATCGACTTTTTTTAGATAACGGCGATTTTTAGCAATAGATTTAGCAATTTCATAAGTTAATTTAACTACACCATCAATTTTAGTTTTCTTTAAAAATTTATTTGCCCTATTTTTATATTTCAATCTAAATTTTAAATTTTTAAAAGCAAATTGAATGTAAGAAAAAAGCAATGAAGTTTTTATAAGATAAGTAGTTGGTGAAATTAAACAAATTTTTTCAATAGAAGGAAACTCAACAGCTAATCTAGCAGTAATATTTGCTGAAAAAGAATAACCAAGTAAATAGACAATATTTCCCTTATCTAATTCTTTTTTAGTAGCATCATATGCTCTTTTATACATACTTTTTTCATTATAACTTTTTGTATTACCAACATCATAAAGCCAAACTAGTTTAACATCATAATTTTTATTAATATTATGCCGATCAAAAAAATTCTTAAAAATCAGTAAATCATGTTTCTTATTAGTAGTAAATCCATTAAAGCAAAGCAAGACTCTTTTTACTGAAACTTTGTTATAAAAATTAGTCGACCCTAAATTTACATCTTCCTTAACACTTAAAGATACTTTTTTCATTTTAGACTCCTAAAATAAAACATTGTTATCCCACCAGCAACGCCAACATTTAATGAATCGATTTCTCTTTCAATTGGAATATATAAAGAGTCATCAGATAATTCTAAAGCTTTTTTAGAAACTCCTTGACCTTCCGAACCCAAAACTAAGACATACGGCTTAATAAGTTTTTTAATATTTAAAATATCATCCCCCTGTAAAGAAGTAACATAAAAATGATAATTTTTATCCTTAAAATACTGTAAATCTAATTTAGCAATCTTTAAATCAAAAATTGAGCCCTTAGAAGCCGCCACAGCTTTAAAATTAAAAGGGGATACACATTTATCAGATAAAGCAATTTCTTTAAAATTAAAGGCTAAAGCACTTCTAAAAAGAGTACCTAAATTTCCAGGGTCTTGAATACCATCTAAATATATAATCTCATCGCCATTTAGTTCTTGTTGCATTTTGTATTCAGCAACCCCCATAACTTTAGGTAAAGAATTATAAGAAGAAAGATTTATGTATAAATTTTTAGTTAATTCAACATGCTTTATATCCAAATATTGGTCAATATACTCATAAGAAATTAAAGTGACCAAAGATTTATTTTTGTATGCCAAAGAAATTAAATCCTCACCTTCAATAAGCAAATAATCTTCATGACCCTTTTTGATTTTTAATAACTGCTGATAAGTTTTATTTGTCTTTGAAGTAATAAGCATTATAAATCAAAATCTCCTTCATCTATTATTTTCTTACAAACAAAGTAAGAAGGGCAATATTGCAAAACAATTTTATAAAATTCATTTGAATGGTTAGCTTGAAAACAATGAGCCAATTCATGAACAACAATAGCATCAGAAACACATTCTCTAAAAGCATATAAAGTAGGATCATAGCCAATCCTTCCCTTAGTAATATAGTTTATTCCATTATAACCAAATGCATAAGTAAGCTTAACATCAATTTTCTTGTTAGATAAGCCCATTAAATTTTGATAATATTCTGTTCTTTTTTTAAAATGAGCTAAGGCTAATTGATCAAAAATTTTATAAGTAGATTCTAAAGAAGTAGAAAAAAAAGTCTCATCAGTAATATCATTAGGATTATTAACAATCTTTTTTTTAGAACCTAAAATATAAACAAAATCATTAGTTATATGAGGAATTCCACGACAATAAATTCTATTGGATATTTCCCATTCTTCAAATTTAGCTTTATTTAAAATTTGTTTTAAATATTTAGCAACCTCGTCAATACCATTAGAAAGATATAAAGAATAATACTCATTAAAAGTTTTTTTACTCATTCCAAAAACTAAACAACCAAAATTTAAACGAAACTTTATAGCTTTATAAGAATATTGTTTAGAATAATCTATAAAAGAATAGATAACTCTTTTATTATTAATATAAATAGGAAAAGGACCAAAATAAGAATTCAAATTTTTCGACATACAATATATTTTTACATTTTAAATTTTAAAAAACAACCACAAAAAAACCGGCTGC
>DKCH01000021.1:67941-68466 GCA_002449135.1 Caryophanales bacterium UBA6879 | reverse complement strand
TCTTGATCAAAAGTAACTTTTTTCAAACTTTTTTGTTCTTTTTTTGAAAGAGAGTCTAGTTCTTCTTGAATTTTATTTTTCTGTAAGTTGTTCATAGGTTACACCTGCCTTCTTTAAAGAGTTTTTAATTCTTGTAGTAACAATTTTTGGTGGCTCTACTTTAGGAGCACGTTCATCTAAAAGCCATGTTGCCGCATAATGAGTATCACTGACTTTGAAGAATGGTGGCATTTGTTTAAAATCAACAGCCATTGCATATTTACTACGTAAAGCAAAGGCATCACCAATTGGAGGGAAATTCATATTCGGAGGAGTTCCAGGAATAGCTTCAAGTTTCTCTTCAGAATCAATATCAGGAATGGAAGAAAGTAAAGCCCAAGTATAAGGATGCTTAGGATTGTAGAAAATATCATAACTAGTTCCATATTCAACAATTTTACCAGCATACATAACAGCAATGCGATCAGCCATTTCAGCTACAACACCCATATCATGAGTGATGAAAATACAAGAAAGATTTCTTTC
>DKCH01000021.1:0-67870 GCA_002449135.1 Caryophanales bacterium UBA6879 | reverse complement strand
GTAGTAGGTTCATCACAAATTAAAATTTCAGGATTAGCAATTAAAGCAATAGCAATGACAATTCTTTGTCTCATACCACCAGAGAATTCAAAAGGATATTGCTTAAAACGTTCTTTTGCTTGTGGAATACCAACTTCTGTCATAACAGATATGGCTTTTTCTTTTGCGTAAGCTTTTGTATATTTGATTTTTTCACAATAATTAGTAAATTTATTATTTTCTAATTCTTTTCTTTTCTTTTCTTTTAAGTCCAAAACAGGTTGAACGATATTTTGATAATTTTCTTTTTCTAATTTATCATAATTAGCTAAAATCTCATTAACTTCATTAGTGATTTCGTCACGTGTAATTAAGTGAGCATTTTTTAAATTATCAATTTTTTGATTTTTTTCTAATTCTAAAGTATTAATTTTATTATTGTATTCAAGTTTAGCATTT
The DNA here is from genome assembly GCA_002449135.1 of Caryophanales bacterium UBA6879. Taxonomy (GTDB): domain Bacteria; phylum Bacillota_I; class Bacilli_A; order RFN20; family CAG-288; genus Scatoplasma. Next base: position 67,432 of record DKCH01000021.1, on the reverse strand, counting down.
TTTATTTTTTCATCAATTTCTTTATCTGAAGGATATTTTTCAAGAATTTCTTTTTCTTTTTGATGATAAATTTTTAGTGCTTCTTCTTTGAATACTCTATTGTTTTCTTTAGCTTGAGCTTTTGCAGAATTAAGTTTTTCTCTAGCTTTTTTTAATAATGGAAGCTGTTCTTTTTTTATTTTTGAATAATTTTCCTTATTAATTTTTGCTTCTTTTTTGGCGTCTAATAATCTTTTGTTTAATTCTTCTTTAAGCTCATTTAATAAGATATTTTTGTATTCTAAAACTTCTTTTTTAATGATGTTTTTATCACCTGTTTTAAGTTTTAAATCAGCTTCTTTTTCTAAGCATTTATTTTCAATTTCATTTAATTTATTAATTTTGTATTTTTTAATATCACTCTTAGCGTTTTTTAATGATTTAGTTTCTAATTTTGCCTTAGTAATTATTGATTTAATATGGTTATAAGAAGAAAGCTCATTAATTATTTGATCTTCAAAACGAATTTTTAGACGATCCTTATTAATTAACATAGCTTCAGTAATTTGTTTTCCAATTCTTATAATTGGATTTAAAGCTGAGAGAGGATCTTGGAAAATCATTCCAATTTTATTTCCTCTAATACGATGATATTCTTCTTCTGAAATTTTAGTTAAATCTTCTCCACCATAAGTAATTGAACCTTTTCTTATTTTGGCAGAAGGAGGTAATATTCCCATTATTGTTTTACAAGAAACAGATTTACCAGAACCAGATTCACCAACTATACATAAAGTTTCTCCTTTAGCTAAATCAAAAGAGATTCCCCTAACAGCTTGGGTATAGCCTTCATCAGATTTAAAATCAACAGTTAAGTCTTTACAAGATAAAATGATGTTAGACATATTGCCTCCTTTTAATCGCTACCTTTTAAGTTTGGGTTTACTGAATCTCTAAGCCCTTGACCAAACATTTCAAAAGAAATAAGTAGTAAAGCCAAAATAACAGTAGGGAATATAATTAAATAAGTTGTAGGATTTAAATTAGAAATTGTAGAAATAGAAGACTGGTTAGATTGAATAATACGGCCTAAAGAATAAATATCAGTAAATCCTAAGCCTAAGAAAGATAAGCTAGCTTCTGAGTATATTACTGATGGAATCATTAAAACTGAAGAAGTAATAATTGTTCCTAAACCATTAGGTAAAATATGCTTAGAAATTAAGCGCGCATCACTAGCACCAAGGGTTCTACTAGCTAAAACATATTCATGTCCTTTAAAGCGGTAGAATTGAGTTCTAGTAACTGCTGCTGTTCCAATCCAGCCCGTTAAACACATTGCCAAAATAAAGATACCAATTGATCTTCCCCAATTAAGCATAAATAAAGTAATTACAACCATTAAAGGAATATAAGATAAAATATCAACAATTCTTTCCATGATGATATCAACAGTACCACCAAAGTATCCAGAAATTGAACCCCAAACAAGACCAAAAGCCATACAAATAATAGAAATGAAGATACCTAAACCTAAAGAATATAAAGTTCCTTGAGCAACAAGTTTAAGCATATCATAACCATTAACATCAGTTCCAAAGAGATGGATAGGCATGCTTGAATAACCTAATATTTTATAATTATAAGCATAACATTCTAAGGAGAAAACCCATCCTAAACCATTACGATAGGTAGTAAAGATTGAGTAAGGATGTTCGTTATCATCTACAATAATATAATTTTTAGAACTATCAAGTTCAGTAATTTTAATTTTTAGATTTTTAGTAGTACGAGGAGCATTAATAGTTCCATCATCATTTAATTGATAAGAAGTATTATTATCATCTGTAATTTCAAAGCTTATAGCCCCTTCTTTTGCTAAATTTTGTAACTGTAAAGCGCTAATAGCATTGCTGTTTGATAAAGAAAGTTTTCTTACACCATAAATTGCTATGTAAGGATCATAAGTAAATGAGGCAAAAGTCATTGTAGCTTGATATGGAACAACTGACTTGTCAGAACGATTCCATAAGCTAACTTTATCAGTCCCATCTTCTTTTAAAGTTATGTTATATAATTCTTCAGCATTTTTATCATTTAAAGTTAATTTTGCAAATTCTGAAGCATTATTTGCATTGGTTTCAATTTTAAAGCTGCTTAATACATTATCGTTAGTAGCTAAAAGTTTTAAACTAGCAGTATAAGTATTTAATTTACTTACTAAATTAGGATTTAATTTTTCCTTTAAAATACTATTAATTTCAAAATTATTATTGTTACCTAAGGAAATTTCTAAACTTGTTTTTCCTTCTTCACTTTCGCCAGCATCATTTAAATAAGAACCTGAACTATCTTTAGGTGATAAAGTTAAAATAAATTCAAATTCATTAGTAGAAAATTTGCTAGTAACATTATAAGTATTAGTGAATGTATATTCTAAATCATCAGTAAATAAATATTTTTCTTTTTTTAATGTGATTTCTCCGCCCCTAGCAAGTTTTGCAATATAATTTACTTTATTTTCATATGTTTCAATTTGACCAGTAATACCTTCTTCTACTAAGCTTGAACTACTTGAAAACTCAACTTTATTAGTTTCTTTATTGTAAGGAATATCTTTATATTTTAAGGTACCATCCCAGAATCCAGTTCCGGCATTAAATAATTTAGGTGGAAGATATTGTTCACTAGTATAAGTTCCATTAACATGTCCAGGTAAACTTACAGGTAAAATAATTGACATCAATAAAATAAAACCAATAATTATAAAACCGACTACTGAAGCTTTGTTTTTAACAAAACGCTTAAAAATATCTTTTAAATATGTTGTACGTTTAGACTGGAATTTTACTTCTTTAATTTCTTTATCTTTTTGGACGAATGTGAAATCAGAAGCTAGAATTTTATATTCTTGTTTAGTTTCCATTTTATTTTTCCCCCATTCTAATACGTGGATCTAAGAAGCCATAAGAAAGGTCTAAAATTATACCTGCTAATAAGCCAATAGTTGTAAAAACTGCCATATCCATCATTAAAACATTGTAATCTTTTGTGTTAATAGCACTTATAAATAATTGACCTATTCCAGGAATAGAATATATTGATTCCAAAATTGCTGAACCACCTAAAACTCCAACAATAGAAGCTAAAATTGATGGTAAAACAGGAACCATAGCATTTCTTAAAGCATGTCTAACAACAGTTTGTGATTTTGTTAAACCTTTTGTTCTTGCTAATAGTAAAAAGTCAGAAGACATAACTTCTGTTAATTCTCCTCTTACAACTCTTTGGTAAGAGCAAATACCAGAGAATGCTCCGGCCAAAACAGGAATAATATAGCCTAAAACCTTAGTGGCTTGAGGTGCAGTATCTTGCGGCCAAGTGGTTGGTAATACTTTTAATCCATAGCCGAAAATCATAACAAGTAAAGAAATAAATACAAAAGATGGAATAGAAATAAAGATCATATTTGTAATAGAAAGTACTCTATCCACTGGTCTATTTTTCTTTAAAGCAGCGATAATACCAAAGATAATTCCTAAAGGAATAGAAATTATAATAGTTATTAAATTAATATTAACAGAAACCCACAATCTTTTATTAATTATGTATCCGACATTTGCACCTTTTTCTATATATAAAGAAGTGCCCCAATTCCACTTAGTAAAGATATTAGAAAGCCATGACCAATATTGACTCATAATAGGATAAGAATAATAGTAAGTAGATACTCCAGTGTTAGAATCTTGGTAAACCCAATCATATTCTAAATTAGGGAGCATTACTGGACTTGTATAGGAATATCCAATATTTACTTGATTATCATAGAAATTTTTAATATCTGTAGGTAGTCCTACTGGAGGGTCTTCTTTAATTAGCTTAAGTAAAATAAATGTTACTGAAATAATAATAAAACCAGTAATGAAAGCTAGTAGTAATCTTTTAATTATATAAGTAAGCTTGTTCATTATTTTTTCCTTTCTTTTGTTAATAGTTTAGCAAAATTTTAAAATTATAGAAAAGAAGGTGAGTTACTAAAATTCACCTTCTTTTTATACAGAAAATTAAACTATTTAGAAATTAGAATCAGTACCAGTAACTAAAGTATAGTAGCTGCCATCAATGCCATTAACAGTAATATAGGCGCCTAAAGAAGTAGAAATAGTAATATTTTTGCCTTGTAATTTGTTATAAAATTCTTCACTTGCTTGATATGCGGCATTTTCATCTTCTCCATCATAGAAGTAGCTAGCAAATGATTCTTTATCAAAATCAACAGTAAGAGTATGTTTTTCAGTATCAGCAGTAGCAGATGCATTGCTAAGTGAAGCAGATTCGACTTCACTATTTTCATTTACAAAGGAGATAATTAAGCTAGAAACTACAACATTTTCAATTTGAAGATTAGATTCAGTAACTAAATCAGCATTGTAATCAAAGACTAATTTAGATGTATCTTCTGCCCATAATGATTCCTTATCGTTGAAGATGAAAGGCTTCCCCATTTCACCATTTTGAACAATAGCACCAGAGTTAGCGGCGTTAAATAAAGCATCAAAGGACCAAGTTTTGCCATCATAAACCAAATCTTCACTGACTTTAGAAGTATCAACACCCCAGTTTAAAGTAAAACCAGAGGAGTTATCACTCTTTAAAACTTCCATGAAGTTTACAGGATCTAATGAGTTACCAGAAATAGAACCGAAACCGAAATCAAATTGACCAACCATTAAATGCTTGTAATAAACATCAGACCAAACTGAATCATATTTATTAACAATATCTAGTGTAATACCATAGTTTTTACCAGCTTCATTAAAAGCATCTTCAATAGTTTTTGCCCAATAATTACCAAATTGCTCTACATTTGTTTGTGTTTGATAATAGGCCTCTAATTGAATAGTATCACCACTCTTATAAGTGCCATTATCAGTTAAGGCCTTTAAAGCTTTAGAAAAGAGTGATTGAGCAGTAGAGAGATCGAAACCATAAGTAGATTTACCAGCTGCATCTGTAGTTTGGTAATCAGCTACTGCATCTTTATGCGCTTGAGTAGAATTGTATGAAACACCATTTTCAGGATCAATCATATAATTGTCAGAGAAATAAGTGTCAGAGACATTTTTATGTAAATTATTAGCAATTGTTTGTCTATCAGTGGCAAAGTAAACACCATCTAAGAAATTTGAATTAGACATAATAGGTTTAACTTTCCAGTATTGGCTTTTACTGGTTTGAGTAATGGTTCCTGCTTCACCAAATAATTCTTCCCATCTGCTTTCAGTGGTGGAGTTAACATTCATCTTATAGTTAGAAGTGTTTTTAGATAACTTTCTTACATAAAATTCTCCATGATCTTGGAAGTCATTCCAAGCACTGGCAGGAATAGAAGAAGAATCACATTCTTTAGCTTTAAAGTGATTTATCATGCCATTTGCATCATCTTGTAAACCAGTATCAAATCTATATTTGAAACCTTTAATTTGATATAAGCTAGAATCGGCTTTTCTTTCAAACCAATTATCGTTTCTAGTAAAGACAATTGCACCATTATTAGCACCATTAAATTGTCTTACATAATATGGGCCAACGCTTAAGGTGTTATCAACAACACCAACAGTACCATTTGAATCTTGGTTCATATAGAATTCAGGATGGAAAGAATCAGTACCAAGGCCAGTTACTAATTTATAGAAATCTTGATTTATAGGAGTTAATAAATTATCAGATAAACGATAGAATGATTTAAATTCATTACAAGGGTTAACATAAGTAACTTGAATATAGCAATCACCACTTCCAGAATATGTATTGCCATCTTTATCAACTAATTTATAACCGACTTTCTCCCAAGCTTTTTTAGCAGCATCAGAAAACATACCATCTGCACTAGCTGCATTGTAGTTACTAGCTCCTACAATTTCAGCATCACCTGCAGAATATTGATTAGCTCTATAATATCCAACATCACTAGAAAGTAAGACTCTTAATGCAAAGGTATAGTCTTCTGGTTGAACATCTTTATTGTTATAAGCTTTACGATCATCTCTAGTAGAACCTGTAGTATATTTAACACCATCTTTTCCAGTTTTGATTTTAAATCTCCAAGTTTTAGCTAAGCCAGTTGATTTATTTAAATCAACAGGTGTAGGCATACTATCAGCAAGTAATGGATACCATTCATAATTTGTTTTACTAGCATTTAATTTAGTGCTAAATAAACCAGATTGAAAATAAGAAGAATAATCAGAAAGTTGAGAACCTTTATCATCTAAATAATTTAAACTAGTAATAGGTGTTGAATCATAAGAATGATAGTATTCCTTAATATCACTAATAGAAGTATCGTCATCACTAATTTGAAAGTGAGAATCATTAGCATTTATTGAGCCATACATTGCTAAGCCCCATCCAAAACCTTCAATGTACTCATTAGTCGGGAAGTTAATTCTTGATGAATACAAAGAATAACCTCCATCACCAAATAAAGAATAACCAGTTAAATGATTAGAGACAGCATACTTTTCTAGTTGTCCTAAAATTTCAGCTTTTTGTTCTACAGTACCAGCAATAAAGTTATAAGCACCAGTTGCACCTTCAACTTGACCAGTACCAGTAGAAGTACTTGTACTAGTACTAGTACTAGTTACATTAGAAGCAGTACTATCGCTAGTTCTTCCACAACCAGTTAAAGCTAATAAAGATGTTAAGAAAGTGCAGCTAAGAAGCATAATTTTGTTTTTAACCATAATAATTTTCCTCCTTGTTAGTTAAAAACCTATAATTTAGCCAAAAGTTATAATTATTCTTAAGATATATTTTCCCCGGCAAAATTTAGATTACAATAAAATTACCAAATAAATAAAAATAGGTCAAGTAAAAAAATTAATTTTTTTGATGAAATCGCTTTCTTGTATTTTAGTTAATAGAATTATTAAAAAGAATTAAATAAACAATAGCAAAAATTAAAAAGATTAAAGCCTCAATAAAATAAGTTAAAGAATAAAAAGCATTAAAAGATTTGCCTTCTCTACTTAGCTCTTTGCTGTGTTTATAATTTGAATAAGTATTACCATATTTAATTCTTATCCCTCTTCCTACAGGTCCAAAAAAGAAAGAGAGACCATAAACGTAGCTATCAAAATAGCCTTTTGAATAACCTAAAGAGAAAAAAGAAACAACAATTAATAAAGCAAAACAAGCAAAAGAAGCATTAGAAACATCTTGATATGAACGTTTAGATAACCCCCAAATCAAAAAGAAAAAAGCTAATGAAACAATACTGCTTATTAAGCCCCTAAGAAAGATAGACCAAAATGTTGATTCAAAAAAATCTGTATCTTTACCATTCATCTTGTTTAGTTTAGCATATCTTATTTAAATTGCTAGTTTTAAATATATTAAAAATGTAGTATATTTTGATTGTATGAATAATAAGAATAATATTGATTTAATTGGATTATTTAATAAAGAAAAAAAAGATCCATCGATTCCTGAAAATGAGATTTTAACTGTAAGGAATTTGGTGAAAAAATATGGTGAAATGGTGGCTGTTAATAATGTTTCTTTTACTGTAAAAAAAGGCTCACTTTTTGCTTTTTTAGGATTAAATGGTGCGGGTAAATCTACAACTATTAATATTATTTGTTCAATTCTTGATAAAAATTCCGGTAAAATCTATGTTGATGGTTATGATTTAGATCGCTATCCTTTTTTAATCAAGAATTCTATTGGAATTGTTTTCCAAAATTCTGTTTTGGATCCTAATTTAACTGCTAAAGAAAATTTAAATTTACGTGCAGGTTTTTATGGAATTAAGAAAAAGGATTGGGAAATTAGATTCAAAAAGCTTGTAAATATGCTTGAATTAGATTCTTTTTTAAATAGGCCTTTGTCTAAACTTTCTGGTGGTCAAAGAAGAAGAGTAGATATCGCTAGGGCAATGGTACATAATCCAAAATTGTTAATTTTGGATGAACCAACTACTGGTCTTGATCCGCAGACTAGATTATCTGTTTGGAATTTGATTAATTCTTTAAGAGAAAAAACTGGAATGACAGTATTTTTAACTACTCACTATATGGAAGAAGCTGAAAAAGCTACATATGCAGTTATTATGAATAAAGGAAATGTTATTGCTAGTGGGACACCAGTAGAATTAAAAAATAAATATTCAGGTGATTATGTAATTATTTATACTAATAAAAATACTAAGTATGAAGAGATTTTTGTTAAAGAAAAAAAGAAATTTACTTATAACCAAGATATTAAATGTTATAGAGTTACTGTAAATGATGCTGATGATGCTATTAATTTTATTGAGGCACATAAGCCATTGTTAAAAGATTTTGAAGTAGAAAAAGGATCAATGGATGATGTTTTTTTAAATGTTACAGGTGTACGAAAGGAGCTTGATAATAATGGCAAAGAATAAGTTAGACCAAAAATCTAAATTTACTAAAGACGAAGATCTTACTAAGCCTAATCAAGCTAGGGTTTTTTATTTTTTAACAAAAAGACATCTTTTGGTTTTTTTTAAGAATTGGTCTCAAATACTTTTTACTTTAATGGTTCCTTTAGCTATTTTATTTATTTATGGCTTATTTTTAAGACCAATGGAAGTTGCTTCTATAAATAACGCCTTAGAAAAGATGCTTTCAAGTGACGCTTTAAAAGACCAAACATTAATGGCTAAAGTTTATGGTATTGCTGATACTTGGATGTTTTCTGGGGTTTTAGCTGTTTCTTGTTTTACTGTTTCGTTAAATACTTGTACTATTATGGTTAGAGATAAGGAAAAAGAAATTTCAAGAGATTTTAATTCTTCACCAATTTCTCAAAGTATTGTTACTGCTTCTTATTTTTCTTTTAATGCAATTATTACTTTTTTTATTAATTTAATTGTCTATTGTGTTTGTCTAATTTATTTAAGCTTTAGTGGTGCTGATTTACCTTCTGTTTTAGATGGTTTTGCCATTGTTGGACTTATTTTAATTTCTACTATTTGTGCTTCTCTAATTACTTTCTTTATTTGTTCTTTTATTAAATCTGAATCAACTATGGCTTCTTTAGTAGCTATTACATCAGCTAGTGTTGGTTTCTTAATTGGAGCTTATTTGCCACCTAATATGGTTCCTAAAGCTATTTCTACTATTACTACTTTTGTTCCTGGAACTTATTCTTGTTGCTTAATTAGAAGTTATTTTATGAATCAACCAATGTTAGATTTATTTAATTATGCTTCAAGTAAGTATCCAGAAATGGGTGAAAATATTGTAAATACTTTGTATTCTCAATTTGATTTTTCTTTATCTTTCTTTAATATTAAAATATCTGTCCAAACTATGAGTTTAGTCTTACTTTCTTTTATTGGTATTTTTATTATTTTCGATATTTTCTTAACTCCTAATAAAATTATTATGTATCAGAAATATTTTTTAAATCAAAAAAATGATAGAAAATAAATTAACATTTCGTAAAGCTAAAAGAAAAGATCTTTCATTAATTCTCTTTTTTATAAAACAAATTGCAATATATGAAAAGATGGAAGATCAAGTACAAGCTAATATAAATAATTTAGAAGAATACATATTTAAAAGAAAATTAGTAAGAGTTATTTTCTTAGTTTATGATAAAAAAGAAATAGGTTTTGCACTCTTTTTTACAAATTTTTCTACTTTTGTGGGTCGTGGTGGACTCTATTTAGAAGATATTTATATTTTACCTAGTTATCGTCATCGTGGTTTTGGTAAGCAAACAATGATTTATTTAGCTAAATTAGCAAAAGAAGAAAACTTGGGTCGCTTTGAGTGGGTGTGTTTAAATTGGAATACACCATCTATTAATTTTTATGAATCTATAGGGGCTAAAAGATTAAGTGAGTGGAATATTTTTAGATTAGATCAAGAAGGTATTAATAAACTTAGTGACGATAAATAGATTAAATAGTTGATTTATTAAAAATTTATTAAAAATATACTAGACAGATATTTTAAAAAGTGTTATTGTATTAAAGCGTTAAGCAATGCTTAGATGGCGAAACTGGTAGACGCACAGGACTTAAAATCCTGCGACTGTAAAAGGTCATGTGGGTTCGATTCCCACTCTGAGCACCATTAATAGTGCATAATAAGGTTTAATAACTTCGGTTGTTAAACCTTTTTTCTTTAACTTTTTTACATTTTTTGATGTATGTCAAAAAATTAGACATGTTATGAATTTTGTCTAATTACTTTTTGAGAAATTTTACTAGACTAATTAGCGTAAAGGAGAAGAGAAAAGTATGTATTATTCTAGTGGAACTTATGAAGCATTTGTTAAACCAAGAAAACCTAAGGATGCTGATAAAAAATCAGCATATATTATTGGTACTGGTTTGGCTGGTTTATCTAGTGCATTTTATTTATTAAGAGATGGCCAATTAAAAGGTGAAAATATTCATTTATTTGAAAAATTACCAATTCCTGGTGGCTCTTGTGATGGCGTTAAAGATGTTACTAAAGGTTTTTATATGAGAGGTGGTAGAGAAATGGACAACCACTTTGAATGTATGTGGGATCTTTATAGAGATATTCCTTCTTTAGAACATAAAGGTCAGTCTGTTCTTGATGAATATTTTTATTTAAACAAAGATGATCCTAATTATTCATTATGTCGTGCAACTGTTAAATGTGGACAAAATGCCCATACTGATAATAAATTTACTTTAGATAGGAAAGCACAAAATGAATTATTAAAACTTTATTTAACTCCTGAAAAAGATTTGGAAAATAAAAGAATCGATGAATGTTTTGATGAACATTTTTGGTCTTCTAATTTCTGGTTATATTGGCAAACAATGTTTGCTTTTCAACGTTGGTCTTCTGCTTTAGAAATGAAAAGATATCTTCAAAGATTTGTACATCATATTGATGGGTTACCTGATTTTACTGCTTTGAGATTTACAAAATATAATCAATATGAATCAATGATTTTACCTTTGGTTAAATATTTAATTTCTAAAGGGGTAAAATTTGAATATGGTATTGATGTTAAAAATGTTTTATTCCAACAAGTTGGTGATAAAAAATTAGCAAAAACTATTGTTTTTGAAAGAAATGGTAATAAAGAAGAATTAGACTTAACTAAAGATGATTTAGTTTTTATTACTAATGGTTGCTGTACAGATGTTTCTTGTTATGGATCACAAAATGTTGCTCCTGATTTATCTAAAGTACAAAATGGTAAAGGTGATTCATGGGATTTATGGAAAAATATTGCCAAACAAGATCCTAGTTTTGGTCACCCTGAAAAATTTGCAGATAATGTAGAACAAACTAATTGGATGTCGGCTACCATTGCTACTAGTTCAGATGATATTATAAATTTAATTGAAAAAATTTGTAAAAGAGATCCTCGTAGTGGCAAAGTTACTACTGGTGGAATTGTTACAGTTAAAGATAGTATGAATAACTGGTACATTTCCTGGACTATTAATAGACAACCTCAATTTAAAGCTCAAGATAAAAACACTGTTTTAATTTGGTTCTATGGTTTAACTACTAATAAAGAAGGAAACTATGTTAAGAAAGCTATGAAAGATTGTACTGGAAAAGAAATCTGTGAAGAATGGCTTTATCATATTGGTTGTCCTAAAGAAAAGATTGAAGACTATGCAACTAATAAATGTAATACTACTACTTGTTATATGCCTTATATTACTGCTTTCTTCCAACCTAGAGCTAAAGAAGATCGTCCTTTAGTTGTTCCTGCTAATTCAATTAACTTTGCTTTTATTGGTCAATTTGCTGAAACTCCAAGAGATTGCATTTTTACCACTGAATATTCAATTAGAACTGGTATGGAAGCTTGTTATACCTTATTAAATATAGAAAGAGCTGTTCCAGAAGTTTGGGGTTCTACTTTTGATGTACGTGAACTTTTAAAGGCTGCTTACTATGCTGTTGATAAGAAGTCTTTAGATGAAATGAAGCTTAGTCCAATCGAAAAGATTGCATTGCATCTTGTCTTAAAGAAAATTAAAAATACTGATATTGAATTACTATTAAAAGATAGTAAATTAATAAAATAAAAGGAAAGTCACTTAGCAAATGGTTAAGTGACTTTTTTAAAGCGCTTTTTTAACAAAAATAAATCATGAAAAATAATAAGTGCTATATTTATTGTTGTTGGAATTATGAGTAAATATTCATTTAAAAATCTTTTTAAATCAATTGATTTAACTAAAGGTACACCATGGAAAGTTATTTTAGTTTTTTGGGTTCCTATTGTCTTATCATATTTGTTTCAGCAATCTTATACATTAATAGATGAATTAATTTGTGGTCATTATTTAGCTGATAGTTATGTTACAGGTATAGATGACACTAATTCATTAGTTTTTTTAATTTTACAATTTGCTTTTGGTTGTACTGCTGGTTTTTCTGTAATTTCTGGTGGTAAAAAAGGTGAAAATGATATAGATGGTTTGAGAAAGTCTTTTGTTACTCAAACTTTTCTTGCTTTAATAGTTTCTATTATTTTAACAATTATTGCTGTACTTTTAGTTCCTTTTTTGCTTAATGCTCTTTCACTTAATGAGACTAATAATTATGAAACATATCATGCAGCAAAAATCTTTATTACAACAATTTATGCTGGTTTATTTACCCAGATTTTTTATAATTTAATTTGTTCTTTTTTAAGAAGTATTGGTGATTCTTTAACTCCTTTTTTGTTTTTAGCAGGTTCTACTTTTCTTTCTATTGGACTTGATTTTTTGTTTATTGCAGCAATGCCTCAATATTTACCTGATTTTGGTTTAAAAGGTGCAAATGGGGTTTTTGGTGCAGCTTTATCTGTAGATATTTCTCAATTTTTAGCTGCTTTTGCTTGTTATATTTATGCAATTAAAAAATATCCTTATTTAAAACCTAAAAAAGAGGATTTTAAATTTAGTTGGAATTTCTGTTATGAACATTTAAAGTTAGGTCTTCCAATGGCTTTTCAATTTTCTATCTTGGCAATTGGCTTAATTGTTTTACAAAATAATGTTGTTTCTTTTGATAATTTTTCTAAAAATTATTATTTAACATATAATAAACCATTTCACTATTTTGGTGTAGATTTTTCCCCTATTTATGATTCTACATCACAATTATCTTTTAATTTGGCTCAAACTTCTTTTGGTCCATCTTCAAAATTTGAAGTATTTTTGGAAGTTACTTTGGATGCTTTAGGGGCAAGCATGTTATCATTTTGTTCGCAAAATAGAGGGGCTAGAAATTATAAGAGAATTAAAATTGGCATTAAACAATCTTTTATTATTTCATCTATTATTTGTACAATCATTGCTCTTATTGAACTTTTAGCAAGTATTAATGGCGGTGTACTATATTTATTCTTACATAAAGACTATGTTACTGATGCTGTTAAAGTTTATACAAATATGTGGTTTTATTGTATTGCTCCTGCTACTTACATTTTAGGTATTTTGTTTATTGTTCGTTCTTCAATTCAAGGACTGGGTAAATCTTTTTTCCCATTATGTTCTGGAATTTTAGAATTAGTTGCTAGAGTGTTAGTTTGTCTTTTCTTACCTGCTATTATTAATCCTCATTTCATTTTAAATAGTCCTCATTATGGCTGGGCTTATTTATCTGTGTGTTTAGCTCACCCCTTTGCCTGGATTTTAGCTATTATTCCTCCTTCTATTGCCTTATATTTTTATGTTTTTAAAAATAAATTAGAAATAGATGACTTTAAAAAGTATGGTGATGGAAAGATACTATAGTAAATGCATTTTATTGTTTTATATAATATTAATTGATATTTTTATAAAGAGATAATATTTTAATGAAATTAATTAAAGTAAAAACTAAAGCTAATCATGTTTCCTCTTATTTTTTACCTCATTTTTGGTTGTTAATATTTATTATTATAAGTGGGATATTTTTTAATTTTGGGCAATTAGCTTCCCCTTATTTTCAAGGTATTTTAATTGATGCTATAAATGCAAAAGAAAATAATAATAAAATCATAATTATTCTTTTAATATATTTATTTTCCATTTGCTTTTTCCAAATATTTAGATTTTTTAAAAGATATTTGATAAGAATTTTAGCCGCTATTGTCTCTTCTAATATGCGTTATTCTTTGTTTAATAGCTATTTAAATTTACCATTAGAAGAAATAAAAACAAGAGGAATTGGTCCATTTTTAACTAATGCCATTTATGATATTAATAATACTAGTGAAGGTTTAAGAAAATTAATAACTGAAATTTTTGATACTATACTTTTTATTGTTTTCTATGTTATTTATCTTTCATTTTTTGATTATATAATGACACTTTATGCCTTAATTCCTGTTTTTATATCAATTGTTTTTACTTTTATTATGCGTAAAAAAATTTATAAGTGTTCTTCAAAAGTTAAGCAAGCGTCTTCAAATATTTCTACTTTTAATTATGATTATTTTGAAAATGCTATAACTTATCAATTATATGGGCGTAATAATGATTTAATAAAAACATATGATAATTATTTAACTGATTATGAAAAAAATTCTTTTAAAACTAATTTATTAACTGATACTTTATTACCTTTAGCCAAAATAATTGCTTTAATAGGACTTATTCCAATTTTTTGCTTTGGTTTAAAACATATCATTTTAAGTGATGCTATTTCACTTAGAATACCATATATTTTGGATAAAAATTGGTCCTTAGGTCTATTTACTACTTATCTTACTTCTTTTATTATTTTAGCTAGTAAGGCTAGTAGAACTGCAAAATTGTTTTCTTCTATTCAAATCGGCTTATCTTCTTGGAATCGAATTAAGGGGCAATTTAAGAATTATCAAGAATTTAAAGAAAAGGTTGCACTTAATAAAACAGATGAATTAATAATTAAAAATGTATCTATTTTTGTTAATAATAGTTGTATAATTAAAGACTTTAATTTAACAGCAAAAAAGAACCAAATGATTGGAATTACTGGACCTATTGCAAGTGGTAAATCTTTACTAGGTAAAGTCTTTTTAAAAGAAATTAGTTATCAAGGCTCTATTAATTTGTTTGGTAAAGAATTAAAAAATTATTCGCAAGAAGAAATTTCAGGTAATATTACTTATATGGGACATGAAAATCAACTGTTTACTAAAAGTATAGAAGAAAATTTATTATTTGATGAAAAGAAAAATATATTACCTTTTTTAAAAAAAGTAGATTTTATCCAGGATTTACAAAAAATGGATAATAAAGAGAAAACCATCATAGGAAATCGTGGTTTAAGATTATCTACAGGACAACAAGAAAGGTTATCCTTAGCTAGAACTATTATTAATAAAAAAGGATTAGTAATTTTAGATGATCCTTTTGCAAATATAGACATAAAAACAGAGGAAAAGATTATTAGCAACATTAAAGATGATTTTAAAGGTTCATTACTTATTTTAATTTCACATAGATTATCATCATTTAAAGAACTTAATCAGGTGGTTATTTTAAATGGGGATTCAACATATGAAGTTTCTACTCATAATGAGCTTTTAAAGAATAATAAAAATTATCAGTTGTTATATTCTTTACAAAATAAGGAGCAAAATAGTTAAAATGGAAAAATTTAAACTTATAAGCTTTTTGAAAAGCATTTTTTTAAAATATAAACTAGCTTCATTTTTCCTTATCATTTCTATTATTGGTGTATCTTTATCTAGTGTTATTCCTTCTTTAGTTTATTCTTATATTATCGATACTTATTTAAGTAAAAGCTTCATGTTTGATGAACTATCTAACAAGATTGTTGCTATTTCTTTTCTTTATTTTTCTACTTATTTGTTTATAGCTTTAATGACTTTTATTGAAAATTATGCTATTAACTATTTAGGTCAAAAGATAATTCATCATTTAAGATATTTAATGATTGAAAAAGTTAGTTATTTAAAGACTAGTTATTTTAGTAAACATCCTACTGGTGAATCAACATCAAGAGTTAATGATGATGTTTATGTTATTGAATCATTGTTTTCTAATGGCTTAGTAGAGTTAATAATTTCTTTGTTTAAGATTGTTTCTATTTTAGTTTCAATTTTTGTTTTTTCTTATTTAATAGGATTGTTCTTCTTAGTACTTATTCCATTAATTTATGTTATTACTCACATTTTTAAGAAAAGAATGCTTTCTAATCAACTTATTAATAGAAAACTTATTAATAATGTATCAAACACTTTATCAGAAGATCTTTCTAATTTATTAACTTTGAGGAATTTAAATAAAGAAAAATATATAGAAAAAGAATTCAGTAAAAAACTTTATGATTCATATAATGTAAGTATAAAAACTTCATTTTATGATGCAATATTTCCACCATTAATTGAAATAATTAAAACTAGTCTTATAGCTATTATTGTTGTTTTAATTATATATAATAATAAAATAAATCTATCAGCCTTTAATCTCACATTAGGTAATTTTACTGCTTTATTAACTTTGATTTCTAATTTGTTTGAACCTCTTAGTAATATTGGGCAAGAACTGCAAACAATGCAAGAAGGTTTATCAGGAATAAAAAGAGTTGAGAGCTTTTTAAATGAAGAAGAAAAAGTTAAAGAAAATAATTTAATTACTATAAATGATTTAAATAGTAATGATCAAGATATTATTAAAATTGAAAATTTGACATTTAGTTATGATAATAAAAATAATGTTCTTCAAAATATTAATTTAAATATTAAAAGATATGATAAAGTTACAATAATTGGAAGAACTGGTGCGGGTAAAACTACATTGTTTAAATTAATTACTGGATTATATGAGCCAAATTCTGGAAAGGTTTTAATTAATAATTTAGAAGCGTGTAAAATACCAAGTATTTATAAACGTTATCTATTTTCATATGTTGAACAAGGGTTTAAACCAGTAAATGGAACTATTATGGATCAAATAACTTTGAAGGATAAAAGTATAACTATAGATCAAGTAATATCTGCGTTAAAAATAACTAATCTTTATTCTTATGTAAATGAAAAGTTTAAAATGGACTTGCAGCAAAAATATTATCCTGAAGATTTTTCATATGGGCAGCAACAACTTTTAGCTTTAGCCCGTGGATTAGTTTTTAATCCACAAATTTTACTTTTAGATGAAATCTCTGCTAATTTGGATTCTTTAAGTGAAAAAAGTTTATTAAAAGCTATTAATTTAGTAAGTAAAAAGATGACAATTATTTCTATTTCTCATCGTCTTTCTACTAAATTAGGTTTTACTAAAACCATTAAAATTGAGAATATGCAAGCAAAATATAATTGAATTATTCGTCTTTTTTATCTAAGTTTTTAGCAATTTTATCAATAATGGTTTCTTCTTTTTTACGGTTATTAATAACTAATAATTTAGATATGGATTTGTTCTTATCTAAAGCTAAAACTTTCATGTAGAGATCTTGGTATTTAATAACTTGGCCTACTTTTGCAAAATGATCATCTAATAATTCAATGCAAAAACCACCTATGGTTACATATTCTGTATCAATATCTTCATAATTTAAGTCGAATAAATCAAAGAAGTCCTCAATGTTCATCATTCCATCAATAATATATGAACCATCGCTTCTTTTTACATATTCTTCTTTAGGATCGTCTTTTTCATCCCAAATATCACCGACAATTTCTTCTAAAATGTCTTCCATAGTTAATAAGCCTTCAACGCCACCGTATTCATCCATAATTAAGGCAAAATGTTCTTTTTCTTTTTTAAAGGCCATTAAAATATCATTTATTTCGGTTGAACGTGGAAAACGTAAAGGAGTAAATAGGATATCATTTAAATTAATTTTTTCTTTAGAAAGCTTTGAAAACATAAGTGTTTTTGTTTTAACATAACCAATAATATTATCAATGGTATCTTTATAAACAGGAACTCTAGTGTATTCATATAATTTTGGATCATTTATAATATCTTCTATAGGGTCATCAATATCAATGGCATACATATCGACTCTTGGAGTCATAATTTCATAAGCTTCTGTTGTGGTGTATTTAATAGCATCATGTAAAATTTCGGCCGAATCTTCATCAACTTGACCAGATTTTTTAATATCATTTACCATTTCGTGTAAATCATCTTCTTGGATTTCAATATCTTGAATATTGTGAGTAATTGGATAAGTAACGGCTTTACCAAAACCAGAAACTAAAAAGGTAATAGGATAAAATAAATAGTAAAAAAAGTTAATAATATTAGCATAAATTTTTGCTAGTTTAAAGTTATATATTTTACCAATAGATTTTGCAATAATTTCACCAAACATAATTTTAAAAATTAAGACTATCATTGAAGCAATTAAACCCCAAGTTTCAGCAATATTAGCAACATTTGGATTATTTTTTAAAACAATATAAGCTAGATTCATACCAATTAAGGTTGCTAAAGAATCAATACCAGCATTAACTGTATCATTACATAATAGAATTGTTGAAATAGTATTATCGTATTTATTTGCTAGTTTAAATGCAGTTGCGTAACTACCTTTCTTTTTGATTTTTTCTTTATCAAATCTTAATAGATCAACTGAGCCATAAACCATATCAGATGATGAAAAAAAGAAAGATAATACTAAGCAAATAACTAAAGCTATTGAATAAACAATTATAAGTGCTTGCATTATTTTAACCTCCACTTTAACTTATGAGCAGGTTTTTCATCTATATCATCAACAAGTTCTTCTAATATGTCTTCCATTGTTATGATTCCAATCATTTTATTATTTTTATCTGCTACTATTCCTAAATGTACTTTATTGGCATTTAATTCATCAAAGACTTCATCAATAGGATCTTCTAAGTCAATAAAAATTGGTTGTTCTAAAATACTTCTAACATCTAAATGATTATCTTTTGAAAATTCTTGGAAATATGTTTTTAAAACTAAAATCCCTATAATATTATTCTTTTCATCTTCATAAATTGGAAAACGTGAAAAATCAGTTTTTACAATGATTGAATTTAATTTGTTGATAGCTAAATCATCAATATTTATACTAAATACTTTTTCAAATGGAGTATAAACATCTTTTACTTTTAATCTATCATAGGTAAAAACATTATTTACTATGGTTTTTTCATCTTTTTCAAAAAGTTTTTCTTGTTTTTGTACTCCATCAGTTAAATTTTCTTCTTCAGGATTTACTGCTAAATTTACAGAATGAAGTAAATCATCTTTTGTTAAAAGGCTTTCATCTTTAATTTTGAAAATTTTATGTACTAATATTAAAACAACTTTAAAAATAAAGATAACAGGATAAAGTAAGATATTTGTAATTAAAACTGGGTAAGCTAAAATATAAGCCATTCTATTTGGAATTTCTTTAGATAAAATTTTAGGGCAAGTATCAGAAATTACATAGACTAAAAAAGCCATGACAACTGTTGAAAGTATTGCTTCAACGCCATCCCCTAAATTATAGATTTGGCATAAATTATAAAATAAAATAGCCGATAAAGTAGACATTAAAGTTTGAACAATATTATTTCCAATTAAAACAGTAACTAAAGTATTATCAAAAAAATCTACTAAATGCGTAATAACTTTAGCAGTAACATTTCCTTTACTTGCCATTGCTTTAAAATGGTATTTATTACAATTAGAATATGCATTTTCACATGCTGAATACATTCCAGAAATAAGTAATAAGACTGCAATAAGTATCCAACATACATAACTAGGCATGCCCCATACTGTATTGTAATTTACAGTATTGGTAGTTTCAGTAAAAATTATCGAATGTGATGTGTCAGGGTCCACGTTAATACTATTCTCCTAAAAAAATCATTTATATATTAGCATTTTAAAAAAATCGAATGCAAGATTTTAATATAAGTAAACGCTTTTATTTAAATAAATTATAAAAGAGTTAAAAAAATAACCAATTTATAGTGATGAATATTAAATGTGAAAAATGTGGAAATACTGAATTAAAATACTTTGGAAAGAAAGATAATAAATATTATTGTAGAAAATGTATAAGTTTTAATGGAGAAAAAGTTTCTAATTTTACTATTTCAACCAAGGACGAAATTAAGTTAGAAATTGACTATAGACTTTCTAAAGTACAAGATGAAATCGCTAGGAAAATTTTATCTTCAGCATTAAAAAAAGAAAAAGTATTAGTTTATGCAGTTACCGGAGCTGGTAAGACTGAGTTAGTTTATTATTCTATTGCGAATTTTTTGCAAAGAGGATGCTCTGTTGGTTTTGCTATCCCAAGAAAAGATGTTGTTATAGATTTATATCCAAGAATAAAAAATGCTTTTCCTAAAGCTAAAACTATAAGTTTATATCAAAATCATACCTCTGATTTAAAAGGAGATATTACTATTTTAACTACGCATCAACTTTATCGATTTAATAAATATTTTGACTTATTAATTATTGATGAAATTGATGCATTTCCTTTTAAAAATAATTCAATGCTAGAATATTTTTTACAAAATAGTTCAAAAGGAAGCTTGATATATTTAAGTGCAACTCCTAGTAAAGAGGAAATCAATTATTTTCAAAAAAATGGTAAGGTTTATGAAATTTTCGAGCGTTATCATCATCATAAATTACCTGTTCCATTTTTTTATAAAAAGAAAGTTTCTTTATTAGTTAGTTTGCTTTTTTTAATGAAAAAATTAATAAGTGATAATAAACAACTTTTTATTTTTGTTCCTACAATTTTAATTGGAGAAACGATATTTCCTATAGTTAAAAGAATTTATAAAAATGGTGAATTTGTGCATTCTTTAAAAAATGAAAGAAATAAAATTATTGAAGATTTTAAAAATAATAAATATTCCTATTTAATTACTACAGCAATTTTGGAAAGAGGTGTAACTGTTAAGAATTTACAAGTTATTGTGTATATGGCTAATCATGATTTATATACTAAGGAAGGTCTTATACAAATTGCTGGAAGAGTTGGTAGAAAAAAAGATGCACCTACTGGTCACTGCTATTTTTTAGGAGAATATCAAACAAATGCAATTTATGAAGCTATTAATGAAATTAGAAGATCTAACCTCAAAGCCGGTTTGTAAATTGTGCTTTAATAATTTTTATCCGAATACCTTTAATTCATTTTTTAATAAAACACATTTACTTTGTCCTAAATGTTTTAAAAAATTAAAATTTAAAATGGAAAAAATTAAGTTTTTAGGCACAAATTTATATTCCTTAGCACCTTATAATGAAGAAATTAGAGCGCTAATTATTCAATATAAAGAAAATTATGATTATGAATTAAAGGATTTGTTTTTATTATATTATTTACCATTTTTGAAAATTAGATTTCATAAATATAAGATAGTTTTAGTTCCTTCAAATTTAAAAAAAATACAAGATAGAGGGTTTAATCATTTATTGGAAATTTTTAAACCTTTAAATCTAGAAATCTTAGATGTTTTAGAAAAAGAAAATGAACAGGAACAAAAGAAATCAAATCGTGAAACAAGATATAAAATAGCTTTTAAATTTAAAGATTTACATTTAATTAAAAATCAAAGAATCTTATTAGTTGATGATGTTATCACAACAGGTTCTTCTTTAAAAAATGCATATAAAATTTTATTAAAAGGACAAGCAAAAAAAATAGATATCTTAGTTATTTCACATGATAATCCATTAGATTACTATTCTAAAATAGCCCTTTAGTATCGACATTTATTGATTTTTTAGTAGAATATACTTAGGAGGTAGATTATGTCTAAAAGTATCCTTGCCTTAATGTATGATTTTGATAAAACACTTTGTACTACCGATATGCAAAATTATTCCTTTATTCCTTCTTTAGGACTTACTAGTGAAGAATTTTGGGGTGAAACAGAAAAATTCTCTAAAAAATATACTGTAGAAAGAATTCTTTCATATATGTATATGATGATTGCTAAATGCAAAGAAAAAAATATACCACTAACAAGAGAATTTTTAAATAATTGTGGTAAAGATATTAAATATTATAATGGGGTTACAACTTGGTTTGATAGGATTAACAACTATGGTAATTCTAAAGGCATTAAGGTTGAGCATTATATTATTTCGTCTGGAACTAAAGAAATTATAGAAGGAAGTTCTATTGCTAATAAATTTAAAAAGATTTATGGTTGCTCTTTTGTTTTTGATAATAAAACTAAAGAAGCTTGTTGGCCCGCGTTTGCCATTAATTATACTCAAAAAACTCAATATTTCTTTAGAATATCTAAAGGTGTTATTGATGAAACCAATGATTTTGATATTAATGCAAAAACTAAGAAAAGAAGAATTCCTTACTCAAATATGGTTTATTTAGGGGATGGAATGACAGATATTCCAGCTATGATATTAGGCAAGAAAAATGGAGGAACCTCAATTGCAGTTTATCCAAGTGGTTGTAAAGATAAAGTTATTTCTCTTTTAAATGATGATCGTGTAAATTATATTTGTAAAGCAGATTACTCGGCAAATTCAACTTTAGAAAATATTGTTAAACTAATTATTGATCAAACAGCTATTAGGGCTTCTCTTTCCAAAAAAGGCCATTGAAAGTTTAAATTCAAATAATTTAGTATGATATAATTAAAAAGCTTGGAGTATCGTCAAGCGGTAAGACAACAGACTCTGAATCTGTCATGCGCTGGTTCGAATCCAGCTACTCCAGCCATTTAATTAGATTTATAATGTGTTTTACTAAGCACATTTTTATTTATGATAAATTTCTTTGTTATTGATTTTAAAAGCTCTATAAACTTGTTCTAAAGTAAGTAACAAGGCTAAAGGATGAGTAGTGGTAAGTTTTCCTAGTGAAATAGCAAAGTTAGCTCTTTTTCTAATATTTTCACCTAAACCATATGATGAGCCAACTACAAAATAAAGTTGATTGTTTGAAATTGAGATGTTTTTTTCTAAGTTTTTTGCAAATTCTATGGAGTCTAATTCTTTTCCATGTAAATCAATTAGATAGACAAAACTATTATCTTTGATAATACTAAGGATTCTTTTTCCTTCTTCTTCTAATCCTTTGTTTATTAAACTAGGATTATTTATTTTTTCTTCTTCAACATATTCTATGTTTATTATGGCGTACTTTGAAAGTCTTTTTTGATATTCTAAATAGGCTTTTTTTAAAAAGTCTTCTTTTACCTTACCGACTAATATAAAAGTGATTTTCATAAATCTCCACCTTGTGTAAATTCTTCAGGTGTATCAGCCGTTCTTATTTTAATGTTTGATGGAATTTCACCAAGTTTATCAAGAAAAACCTTATGTAATGTTTCTAAAGCAACTTCTGGAGAATTGCACTCTTCTGAAAGGTGAGCTAATGTTATTTCTTTAGTGTGTGGTCCAATTAAATCAGCTAAATAAGTAGCACTTGCAATATTATCTAAATGTCCTTTATCTGAATGGATTCTTGATATTAATAAAGCATCTCTATTAGAAGTATAAAGCATTTTAGTATCGTGATTAGATTCAAAGATATAATAGTTTGCATCTTTTATTAGGTCTAAAACTTTATCTTTAATATAACCAGTATCAGTAATATAAACTAAAGAAGAATGATCGTCTTTAATTAAAAAGCCAGTAGTATTAGGTTTATCATGACTTAAAGGTAATGGAATAATAGTTAAATCAAAAATTTTATAAGGAATATAAAATTCTAGATACTGATTAGATTTTAAAGCAGTATCTAAAACTAAAGGTGAACAAACATATTTATCTTGGTTAATATACTTGATATTAGCAATATGATCTATATGAGAGTGAGTAATTAAAAGAGCAGAAATATCTTTAAAAGGATCAAGTGTTCTTGAATTTTCATTAAAGTCGCTTGGTAAAATATTTGCATATTTTAAACCACGTATTACTTTTTTTCTTGAACAACCAAAATCAATTAAAATATTAGTTTGCTTACTAGATATTAAAGTACAGTTTCCTTTTGAGGAAGAAGAAATTACAGTATATTTCATTAGTTTGTAGGTTCAGGAGGAAGAGAATTAGGGTCAGCAACAACTGATTCAAAACGATAATATTTTTTATAAAAAGTCATATTGATATCATCTGTTTTCCCTCTTCTATTTTTTGCCAAAATTAAAGTAGTAGGGGCTACATCTTTATTTATTGTTAAATCTTGTTGAGTGTTATTTTCCTTAAATTGAGGTTTTTTATCATCTTTATTTTTGCTTTGATCGTTTTTAGCATAGTAATCTTCACGATAAATAAAGAATACTTGATCAGCGTCTTGCTCAATAGAACCGGAATCACGTAAGTCAGCTAGTTGAGGACGATGACCATCTCTAAATTCAACACCACGTGAAAGCTGGCAAAGCAATAAGACTGGAACATTTAAATCTTTAGACATGATCTTTAAGTCTCTAGTAATATCTGAGACTAATAAGTTATTTGAAGTGGAATTGTAATTTTTATCACCTTTTATCAAACCTAAATAATCAATTACTACTAAAGATAAATCAGGATGTCTCATTTTTAATTTACGAGTTTGACTTATTAATTCTTTAACTTTAACATTAGAATTATCGTCAATAAATAATTTTTCATGAGAAACAACACTAATAGCATCATTTAAAGCTTCCTGTTCTTGACTATTATTATTAGAATATGGATCATCATTAGAAAGCAACATATCGATTTTATATTCCGGCATTTTTGATTCCATACACAAAATACGTTTTAAAATATCTTCCGCAGACATTTCTAAAGAGAAAATACCAACAGTTCTATTGGCTTTGGCCATACGGTGAGCAAAGTTTAAAGCTAAAGCGGTTTTTCCAACACCAGGACGAGCAGCAAGTATTATTAAAGTTCCAGGAATAAATCCCCTTGTAAGATGATCAATATCTTCATAGCCAGAAGAATAGCCAGAAAGATAGATTTCTTTAATGTTATTTTCTTTTTTGAATTTCAAATCATCAGAAAGTTTTTTGCGTAACGATTGGAATATATCGTTTGTATTTCTAAAGTCAGCAACTCTTCTTTTGGAAGTAATATTTAATATTCTTTTTTCGGCTGAACCAATAAAATCAGGAATGTCTTCTATTGGTTGTAGTTCATAATCTTTTTTAATATTATCTAATTCATTAAAAAATGTTCTTAATAATGAAGCGTCAATTACAGTATTTAAATAATAATCAACTTCATCAAGTACTAAAGTATAATTAGTAATAAGTTCTGTTAAATAGTTAGCGCCACCAACTTTTCCTAATTCTTTTTTTCTATTTAAATAGTCTATAAGAGTGGCTAAATCAGCAAATCCAGTATCGTTACGAAGATTAATAAGTTCTTGATAGATCAATTGATTATAAGGACTAGAAAAGTCACTAGGTTGCAAGCGGTTATTTACTTTGTAAAAAATATCTTTGCTTTGTATGCAACCAGAAAGAAGTGCTTTTTCAGATTCTAAAAGCCCAACATCCATCTTATTCTCCTTTTTCTTCAACTACTTTAATAGTAACAGTACCAATAACATCTTTAAAAAGTTCAATTCTTAATTTTGTAACACCAAAAGCATTTAAAGGATATTTATCAATAAATTTTCTTTTATCTAGAGAAATATCGTAGTCTTTTTTAAGCTTTTCAACTACGGCTTTAGTAGATACATTACCAATCATTTGACCTTGTTTACCAACTTTCGCTTTAAATTCAACAACAATAGAAGATAGTTTTTTGGCTAATTCAATTGATTTTTGTTTATTTAAGGCTTCTATTTCAGCTTGTTTTTTTAAAGAGGCATTATATTCACCAACTACAGAATCAGTAAGTAATTTGCCATATCCTTGTGGAATTACAAAGTTAGCACCATAACCATCACTAATTTCTTTAATTTCTCCTTTTTTACCGACATTTTTTAAATCTTTAATTAATAAGACTTTCATAAATTTTCTTTTTCCTCCTTTTGTTCATTATTATTTTCTAACACGCTAGTTTTTGCAGTAGCTTGATCTAAATACTCATCTAAAATATGTGTTAATTTATCATAAGCTTCTTTAACATGTAAGCAGTTTTGTAATTGAGTAGCAGCCATGGCAAAGTGACCTCCACCATTTAGTTTTCGCATTAATGTTTCACAGTTTATTAAGCCGTTTGATCTAGCTGAGATTCCAACAACCGTTTCTTTTGTTCTACCTATTGCAAAAGCAACCTTTGTTGATTCAATGTCTTTTAATGATTGACAAATAGAAGCAAGTAAAGCTTGATCAACAAACTCATCATCTTCAGCACAGGCAATTAAAACACCATATGAATATGTTTTAACATTTGACATTATCTTAGCTTTTAATAAGAAATGCTCATAATTTTCTTTTAAGAAATTTCTAGCTTTATCTTCATCAGCTCCTAATCTTACTAAAATAATTGCTGCTTCATATGTAAAGACCCTTGTTTTTTGCTTGAAACTATAAGTATCAAGATAAATACCAGCTAGCATGAATGTAGCAGCTTCTTTTGTTAAATAAATATTAAAATCGAAAGAGTCAATATATAAAGCTAACATTTCACAAGTGGAACTAGCAGCGGAATCAACATGATCGAAAGCAGGTTTTTTAACTGAATTATCTTGTTTCCTGTGGTGATCAATAACGACTATTTTATCGTGATTTTCATTTATTAAATCTGCATATATGGATTGATTAACTGAATTATGATCAACCATAATAATTAATGTTTCACCAGGTTTTTTAAGTTTTAAGGCTTCATCATTATTTACAAATACTTTAGAAATAAAATCAGTAGATAATGTAGTTCTTACTGCCATATCAGTATTAGATTCTACTAAGCCTTTATCATAGCATATATTTATTTTGTGATTAGGTTCAGTCTTTTCAGTTCCATCAGGATTTTTTCCACCTTCAAATTTTAAATAACAAGATTTAGCAATATAATAAACACCTAAACAGGCACCAATTGCATCTAAATCTGCATAACGATGGGGAACAATTAAAATGTTTGAAGCCTGTGCAATATTAGTTTGTAAGGCTTTAACATAAGAAAGAATTTTAACTTTACTAGTTTCACCTTTAGATTCAGTATTAGCACCAGCAAAGAATTGCATTTGTTCGCCAAATGGGAAAACAACACATTGGTTACCACCTCTAGTTAAAGCCATATCTAAAGCATCGCTAGCTTGTTGAGCAACTCTTAAAAAATCTAAGAATCCATAGCCAAAACCTAAGGAACAAGTTAAGCCAATAGAATGATAAGAATCTGCAATTTGATTAATAATATAAAAATCATCATTTCTCATTTTTACAAAATCTTTATAAGCGAGAATTATGAAGTAAAAATCAGGTCTAATTAGTTTAACAAAAGTGTTATATTTTTTTGAAAATTCATTGATTTTTGATTTAATGCTTGTTTCTAATTGAGCTTTAGCAATTTCATCTTTAGAAGGAATATCATCATAATTATCTAAATTAATATAACCAAACACTGGTCTATTTTCTTTGGTTGTTTTTAATTCAGTGTCATAGGTTGTAGTATCTTTTAAAACAAATAAATTAGCATCAGAAATAAACTTAAAATTATAATATTTACCATCCTTAATAAAAGTATATGGATCTTTAGCAATATCATCATCTTCGATTAATTCATTAATTTTAGTAGAACTATTTTTAACATTAAAAATTTGATTACTATGAGCTTTTTCAAAGGCAGCTAATAATTTAGGTGAAAAATCACCAATAGGAGAATCAACTAAGTTAATTCCACGGTCAGCAAGGAAATTGTTTACCCATAAAATAATTCCATTTGAATCCACAACTACAAGACCTATTTGACCAAAATCATAAGCGGCTCCAACATCTGAACCAACAATATCTGCGGCATTTAAATTTGTTAAGTGTCTTTCTTTTTCTATTTTACTAGCTTGAATAAGGAAAATAAAAAAGTAAATTATACCTACAAAAGCAGATAAAGAAGCACCAATAATTACAAATAATTGAGTAAGACTACTATCAAAATTTACAAAAAAATAAGTGAGTAATAATGCAGCAGCACCACCTAAGCCTAAAACAAGCATTAATATACTTGTAATTTTTAATTTATTCATTAATTTTTTCATTCGTCTCACCTCTTTGAAAGTCTCTTATATTATATATTGTTTAATATAATTTATGAAATAAAAAGCTAAAGCTTGAAAAAATATTTTATATTTTAAACATCTTATGAACATAGATGTTTTATTCTCTTAATACTAATACCACTTAAATTTTGTTATAATTAATAACGAGGAAAATATGACTTTAAAAAAGAAAAGATCTTCATTAGTAATCGCTATTGTAAATATCATTCTTTCTGGTGTTATTTTTTGTTTATATTCTTTAAGCCTTTTTAATGAAGCTGGTAATTCTTTAAATTTAGCTTTTTCTAATACTTTTTTAACTTTTGTAAAAAGTAATTTATTTAATTTTAATTTTTCTAATGTTGATACTTATTTAGTACTTATTGCCTTTTATTTACCATTCTTTTTTTGTTTGTTTGGTTTATTTGGTTATTTTGCTAGATTTGCAAATATTTTTCCTTTAATTGCTTTTTGTTTTTCTTTTATTAGTTATTTTTCTTTTGCAACTATTTTAACTGATAATTCAGTAAGAGCTTTTCTTAATTTTTCAACTAGTTATAATTCTTTATTTTCAACTATTTTCTTTGTTGATTTACTTGGTTTAATTTTATCATTTATTAATTTAGAAAAATCTAAGTAAGCATATTTAGTATCAATTTATAGGAAATAATATATACTTTATATGGGTAAAAAATATGCAATACAAGAAAGAAAATTTAATATTAAAAGATGATCCTATTATTGATCAAATAGAAGATACTTTAGAAAAAGTTGCTGTCTTTATTAGAAGAGATGGTGGAGATATTCACTTTAAAGGATATGAAAAAGAAACTGGCACTGTTTTAGTTTCATTAAGTGGCGCTTGTCAAGGATGTATGTTAGTTGATTCAACTATTACTAATGGTGTAGAGCAAATCTTACAACAAGAAGTAATGGGTGTAAATAAAGTCGTAGTTGTTGATGATGATTATAATGTTATTGAAACCAACAACCCTGACTATGGCTGGTATTAGTTTTTAGCTTTAATATGTAAAATTAAAGCGTTAATATCAGCAGGATGAACATTAGTGATTCTTTGAGCTTCACCGATAGTTTTTGGTTTTATAATATTTAATTTTTCTCTAGCTTCTAAGGAAACACCATCCATATTAAGATAATCTAAATTATCAGGTATTGAAATTTTCTCATAGGTTTTTAATTTTTCAGCTTCTTTAAGTTGGAGTTTAATGTATCCTTCGTATTTAATACCTATTTCTAGTTTTTCGGCTAGATTTTCTTCTAATTTTGGTAAATCAGGATTTAATTCTGTTAAGACTTCATATTTTACAGGTTGTCTTTTTATTAAATCAAAATAAGATGTATTGGGATTTGGTTTATTAAAACCTAATGATTCTATATAACTGCTGACTTTTAAGTTATTACCTAAATACATTTCCTTTAATTTAGATATAGATTGTTTAATTTCTTCTTCCCTAGCTAAGAATTTGTTATATCTTTCTAAGGAATTTGTTCCTAATTCATAGCCTAGTTTAAGTAAACGGGTATCAGCATTATCTGAACGAGTTAGAAGTCTATATTCTGAACGGGATGAAAGTAATCTATATGGTTCTTCTGTTCCTTTAGTGATTAAATCATCTATCATAATTCCAATATAAGCTTGATCACGATTAAGGATGAACGGAGCTTTTTTATCGATATATAAACTAGCATTAATACCCGCCATTAATCCTAAGCTTCCAGCTTCTTCATAACCAGAAGTACCAATAATTTGTCCAGCCCCAAATAAGCCTTTTATTTTTCTTAACATTAAAGACTTATCAAATTGTAGTGGTTTAATTGCATCATATTCAATAGCATAAGCATATTTTAAAATTTTTGCTTTTTCTAAGCCCTTTAATGAATGAACCATTTCTTCTTGAACATCATGAGGCATAGAAGTAGAAAAACCTTGTAAATATGTAGAATTTAAAAACCTTGATTCAGGCTCTAAAAATAATTGATGACGAGGTTTATCCTTAAATCTTACAATTTTAGTTTCAATTGAAGGACAATAACGTGGGCCAACACCAGAAATTAAGCCAGAATACATACTAGATTCCATTAAATGCTTTTTAATAATTTCATGAGTTTTACTATTAGTGTAGGTTAAGTAACATTTACATTGTTGTTCAAAAGGAACATAGGTTGTAGTATCATAGGAAAAAGCGAGTTTTTTATTTGTACCTAGTTGCTCTTCTAAGATTGAAAAGTCAATAGTTTGAGGATCTAATCTTTGAGGAGTTCCTGTTTTTAACCTAAAAAGTTCAATACCATGTTCTTCTAAAGATTTTGAAAGACCAATTGCAGCTTTTTGATTGTCTGGCCCACCCTTTTTTACATCGTTTCCTGCCATTACTTCGGCATTTAAATATGTTCCAGTTGTTAAAATAACAGCTTTTGCACTAACAAAAGTACCATCATCTAATTCAACGCCACTGATGGTATCACCTTTAGTTACTATTTTTTTAACTTCAGCTTCTAAAATATCTAAGTTAGAGAGTTTAGAAAGGTATTCTTGCATTTCTTTTGGATAAGTAATTTTATCCTCTTGAGCTCTTAATGATTGGACACCAGGGCCTTTAGAAGTATTTAAAAGTTTCATTTGGAGGTAGTTATGGTCTGCAACTTTCCCCATTATTCCTCCTAGAGCATCAATTTCTCTAACTACTATACCTTTAGCTGAACCACCAATATGTGGATTACAAGGCATATTAGAAATCATTTTTTTATTAAGACAAACTAAAAGAGTCTTTTTATTTAATTTACTAGCTATATTACTAGCTTCAACACCAGCATGTCCACCACCTACAACTACAATATCATAACTAAGCATTAACCAATACTTCCTTCCATATCCAATTTAATTAATTGATTTAATTCTACAGCATATTCCATTGGTAATTCCTTGCTAAATGGCTCAATAAAGCCCATGACAATCATGTGAGTTGCTTCTTTGAGGCTTAAACCACGGGACATTAAATAGAAAAGCATTTCTTCATCTATTTTAGAAACTGTTGCTTCGTGTTCAATATTTGAAGAATCGTTTTCTACTATATTTGTGGGAATAGTATCTGAAGCTGATTTTTCATCTAATATTAAAGTATCGCATTCAATATGGGCATGAGAATTAGTAGCAGATTTACAAATATGAGCGGTTCCACGATAATTGACAATGCCACCTTCTTTACAGATTGATTTAGAAATAATATTGGAAGAAGTATTTTTTCCTAAATGAATCATTTTAGCACCCGCATCTTGATATTGATTTTTACTTGCTACCGCAATAGAAATACAGGTTCCTTTTGAATTATCACCTTTTAAAATGCAAGCTGGATATTTCATATTTAATTGTGAACCGATATTTCCATCAATCCATTCCATTAAGCCATTTTCTTCGCAAATTGCTCTTTTAGTTACTAAATTAACAATGTTATCTGACCAGTTTTGGATAGTAGAATAACGGCATTTAGCGTTTTTACCAACAAAAATTTCAACAACTGCTGCATGTAAGGATTCTTTAGAATATTGAGGAGCAGTACACCCTTCAACATAGTGAACTTCTGCATCATCATCAACAATAATTAGTGTACGTTCAAATTGACCACTTCTTTCATTATTAATTCTAAAATATGATTGTAATGGTTTATCTAACTTAACACCTTTTGGTACATAAATAAAAGATCCACCTGACCAGCAAGCACCATTTAAGGCAGCGTATTTATTATCGTTAAAAGGAACTAGTGTTCCAAAATATTTTTTGAATAAATCAGGATAGGTTTTTAAAGCAGTATCAGTATCTAAAAAAATTACACCTTTATCAGACACTTCTTTTAACATATTATGATAAACGGCTTCAGATTCATATTGGGTAGAAACACCCGCTAAATATTCTTTTTCAGCCTGAGGAATTCCGAGTTTATCAAAGGTGTTTCTAACTGTTTTAGGAACATCCTCCCATGAAGTTGAAACTTTATCAGACATCCTTGTAAAATAAGTATAGGAATTAAAATCTAAAAAAGATAAATCAGGTCCAAAGGATGGCTGCTTTCTTCTTATAAACTCATGATAAGACTTTAAACGATAATCTAGCATCCATTTTGGCTCGTTTTTTTGACTAGAAATTTCTTTTATAATTTCTTCAGATAAACCTCTTGGGGTTTTATAAATAGAAACATCTTTATCTTTAAATTCATATTTTTCACGAGAAAGATCGATGTTTTCTATATTAGTTTTTTCTTCTTTCATCCTTCTCCTCCTCTATTGCTTTATTTAAACCACGCCACCCGATAGTAGCACAGCCAATACGTGAAGGTTGTCTATTGGTATTTATAAAAGCTATTGCTTCTTTTAATTTATCTTCATCAAATGATTCAGCATTAATCATTTTATTAAAATTATTCATAATATCCTTAGCTTCTTCTAAGGTTTTGCCTTTTACTAAATCAGTCATGATGGAAGTAGAAGCCGCAGAAATTGCACAGCTATTACCATGCCATAAGCAATCAGTAATTATATTATTTTCAATTAAAACTTGAACATAAATATCATCAATACAACTAGCAGAATCCATGTGTATAGTAATATAACGTGGATCTTTAGTTTCTCTTTTGTTTTTAGGGTTTTGATAATTATCCATGATGATTTCCCTAAGCATCATCGGATTATCTTTAATTGAAAAAGGCATCTAAAAAATCCTTTCCATGTGTACAAGCTTCAATAAATTGATCAGCTTCTTCTTTAGTATTATATAAATATAAAGAAGCACGAATAGTAGCATCAGTATGTAGAAAATCTAATAAAATCTTTGCACAATGTTGACCAGAACGGACAGCAATACCTTTGGAATTTAATAAGGAAGCACCATCTTGGGCAAAAACATTTTTAAAATTGAAAGTAATAATTCCAGACTCGGCATTTTTATTGTATAAAACAATATTATCATTTTTCTCTAAAGCGTTTATGATGTATTGTCTTAATTCTAACTCGTGCTTTTCAATTTTATCTAGACCGATTTTTTCTAAATATTTACATGCACTTGCTAGGCCTAAAGCACCAGCAATATTTTGGGTTCCCGCTTCAAATTTTAATGGTGGGATTTGGTAAGTAACATTTCCACAAGTTTCAAAACGAGTATTCATTCCACCACCAGTTAATAAAGGTGGCATCTTTACTAGTAAATCATATTTACCATAAAGGACACCAATTCCAGTAGGACCACATAATTTATGACCTGAAAAGGCTAATAAATCACAGTCCATGTCTTTAACATCAATCTTCATATGTGGGACTGATTGAGCACCATCTACAATAAAATATGCGCCATTTTTATGAGCTAAATTTGCAAATTCTTTTACTGGTATAGTATGGCCTAAAACGTTAGTTACTTGAGCTAAAGAAACAATTTTAGTTCTTGGGGTTAAAGATTTTTCAAAATTTTCTATAGTAAGGTGGCCATCTTTAGAAAGAGGAATATATCTAACATTGCACTTTTTAACATGGGCAATATGGAACCATGGAAGAATATTAGAAGCATGTTCAGCTTCTGAAATTAAGATTTCATCACCTTCTTTAAGAAAATCCATTAAACCAAAAGCAGCTAAATTTAAAGACATACTAGCACCAGAAGTAAAGACAACCTCTCCTTTGTTAGCATTGATAAATTTGGCCACTTCTTCTCTAGCCTCATCATATTTAACATCGACTAAGTGAGCTAAATCATAGTCGCCACGATGGGAATTTGCTGTGAAATTTAAATAATACTCATCTTGAGCTTGAATGACTTGATATGGTTTAAATGTAGTTGCTGCATTATCAAAATATACAAGTTTTTTACCTTGCATAGTTGGATAATTTTTAAACATTGGGAAATCTTCTCTAATTTTATTTACATCGTATTCCATTTTATTTACCTTCTCTTTTTAATAAAGTTTCTAAAAGTGAATTTCTTATTTTTTCATCATCTATTAATGAAATAACAGGCTTTAAATAGCCTAAAGTTATCAAATTGGTCGCTTCAATTTTTGTTAGACCTCGACTAGTTAAATAAAATAAAACATCATCATTTACTTTACCTAAAGCCGCACCATGAGAAGCATTAACATCATTTTCATAAATGTTTAGGCTAGGAGAAACTTGTGCTTGCCCATCTTTTGAAAGGTTAGCAATACGTCCTTCTTGTCTTGCCTTTGATTTTTTAGCTCCTTTTAAAATATCAGTAGAACCTAAGAAAACAAGTTGACCTTTATTAAGTAAAACACCATTCATCTTTACTAATGAATTAGTTTTTATTCCTTTAGCTTGTAAGTTAATATCAAAGACCTTTTTTTCTAAATTAGCTCTAGTTGCTAAATGATAAGTAGCATTAGCAAAATCCAATAATTGACCTGTAATTTTTAAATTAGTGTCACTAGAAGAAAAGTCAATAATTACCACTTCCAAATTAGCGTTATTATCAACATTAATAAAACCAGTGATATTTGCTTTATTAATAATTACTAATTCTAGTTTTAAACTATCTTTTACCTCTAAAGACAAATTTAAGTCGTTATTTACTAAAACTAAGTAAGAAGATTTTTTTTCAATAATTTTTTCTAACTTAGTAAGATTATTAAAAGTTTCTAACATTTTAGCCTACCTTTTTATAAGCACATGTTTCTAAAACTACTGGCTTCTTAGTTTCTTCTTTTTTGATTTTAATGCCATATTCTTTAGATAAAAATTCATAACCTTCTGTATCGACTTTTGTAATTAAAGATGTATCACCAGTTAAAGCAATTTTGCCATTAATAATAATAGCTGCTTTATTTGGATGAACATATGAAAATAAACGAGCATAGTGAGAAATGATTATAAAAGTGGAGCCTTTCTTTTCTTGTTCAACAATATTTTCACCGATAAGTTTTAAAGCATCAACATCAAGTCCAGAATCAATTTCATCGAGCATAACAAAAGGTGGATTAAGTAAAATCATTTGTAGAATTTCATTTCTTTTCTTTTCACCACCTGAAAAACCCTCGTTTAGGAAACGAGTATTCATATCATCTGGTAAATCAACTTTTTTATAAGCGCTATTTAAAGCGTTATAGAATTCAAATAAGTTTATAGGTTTTTCTCTATGGCAATTAATTATTTGCTTATAAAAGTCTATTGATTCAACACCACTAATTTCTGGTGGATTTTGAAAAGCCATAAAGAAACCTAATTTTGCTTTTTCCTCAACTTTTAAATTAGTGATATCTTGGCCTTTATATATAATTTTGCCACTTGTAATTTTATAGTGTGGATTTCCCATTAAAGTGTTTAATAAGGTGGATTTTCCGTGTCCATTAGGGCCTAATAATGCAAGTTTATCTTGTGGTTCTAAACTGAGATTTATTCCGTGAAGAATCTCAATAGAATCAGCTTCAACATGGAGATCTTTTATTTCTAATTCTTTCATAGTTTTCTCCTTCCTTAGATATATTAAATAAAGGCTTTTAAATATTCAAGAAATATACTCATTAAATATATGAGATGTAATATGTTAAAAACATTTTAAAATTTAATTTAAAAAATAAATACATATTATTTTTTAATGTTTTTTATATATATAATAGAATAATTTATTGAACTTTTAAACAAAATTTTGCTTGAAAATGTTTACAAATTCATATAACATTATTGAGTATATATTTGGAGGAATAATATGAAGAAAAGCTTAGCTACTTTAAGTTTAGTTGCTGCCTTAACTGCTGGTTTAGTCTCCTGTGGCCAAGGTTACGATTATAAAGATGGTGTCATGCTTACAGTTAATGATAAAGAATACACTACAGCTGAATTATATGAAAAATATGGTTTAGATACCTCTGCTGGTGTTGAAGCCTATTACAATATTGTAAAGGATATCGTTACTGAAGCTGTTGTTAAGAAAACTGAAACAATGATTGATAATGTTGAAGGTGAAATGAATTCTGTTCAACAAAATGCTGAATCATCTGCTAAAACTAACGGCACTAATACTGCTGAAGAAATTGAAAAGACTTTAGAAAGTGAAGGCGTTGATTCTTTAGAAGAATTAGAGGCTAAAAAGTATCTCGCAGCTAAAACCACTAAGTTAAGCGAAGACTTCTATTCTGATAATAATTATAAAAATACCTATTTAAAACAAGCTTTAGGTACTGCTAGTGAAGATCCAGAAAATAGCAAATATAAAATTTATCCTTATCATTTAAGCCATATTTTAGTTAAAGTTGATGCTACTTCTACTTCTTTATGGAATGGAACTATTTCTAGTGATGATGCTAAGCAACTTTATTCTGTTGTTAGTAGTTTAGTTAACAATAATAGTTTTGGCCAAACTGCTTTAACTTTATCTGATGATGGTTCTGCTTCAACTTATGGTGATTTAGGTATTATGGATTCAAAGACTAGCTATGTTTCTGAATTTAAATATAATGTCTATACCTACGATGCTTTATTTAACGATAAAGTTAGTGCACAAAA
This sequence comes from Caryophanales bacterium UBA6879, assembly GCA_002449135.1. Classification (GTDB taxonomy): domain Bacteria; phylum Bacillota_I; class Bacilli_A; order RFN20; family CAG-288; genus Scatoplasma. The sequence goes on along the minus strand of DKCH01000021.1, from coordinate 30,869 downwards.
TAAACAAGAAATTGAAAATAAGTTATTTAGCTATAATGAAACAGAAAAAGCTGAATATAAAACATTTGTTAATAACAAGGTTTATGGTATTCCTTATTCTGCTTTATTAGCTTTAAATTATTATGCTGATATTGTGAAAGATAGCAATGGTGTTGAAGTTAATAATTCTTCAGATATTAATTATCCAAGAAATGTTATTTTCAACAATTATTTTAATAACCATTCTTTATCCTACATTTATTTAGATAACCCAGATGATAGTCCTTTAAAGACTGATACCAATTTTTCTAAATACTATAATGAAACAATTTATGAAGCTGCTAATAAATCAAATGCTTTTAAGGAAAATAGTACTTTAACTAATGCAATGCAAGCTTATACTGAAGTAGATAACAATAAGCATACTACAGGTGTTCAACAAGTTAATAATGCTAATAAAGTTTTAGTTGATACTGAAAATGCTGATTACCCTATTTTAGTTACTAGAGCTGGTACTGGTTCATCTTCTACCTCTTCTTCTTTAGCTAAGAAAGCTGATGGTGGTACTTCTGATTCTTCTGGTTACCAAGGTATTCATTTTATTTCTGTTATTAAGGATCCTTTTGTTACTACTCAAGATGAATTAGTAAAATACTATACTTTAGATAAGCCAACAGTTGGTACTACTAATGATACTTTCGTTGGTAAATATGCTTATTCCGAGGTTTCTAATTACAATTCTAGAGTTGAAACTATTAAGACTGAAATTAAAAAGATGGATTCTAATTTTGATTATCGTATGTTTGAAGAAGCTTTAGCGAAGGCTGAAAGTGGTGAAAATGATAATAAAGTTAAAATCACATTAAATCCTGATGTTAAGAAAGCTATAGAAAATTATATTGAAGTTAAGAGAGAAACCACTGCCGAATCTGATGTTAGATCATGGGATAGCACTTGGAGAAGCTATCTTAGAAGTTTAAAGGTTTCTTCAGAATTTTCTTCTAGAATCTTACCTCTTTCTGCTATTAATGCTTTTATGGGTGGTACTAGTTCATTAGAAACTTATAATAATCAAAGAGCTGGTGTTACAAATAGTAATACTACTAGTAAATAAGTGGAGGAAAAATAATTATGAGAAAAACAAAACTTGCATCCTTATTATTAGTTACAACTTTTGCTACTGTCTTAACTAGCTGCAATGATGATATTGTTAATTTGCCAGGTGATAAAAACGATCCTATAGTTGATGTTTCTAATGATTCTAATAATGAAGTTACTAATAATACTAAAGAAGATTTCTATAATAAATTATCTGGTCAAGATAAGAATTTAACTCAACTTAATATGCTTCTTGATTCTTTTGCTGGTGAAGAATTAACTGGTGATTTTGCTATTTCAGATGATGAATTAAAAGAAAAATATCAAAAGACCATGTTAGATGATGTTAAAGGTGATTCTTATGCTACTGATTCTATTTTTGATGAATATCGTTACGCTTTAAACTTAGTTTCTCAAGGTTACGCTATTAAGACAAGTGATGGTAAAACTGATTTAGCTAGTTTAAAAGCAGCTACCCAAGGCGATGATTTAATTGTTACTTCTGAATCAAAATTTGAAGATGTCTTTAAATTAGATTATTCTGATTATATTAATAGACAATTAATACCTACTATTAAAAGACAATATTTGACAGCTAAATACATTTATGAAAATAATTACTCATCAATTGGTACAACTTCTGCTCGTGAAATTTCTTTTGCTAAAATAGTTGATAGAACCGATCGTCCAGGTGAAGCTAAAAAATTAGTTGATGCATTTACTAGAGACTATATTGTTAATGAAAATGCAACTCCTGAACAAGCCAGTTTAGCTAATTTAACTAATCTTTGGAAAGGCAATGATCTAACTGATGAACAAATTCAATGGTTAAGTAATAATAATATCCATACTTTATCTGATAAAATTTCTGAAGAAGTTGATAAGATAAAAACTAATAATGAATATTTAACTGATACCTCATTAGAGTCTCAATATACAGGTTCTTATACTTATTCAGTAGAATGGGGTGAAGAGTTAGCTAAACGTTCCTTAGCAAAAGAAGAAATTTATTTTAATGATACTTATCTTTCTGCTTCTGCTCCATCTTCTTTACCTTCTACTATTTCTGATCGTACATTTTCTTCTAACTATTCTGAAAATGAAGAAGGAGTTTATAAGAAAGAAGTTGTTGATAATTCGTTAGTTTTTGCTCATAAGAATGGTGATCAAACTACTTATTCTCGTTATGTTAAGCCTGATGGACTTCCTGCTAATTCAACTAATACAGTGGCAACTTATGTAAAATCTGAAAATGCTTATTATATTGTTGAAATTCATTCTATTGTTTCTAATTCAAGAATAGCTAAGAATTCTTCTGATTCTGATGAAGTTAAAAAGGCTAAGAGAGAATTAGCTATGTCTACTGCTTATATTATGGCAAGTCAAGATTCTTATAAGAAAACCGCAATTACTCATTATTTAACTCAACACGATATTTCTTATTCTGATCCTGATTTCTATGAATACATCGAGACTAATTATCCTGATGCTATTGATGAAGATTAATTAGAATTTTAAGGGCAAGTAAATGCCCTTTTTTATTGTTTTCTTATTTAATAATACGATCAAAATAATTAATAAATGTTAAAATAATTGAGTATGGAGGCTAATTATATGCATGAAAATTGTGTTTTTTGTAAAATTGTAAATGGTGAAATACCTTCTATTAAGGTTTATGAAGATCAAAAAGTTTTGGCTTTTTTGGATATTTCCCCTGCTAGTAAAGGTCATTGTTTAGTAGTTACTAAGGAACATTTTGATAATTTCTTAACTTGTCCACCTGATTTACTCGCTTATGTTTTTCAAATTGCTCAAAAGATAGGCCAAGCTATGGTTGTTTCTTTACATGCTGATGGTATTAATATTTTAACCAATGTTAATAAAATTGCCGGTCAATCCGTATTCCATTTTCATGTTCATATTATTCCACGTTATAAGGAAGATAAACTTGGTATTCCATTTGAGCCAACTGCTATTGAAAAATTCAATTTACCAACTTTAGCTAATCAAATTAAGGAAAAATTATAACTTCCAATCAACTACTTCTTGTCCATGTTCTTTTAAAAAAGTGTTAGTTTTAGAAAAAGGCTTTGAACCAAAAAAGCCACGATAACTAGCTAAAGGAGATGGATGACTAGATTTTAAAACTAAATGATAGTTTTTATTTATGAGCTTTTCAACTTTTTGTGCTTTAGCACCCCATAAAATAAAGACTATCCTTTTTTTTGAAAGATTTAGATAAGAAACTACATCATTTAAGAATGTTTCATATTCTATGTAATTACATGAAAGAGCTTCGCCTTCTTTTACATGAAGTACTGAATTTAGTAATAAGACACCATTTTTTGCCCATTTAGTTAAGTCTCCTGATTTAGGTATATCGTAATTTAAATCGTTATGATATTCTTTAAAAATATTTACTAAGGAAGGAGGAATTTTAGAATTTGATGGAACAGAAAAGGCTAAGCCCATTGCTTGATTTTGTTCATGGTATGGATCCTGTCCGATTATTAAGACTTTAACTTTATCAAATGTTGTTAGTTGAAACGCTTTTAAAAGATCTTTTTTTGGTGGGTAAATTTTATAGTTTTGATAGTCATAAGAAATTTTTTTGATAAGTGTTCTAATTTCTTTTTTGTGGATTTCCTCAATAAAAAAATTTAGCCAGTTCATTATACATTAAAAGGTTTTGAGGTTATGGCTTTTATTAAAGCTTCCTCTTCTTTTTCCTTTTCCTCCTGTTTTATACGAGTTTTTATATTATTTATTTCTTCAGAAACATTTAAGGTTTTTAATTTAAATGGTTCCAAATTATTTAAGAATTTAAAATTATCATTACCGATTTTATTAATTAAATTATTTTCAGATAAATTTGAATAACTAACTAAATCAGCAATTTCTTCTTCACTAGTAAATCTTTTTCCGCGTTTTACTAAATAAATTAGTCCATCTTCATCTAGTGATAATTGATCATCAACAGTAATAGTTTTCTTTGGTAAAGGTTTGTTTTTAATAATTAAATTTGATAGATCTAATTTAGTAAAATCAAAATCATTTATTTTATCTTTTTCATCATCATTTAGATAAGTAGTTAAAATTGTAGTGTTAATTTCATCATTTTTTGATACCACATCAATTGAAGGAATATCATCAATTTTAACACCTTTGTTTTTAGAAAGATCTTCAGGTAAATCTTCAAGAATAAATGGTTGTCGTGTTTTTGATGGCTTAATAAACTTATAAGGATTGACAGCGATTCCTTTTTCAGTTACACCAGTTGAAATATCATCTAAATATTTAGCTTGATTTACAAAATCTTTTTCCTTATTTAAAAAACCTATGGATGGAGTAATATCAGCAATTAAGTTTATTTCACCATTTTGTAACTCTTTTTCACCTGTTAAGATTTCTAAGGCTTTATTAGAAATCTTTTGATCTTCAACAGTTGGTAATCTTTTTTCTTTTTCTAATTTTCTTTTACGATAAGAAATTAAAATAAAATGGGTAATTAGTAAAACAATAATAATGAAGATTAATGAAGTTACTAAATATAAAATTAATTCATAAAGGTGACCAAGATAAAATGTTTTATAAATTACCTTTTGATAATCAATAGTAAATAAATTTGTAAAAAAACTGTCCAAATTTGTATTGATAGCTGTAATAAAAGCTGAAGAATAAAAATTCTTAAATGTATTTAAAAGCCAAGAGAATTTAGCTAAATAAGAAAATCTAAAGAAGATGAAAAAAGAAAGTAAAATTAAATAGATTATTAAAAATATAATTCTACCTATAGGATTGCGTTTTCCACTATTTAATTGTATTTTTGCAGTATTTTGTTCAATAAAAGGATTTAATACTATTTCACTTGCTGAACTTGGAGTTTTAATATTTGAAAAGTTAATTTCATTAGCGTCTAATATAGAAAAATATTTTGGTGCTTTATTTATATTTTCTAACTTTTCTTGTTCTTCTTGAATTCTAATTTCTTGTTTATGTTTACTTAAATTTACTAATGTTGAAATTATACTAGCAATAATATCGATTGCTAAAATAAATAAAAAAGTACAAATAATAATAATTACTAATCCTTTGAAATTAATATTATCAAAAGTAGGATTTAATAATATAAAATTGTTTAAGGTTTTATTCCATAAAAAGTTAAAAAAAGCATCCAATTGATTATATGCTTCAACTAAAAAGCCAACATTAGCACCAGTTAAAAAGTCTCTAATGGGTTGAAAATAATATAAAAAAGCGAACAAGCCACCAATTAATAATGAGAAAAAAGTAAAAACAATCCTTTTCATTTTTTACCTCTTTCTAAATCTTCTTTATTGACGAATGCAGTTAAAAAGTCATCGTTGATAGTTTTTTGATAATCTTCTAAAGAAATTTGGGATTCATTAGTTATTTCACTATGTTTTTTGGTTATATCAAAAAGTGAATATATTGTATCATCTAAAACTATTGAACTTGGTTTAGATTCTAAATTAATGACAAAATTCTGTAATAGTAAAGAAAAAGGATTTCTTTTTAGAACTAATAAATCGAAAGAATAGTTTAATAAAAACATTTTTAAAGCATCTATGGTTTCAAAATAATTTGCTAGTCCAATATTATTTAAAGTTTCTTTAAATGATAATGTATATAAGGAATAATTAAGTTTTGTACGATACTTATTTGAAGATTTTAATTTTACATATTGAATTTTTATTAAATCATTATAATTATCAGCTACTAAAACTTTTTTGTTATGAAAATAAGAAGGTAAAAGATTAGTAAATTTAATAGTGTCATCAGTTTTAAGAAAATAAGTTTCACTTTTTATGTTATTAATTACAAAATTAGCATCAGCGGAGGCTTCATAGAGTCCTAAATTTAATTTTTCGAAAATCTTTAAAGATTCTAGTCCTATATGATTAATAACTTTAAATGTTAAACTTCCTTCTTCTAAATTTAAATCATTTTCAAAATTCCTATATATGTTTTTGCTATAATCCTTTTTTATATTATTTTTTATTAGTATAGCTTCTTTTAAAAAAGTCATTTCGAAATTAGAAAAATAATAAATCGATAATTGAGAAAGATGAAATAATTTATTAATAATATCGTTTTTATTTTCTTCATTTAAAATATAAGGGTTTTTATTTTTTATATTTTTAAACCTAAATTTAATTTTATTAGATAAAAGACTTAATAAGGTTTTTAGTTTTGACATATACTATCAATAAAATTATATCAAATTTGATACTTTACTACTTAAAGTTAAAAAAGAAGTTTAATTTGTAGTAAAATAAGAAAGTATGAAAAAGATTAAATATGTTTTATTTGATTGCTGGGACACTGTAATTAAGTTTGAAGAAATCTATAAGAACGCTTCTTTAAAAGTTGTTTTTGATCATTTTAAAGATAAAAACAAATATTCTTTTGATGAAATTTTAGCTTATGATAGTAAATTTTTATATGATTATTATTCAACAGCTACTTTTGAGGTTAGTCAAACAGCTATAATTGCTTATTTATGTGAGTCATTAGGTATAGAACTTGATATTTCTTATAAAGAAGCTGCAAGATTATGCACTTTTGCTTATAAAGGTGAGTTAGTTCCAGGCTTTTTGGATTTTATTTCTTTCTTAAAGGAAAATAATATACATTTTTCGATTCTTTCTAATACAATACAAGAAAAAGATGATTTAGATGAACTTATTTTAAGAAATTTTGATCAGAATCCTTTTGATCAAATTATTTGTTCATCAACCTACGCTGTAAAAAAACCAGACCCAAGATTTTATCTCTTAGCTTGTAAAAAACTTAATCTTAATCCAGAAGAAGTGGCATTCATAGGTGATAATATTTTAACTGATATTACTGGGGCTAACCTATCTAAGATGCAAGCTTTTTATTTTAACTGGAAGCATAATAATGTTAACGATGATTTAAAAAAGCAATTGATTTACACCGAATTTACTTCTTATAGTGAATTAATAGATTTATTTAAAGATAGAATATGAACGAAACATTTTATAGTCAAAAAATAATTTTTACCTATTCTGATATTGATGCTAATGATAATGTTTTCCCATCATCAATTTTATTAGCTTTTCAAAATATTGCAGGTATTCATGCTAATTTATTAAATACCGGATACCAGCCATTTATTGAACGTGATTTAATTTGGGTTGTTGATAAAATTCATTTTAAAATTTATAAAAAAATACCTTATCTTGAAGAATTAACATTAGAAACTTGGCCATTAAAACCAAGTTCATTAGCAGTTACTAGGGAAGCAATTATTAAAAATGCTAAAGGTGATATTTTACTTAAATTAAGTTCCTATTGGTGCATTTTAAATGTAAAAACTAGAAGACTTGTAAGAACAAAAGAAGTAAAAGAATTAAATAGAGATGACTATTTAGACAAGACCAATTTTGAAACTGAGTTTTTTAATCTTCCAACTTTTGACTATAGTAATTTAAAAGAAACTTTAAATTATCAAGTCCTTTTTACTGATTTAGATCATAATAAACATATGAATAATACTAATTATGCTCGTTTAATTGTTTCTTCTATTCCTAATATAGAGAGTAATGAAGTTTCTGAGATGCAAATAAATTTTTCAAAAGAAAATTATAAAAATGATCTTTTAAGAACTTATGTTAAAGAAAATTCTGAAAAAGAATATCAAATAATTGGAGTAAAAAACAATAGTGAAGTTTCTTTTAATAGTTATGTTAAAATTAAGTAAGGAGTATTTATGAAATTTTTTGAACATTTTAAACCTAAAAACATTTTAGAACATTTCAAGACCTTAACAGTAACTCAAATTGTGATTTGTGTTTTAGAGTTTATTTTATTTGTTTTGATGCTAGTTTTGGATATTAATTTCTTTGTTAATATTGGAACTGGTAAACATTTTTTTGGTGAATCTTTGCAGGTATATGAAGTAGTTGTTTCTGTTTTTTTATTGATTTTACTTATATTAGTTTTTATGCAATTTATTTTTGATCTTTTTATTAAAGATTGTGCAAAAGCAAAAAATGATACTACTCAAAAAATAGTTAAAAATGGACGTGTAATCACTATAAATAAAAATGATAGTGACAATAAAGATTAATTTTTAAAATATTTAAAAGAATAGAGAGCAACAACTACTGCGGTAGCTAAATTTAAAGAATCAACTTTTTTTGATTGTTCTATTCTTGTCGCTAAATTGTTGGTAAAACTATCTGGTAAACCTGTAGCTTCATTTCCGAAAACTAAGGCATAATTACCATTTACTTTTTTTACATCAGTTAAACTTGTAGAGCCCTTTAACATAAAAGGATAATAAGGACGTTTATAATCTTTCATGTATTCATCAAAGGATTTAAATGTTTGAATTCTTAATGAAAAAACAGCACCCATAGATGAACGGATAACTTTTGGATTAAAATAATCTGCACATGGAGTGATTAATGCTAAATCAAGGTAGTTAAAAGCTAACATTGAACGCATTATATTTCCTAAATTACCCATATCGGATGGATTAACTAAAACTACATGATTAGCATGTTTTTCTAATTTATCCTTGTATTTGTTGAAAACACCAATTACATGGTCATTATCTTTTTCTTTTAATTTATCAAAGATATTTTTAGAAACTATAATTTTATTTTTTGGAACAATTTTTTCCAATTTTAAATAGCCAGGAGTATCTAAACTTTCTGGTGATGCATAAACATTTATTAATTGATTTTTTCTATTATTTAAAAGTTCGAAAGTCGGGAAAAATCCCCCAGTGTATGAATATTCACTATCTTTTTTATATTGTTTTATCATTTTTAATTTTTAAAAAAATAACTGTAGGATATACCTACAGTTAATAATAATTACAAATACTAGTCAGCAATAAATGGTAAAAGAGCCATAAATCTAGCGTTTTTAATAGCACGAGCTAATTCACGTTGATGTTTAGCACAAGTACCAGAAATTCTTCTAGGAGTGATCTTACCAGAAGGAGAAATGAACTTCTTTAAAAGTTCAACATCCTTATAATCGATATGATCAATCTTGTTTTTTGCAAAGTAGCAAACCTTAACAGGAGCTTTTTTCTTATACATAACTAATTAATCCTTTCTTTAAAACGGTAATTGATCATCAGTATCAAAATCAGAATTGCTGAATGAATCGTCATTACCACTAGGAGTTGAAGATGAATCAGGAGTGTAGCCATTATTACCATTAGAAGAAGAATCTTCTCTTGCTCTTGATAAGAATTGAACTTGATCACAAATGACTTCTAATACACTAACATTTTTATTTTCTTTGTTAGTATAAGTTCTTTGTAATAAGTGTCCATCAACAGCAACTTGAGAACCTTTTTTTACATATTTTGCAATATTTTCAGCAGTCGCATTCCAAGCTACGCAATTGATGTAAGATGCAGATTTTTCATCTTTATTCTTAGTACGATTATCAACAGCAAGTGAAAATGAGACAACATGCATACCTGAGGTTGTTGTTTTTAATTCAGGATCTTTAGTAAAACGACCAATTAGTAAAACTCTATTCATTTCTATCTCCTCTCATCAGAATTTACTTATTCTGAAACAGTCAATAAAAATCTTAAGACGTTAGCATTAACTCTAGTAAGACGTTCGAATTCATCGATAGCTTTTTTACTAGGAGTTGAGAACTTTAGTACAACATAATAACCTTTTTTGGCTTTTTTGATCTCATAAGCGAGTTCTTTTAAGCCCCATTCATTGACATCGATGATTTTAGCACCATTGTCAGTGAGAATCTTTTGAATGTTAGCATTTTCGTTTTTGATGCTAGCTTCATCTAATTCAGGTTTTAAAATGTACATGATTTCATAATTCTTAGACATGTGACACCTCCCTTTGGACATTTGGTCACTTATTAAGTGACAGAGAGCAGTGGCTAGAAGCCATACTCGTGTAATATAATACTATTTTTTATATTTAATTGTCAAAAGAATTATTGACTATTTCATTCTCTATATATTAATTTTCTTTAGCCTTTTTATAATGTTCTTTTAAAAAGTTATTTGCTTCTTTTTCTGTTTTAAATTTTCTAATTTCTTGTAAATGCCCATCAGTTATAATAAAACATTTTTCTTTTTTATTAAAATAACATTTATATTCATTTATATTATCAGAAGGTACTAGACCAGTTTTATTATCTATTAATATTTTTCTTATAGGGACTATTTTTGGTTTAATCATATATTTCTATTATATCTTCAAACTTGATTGTTAGACTAGAAAAATAAGCTTTTTTACTATATATGTCTAATTTTATAAATTTTTCTTTTATTTTATAAATAAAACCATCTTTATAATATTTTAAAATTATCTCGCTGTCTTGGGATAAGTTTGAAAGAATATTATAATTTTGTTCAATTTGATCATTAAACAAAAGAGGTTTTTCAACTTTTTCTTTTTCAAGTAACATTTGATTTAAGAAGTCTTCATACTCAGGTAAAGAAGCATATGGCGCCCATTTTTTCATTCCTCTGCTCATTTAGCATGTCCTCCTATTTGTTTCATTCTTCTCAAGGCATTAGATTTAGAAAGCAAGGATGATGCACGAATGATTTTTTCTTTTCCAAATTGTTTTTTTAATTGATAAACTGTTTGAAAAAGTTTTCTTTCTTCTTCCTTTTTTTCTTCATCGAATAATGATATTTGATAGTATTTATCGCTAGTTAGTTCACTAGCTACTAGATAAATAGATCTAGCGTTTTTAGAGGTATCAAAGTAAGTATATAAAATTTTTTCTAAAGCATTTAGTAATTCAAAATATGAGTTAGTGGGATTAGAAAAAGGAATGCATTTACCAAAGCCAGAAGAGTGATTAGAATAGCCAACGCATAAGCCTATTTTACTAGTTAGATAGTTTTTTTCTTTTAAGCGGATAATTAATTCATCTAGCATTTCAGTTAATAGTAAATGTGTATCTTCCAAATTGTAATCTGAAAATAAGGTTTGACCAACAGATAGTGATTTGTTTTGACTTATATATGGTTTTCTAATATCAGAATCATCTATTCCATTTGCATGTTCATGTAATTGTTCACCAATTACTCCGAAAATGTCTTTTAACATTTTTTTAGAAGAACAAGCTAATTCGCCAATAGAATAGATTCCTAAATTATTTAATCTTTTTTCAAGATTATGACCAATCCCCCACATTTTAGAAAGTGGTTTAATGTTCCAAAGTTTTGTTTTAATATCATCTAAATTCCAGCAAGCAATATTATCTTTAACATGTTTTGCTTCTATATCCATACTAACTTTAGCTAGAAGCATGTTTGGGCCAATTCCACAAGTAACTGTAAGACCAGTTTTTTTATAAACTTCATCAATTATTTTTTTGGCATATACTTTTTTATCTTCTCCATTTAAGTAATGTGTGACATCTAAAATTGCCTCATCAATAGAGTAGATATGTAAATCCTCTTTAGCAACATGATTTAAATAAACTTTAATTACTTCTAAACTCATTTTTATGTATCTTTCCATTCTAGGTTTAGCGTAAATCATACCCTTGATTTTAGGTAATTCATAAAGTCTTAAACGCGAAGGGATATTTAGAGTCTTTAGATAAGGACTAACTGCCATAATAATAGTACCATTGCCTCTAGAAACATCGGCAACTACTAAAGGAGTAGTAAAAGGATCAAGGTTACGATCTTTACATTCACATGAGGCATAAAAACTTTTTAAGTCGATAGCTAAATAGGTCTTTTCCATACTTTTCCTTTCGAAGGTAAGTTGATTATAACAAGAAAAAAATTCTAAAAAATATGAAAATAAAAATGTAAGAAAAATACTAACTTTACTAAAAAACTACTACAAAAAAAAGAAAGCCAATGATTACGAGTTTTTTCATAGCTTTCTTTATTTTAAATAAATAGTATTTGATTTTAAAAAATTTTTAAAGAAAATTACTTACAATTTTACAAATTTTTATACATGATAATCGAGACAGTTTTTGTAATATCTCGGCATTTATCAGTTACATATTCAAACATTGAATAGATTTTTTCGGTAAGAACTATTTGCCGATAGTTTAAATTGTTTTCTTGAATATATAGTGCATGGACATTTTCTTCATATAGATGATCCGTTTTTTCTTCTATGTCTCTTATTTTTTCAATTAATGGATCAAGTATTTTTTTATTGTTAAAGGATGAAAGATTTTTTAAAAGCTCAATTACTGCTACGATACCATCATAAGCCTGGGATAAAAAAATATTTATATTATGTGGAAGAGTTTGATAGTTTCTAACATAGATTTTATAAGAGATTTCATCTATAGCATCAGTTAAATCATCAATATTATTTAGAAGTAAAAAAATATCTTCTCGATCAATTGGAGTAATAAATTCTTTGGCGAGTCTTTCTTCTACTTCATGTTTAACTAAGTCGGCGTTATGTTCAATTTGATGAACTTTATTTTTTAATTCTAAAGTATTTTCAGGCTTAAAGTTTTCTAAACCAGCTTTTAATGTTTTAATAGCATCTAATGAAAATTCACTAACTTTTACAAATTGTTCAAAGAAATAATTTTCTTTTTTCTTAAATAAATACATACCTTTTTCTCCTTTTAAATAATTCCTGGTATTGAAAATAAAATATAAGTCATAATAAAGCCAATGAGGATACAGCCTGGAAAAGTGAAAATCCACGTTAACATCATATCAATAACTATTTTCCAATTAACAGCTTTCCTATTTCTAGAAAGTCCAACACCAATGATAGAAAAAGTTTTTACTTGACTAGTAGAAACTGGCCAACCACAGGTCGAGGCTAAAATTAAAGAAACAAAAGCGGAGATGTCAGTAGCAAAGCCTTGATAGGATTGTAAATCAACCATACCCATACCAACTTTTTTAATAATACGATAACCACCGATTGAAGTTCCTAAACCCATAACTATTGAAACTAGTATAGGAAGCCATAAGAATGTAGGAGTGGAAATAAAATTTAATGAAAAATCAGCACTATTTGGATTATTTAAAGTGATTGAAGTTACATTAGGATAAGCAACGGTTCCTAAATATAAACAAAGATAAATAACACCGATGAATTTTAAACCATCTTGAGCACCATGAGCTAAACTCATTCCAGCAGAAGCAGTAATTTGTGCCCATTTAAAGAATACAGTTGTCTTTTTTCTTGTCATTTTAAAGCATATTTTTTCAATTGTTTTGGTAATAATAAATCCTAAAAGTAAGCCTAAAATTGAAGAAACTAAAAAACCGATACCAACATCAATCCATGCTGAAGAACCTGGAGTGGCGTTTTTACCCATAGCTATTAAGGCAAAACATGCACCAGTTAAGCCAGCAACTAAAGCATGAGATTCACTAGAAGGAATTCCAAAAACCCAAGCAAGAACACCCCAGCAAACAACCCCAACCATTCCAGCTGAAAGACCTACTAATGCATTTTTAGCATTAGAAATTGAATTGCTATCATTATGATCAAAATTTCCAAAGTCAACGATTCCAGCAATAGTATCAGCTACTTTTGCAGCAAATAAAGAAAAAAGTAAAACGCCAATAAAATTAAAAACTGCAGAAAGAATAATTGCTTTTTTAGCAGAAAGGGCACGTGTAGAAATACATGTAGCAACAGCATTTGGTGCATCGGTCCAGCCATTAATAAAGACAACACCTAGGGAAATTAAAATAGTAATTAAAATAAGTGGTGAATGACTTATTAATTGGAAAAATTCTCCAATTGAAAGTGCATTATGGGCTACTGATTCAAAGATATTAAAGGTTATAAAGCTCATAATAAAACACTTTTATAATATCAAAATTGTAAAGACTTTGTAAATCAATTATAAATTTTCTATACATTTTATTTCAAATATTAGTTAAAAAACTAATTATTTGATATGATAAGGAAGATGAAACAACTATTATTAACTTTATTGATATTACCTACACTAAATTTTAATACTAATATTTTAGATGCGAAAAAATCTTCATTTCAGGGAAGATATTATGACTCTAGTCTTAAGCTTGTGGTACCCAATAAGGATAATTCCCCACTTTTTGATGATAGTCAATTAACAACTTATTATGGAAGCTTTTCAAATTTGGTTGGAGAAGACTTAAAAAATTATTTATATACTGTGATTTCTAAAGATAATCATTTTATTACTAGCTATTCTACTGGTGTAACTAATTGGTATAAAATTACTGATCGAAATTGGGAACTTTCTAAAGAAATCGATCCAAATACTTATACTTTTAGTCAAGACAAGAAAGATAGTTATTATTTAAATCTTTTGTATTTTAATGATAATAGTACTAAAGAAAAACAAATTAATACAGATGTTAATGGCATAAAAGGTAAAGAGAACGTTGATAGTAAACTTACTTATATTGATTGGACTAATAAAAAGAAAAATAATATTAATATTCAGGTTGATAAGGAACATGTATGGGCTAAAAGTCATGGCTTTTCTCCGACTGGTGACCCAATAGAAGGCGCAGGAACGGATTTACATCATTTAATTGCTGCTGACCATAATACTAATGTTTTGCATAATAATAACTATTATGGTGAAGTAGCTGATGATCAAAAAAACGCTGAAAATGCAGTTTATTGTTACTATGCTGATGGAACTAAAAGTGTAAGTGGGTATGTTGGTAAAGAAAAAAATGGAAATGAAACAGTTTTTGAACCAGTAGATCTATATAAGGGTGATGTTGCCCGTGCTTTACTTTATATGGGAACTAGATATTCTAAAAAATTAGAAACTAATACGGAAAAAGAACCATATTTGCTTTTAACTGATGATGATAATTTAACTGATGATGTAAAGAATTATCATGGAGTTCATCATAATCTTTCTACTTTTTTAAATTGGAATGAACTTGATCCTGTAAGTGATTATGAAATAACAAGAAATAATTTAATTTATTTTAATGTTCAAAATAATCGTAATCCATATATAGATTATCCTGAACTAGCTAGAAGAGTTTTTGATAAAAACTTTAAACTTAATAATCTAGATAGTTTAATTAAAGAAAATTATAATTTACATCTTTCTTCAAATCTAGTATTAGATATACCAGATGATGTTAAAGTATCTGTATCTTTTGAAGATAGTGGGGTAATACAATTTAGTAATGATTTTAGAAACGTTACTCCATTAAAAGAAGGAAAACAGATTGTAGAGTTTAAACTTAGTAAGCAAACTGAAGAATCTACAATGGAAGCAAATATCCAAACTGTTTTTAATGTTAAGAAAGATGTTGTTTTAGCAACTAGCAGTAATGATATTGTTATTTCTCCTTCTCCTTTTGCTAAAAAGTATTTTATTAAATTAGAAAATACTTATGCATCTGATAAGATTTTCTTTAATACAGATAATTCATTATTTAGTGTATTGCCTGATGGTCAAATTAAACCTAATAATATTTTTAAACAAGGAACTCAAGTAGTTAAAATAAGTTATCAAGATGAATATAATAATGTTAAAGAAGTTGGAACAATAAATATTACTTTAAAATTAGAAACTCAAGATTATTTAATTTATGCTGGCTGTGTTCTTTTAATAGTTATATTTTTAGTGATTTTAATTGTAATTTTAAATAAATCCAAGAAAAAACATATTAAAAGAAAAAGAAGAAAATAGTATTTAAAATAAAAGGCGTAGCAATAATTGCTACGCCAAATAATAGTTGAGAGTTTAGAAATAAATTTAGAAGAAAGTTTCTCGTGCTTGATTTTTAACTTCTTCAGAAGCAGAGAATGGAATTCTAGTTGTATAACCATTTTTAGCAGCTACAATCATTTTAGTAGGCCATTTTTGAATTTCAGAATTCCACTTAAAGACTGTGTCGTTATAAAGTTCTCTAGCAGCAGTGATTTCTTTTTGTAAATATGCATTTTGATTTAAACAATCCTCAATTTCTTGATGAGATTTTAAATCAGGATATTTTTCAAAGGCGACAGAAACTTGACCAAATAATTTATCAATATTAGCGGAAGCTATATTTCTATTTGCATCACCATTTTCTAAAGAATTTGGTGAAGTTCCCCCTCTATAAGCAGCAACCTTAGTCATTACGTCTTTATCAAGATCAATAGCTTTATCTAATAATTTAGCAGCATTCTTTAAAATTTGAACTCTTTGTTCTAAGTAGTTATCAATCTGTGATGCATCATGTTGGACCCTTTGTTGTAAACTACGTAAGTAAGTACCAGCGTTAATTTTCATAAGAAGGAAAATTAAACCTGGAATGATTCCACAAACCCATAATAAAACTTCAAAGACTTTTGAGCCAACTCCAACCTTAACTGGAATTTGTTTTTCTATAACATTAACATCTCTTCCTTTGGTATTAACTGGACCATTAATTTCATCTAATTCATTAGCCATAAATATTGCTCCTTCCTTTTTTATATTTTATCAATTTTTTCTTCTAATTGCTCTAAAATTTTATCTACATCTTGATTTTGTGTTCCATTGTAGAAAAAAGATAAAAAGTTTTTATTAATTGTAGGACCAACTAAAGAAGAATCAATATCATCTTTTAAAAGATTACTTAATTTGGTTCTATCAAATTCTCTAACAATAATTTCTGTGTTTCTACTTACTGGTATGTAATTATCATAATAAACAGGTACTAAATATACTTGACCATTCCCAGCCATTACAGGAACCATTTCACATAATATTTCGATAGTAAAAGCGTGTGATGCTACATTGTATATATCATTTTTATTCACTTTCTTTTTAAATTTTACTTTTAATATTTGAGGTGTTTTAGCATCTTCTGGCATAAATAATGATTTGTTCATCTTATTTGCAATAGTTTCTGTTTCATATTTATCAACATTAGGTAGCAGTTCTTTTTTCGGATCAAAAGATCCAGCTTCTGTTAATTGATAAAGTGGAATAGCTAAAATTGGTGATAATTCAAAATACATAGATTTAGCAATATTGCAAATATCATTAACAAAAGCATCTTTCATCATATTTGAAGAGTAAAAGTATGAATAACTTCCTTCAGAATAATCAGGAATAGATGGACCATGACTGGAATTAATTATATTTATTTTACCTTTTTTATAAAAAGAAAAATCATCGCCGTAACCAGCTTTGCCTTTTATAATTTCTAAAGTATTTTGCTGAGCTAATGGAGTAAATAGTAAACGATATTCTGTTTCATTTGTACGATTATAAGCACCAAATAATGTCTCAAATTCAGTATTTGCTAAACTGGTAAATGATTTTCCTGATTTTATTGCTTGATCTGTTAATCTATTTAAGGTCTTTTCACCTTTTTTTACAATTCTATTTATTTCTTTTTCACTAGCATTAAATGGAACAACTGGATGACGTGAAAAAGTTAAATTAGGTGCAGCCATATTACCATAGATTGTAAAAGTAGCATAGTCATAATATGGAGCTGGTTTAGTTATATTAGCTACCAAAGTTTCAGTAACAGTTCTTGTAACTAAATTGCCTTTAGAATCTGTATCATCTACTATATATGTAACTACTTTTGTACCTGTATAGACTTTATCTCTCATATCTTGATGGTAAACTCTAACTCTTAAAAAAGGATTAGTATTTACTTCACCAGATAAACAACTTACAATAGATTCTTTATCTGTAAAATCATCAACATAGTCATAAACATTTTTTAAAAGTAAAAGCTTTTCAGGTTTTAGATAATCATCAATATCAAAAATGGATGTGGATTTTCTAAAAATGTTATTAAAGTCATTAAATTTAAAAGAAGTTTTTAAGGCACTTAATTGAATATCTGCCTCTTTATATAGTTCATTAAGTTTATCTTTTAAACCACAACCTTCTTTTTTTAACTTTTTAATCTTTTTAGTTAAAAAATATAAACCGATAATGCTAGCTATTAAACCTAAGATACCTAATACTAGAAAAATTATATAAGTGTTATTTGTTTCATTATTAAATATTTTAAAAGCACCAAAGATAATAAAGAAAATAAAAACTACAATTAAAATAATGATAAAAATGTTTAATATACTAAAATTCTTAATACTTTTTGTACAATCATTTGATTTTTTTTGATAAATATTAATTTGTTCGGAGGTGTGATTGTTGGCATTAACATCTATTTTATTATCTTTTACAAGTTTATCAAAAAAATTTTTAGCATTATCCTCTAATTTAGGGGCCAGCTCATTTATATAATAATCAACCGGATCAAAGCATTCGCTATTTTTAATTGGCATATAAAATTAAGCTCCTCTCTTTTTATTAAATTATATCAAAAAAAATATGATTAAATTATAAAATAGGTTAATTTTTTATCAATTTAGAAAACTAAGTATTTTATTAGACACTTCTTCATTATATGGATACAAAGAGATTCTATTTAAAGAATTTGTGAAATTTTGTAATTCTTGATCATCATTCTTTTTTAGTAATTCTTTGTATTCTTTTAATTTTTTATGATAGTTTTCTTGTCCTGTTTCTAATAAAATTGAATTATGTTTTCCTAGTTTAGTAATAAAAACTTCAACATTATCTTGAGGGTGTTTTAAATAATAGTAAGCCAAAGAGTTTCCTTTATTTACCATGTTGTCATTATCAGCATATATTATTAAAGTTTTAGTTTTATGATTCTTTTTTAATCCAATAGTAGATTTTAATGAGCCTTTGAATCCATAAATAAAATATGAGCAAAATGAAATTAAGAATCCAACGAATTTATATAATTTTGGATTGCGAATTTTAAAAAGATTACTTGTAGCTTTTAATGGTGAAACAATTCCTGAGCGTGAAACACATTTATAAATTTCAGGATGATTTTTTAAAGCCCCTATTACTGAATATCCACCCCAGGAGTGGCCATATAAAATTAATGGTAGATTTTTATTTAATTTCTTTTGTTCAACATCAGTAATTATTTTATCTAGTAAGTAAATGCCTGTTGCTAATGATTTTTGATTTTTACCTTCTGAAAGACCATTGCCATATTGATCATAAGCTAAGACTTTGTAGCCATTTTTTGCAAGTAAAGATATATCTAAAAGATATTGAATATGTGTACCAAAAAAACCATGACTTAGGATGATAAAACCTTTAAATTTATTAATTCTTTTATCTGTATATATATATCCTCTAATTTTAGCTTTATTAAAGGTCATTTCGTATTGTTCTCTATTTAGAACATCTTGATAATCTTTATATTGCAAGTAACATGGATTATCAGGATCTTTTCCTCGTTGACCAGTTATTACTTTGTTTATATTTATAGTTATAAAAAGTGCAAAGAGAAAATAAATAATAAATAATAAACATAAAATAATTAATGTGATAAACAATATTTTCATATAAATAATTAAATGTTTTCCTTTCTGTTTTTGAGTTTGTATAGCTCAAAAAATGTAAATATCCCATTAATTTTAGCATCTTTTGTTGTTTTAAACTTTTGATTTAAAATATAAAAAAGATAAGTGGTAGAGGAAACTACTATAAAAGTGAAAATTACAAAAATAACTTTTAGATATAAAGGATTATTAATAGTGCCAGTTAAATAAGAAAGATAATAAGCACTCAAGAAATTTAAAAAGACGTAATTAGAAGACTTAGCATTAGGAAAAATTATTTTATTTAAAGCTAAAAATCCGTATAAATATATTAAAGATAAACCAATGAAACTAAAATAGTATTCTTTAATTTTAAATTTCTTTATATTAAAAATTAATAACAAACCAGCAAAAAATAAAAAACTATGAGAAATTAATCCTTTATTTAAAATTGGAGTAGTCATTGTTTGCTGCATTACTTGTGGACTGATAAAAAAAGTTATGTAATAACCTATTCCAGAAATTAATCCACAGCTTCCACCAAAAAGGTAAAGTGGTTTTAAACCGAGTATTGCTATAATTGAAAGCACAAAATAAGAAATATGGCTAAATTCAATTGGATAAACACTATTGTTTTTTATATTTATTGAAAATTCTTGGCATTTCCATATTAATAATATTACCGATATTATTAAAACTATGATAGCACTGGTATTATTGTTATTTTTTAATAAATAAGTAACAAGAATAAAAACTAACGCTAATGTGAAAATTAATAATCTATAAAATAAATCCATCATCTTAAGTTTAATAAATATATTTGATTAATTCAACTTTTAATAAAATTATATTTTAAATTTAGATGAAGTTATTGACAAACATAACTCGGGGGGGGTATCCTTTATATAAGGGGGAATAATTAAATAAATATTTACATATTGTTTTACTAAAAAACTATTTTATTTAAATACTTATTTTATAAGCAAAAATATGTATTAATTAAAAAGTTATGATGCTATTAATCCTTAGTGCGGTAATAGTTAATTTGACATAATTGCTTAAATAAATACACGGAGAATTTTATTATGAAAAAATCAATTTTACTTTTATCTTTATCAATTTTAAGTCTTGCTTTATCTTCATGTGGTGAAGAAAAGACACCATCTACTTCTATTAACAATTCAGTTACTTCTGTAAGTTCTAGTAGTTCTAATAGTGATAATTCAGTTAATTCTATAAGTTCTAGTACTTCGATTGCTAAACAATTTGTTGTTACTTTTAATGGAACTAATTTACCAAGTACAACAGTTAAAGAAGGTGAGAAGCTTTCTGAGCCTACTGCCCCAGACAAAGATGGATATATTTTTGCCGGTTGGTATTTAGATAATACATACACCACAAAAGCAACTTTCCCATTAACCATTAATAAGAATTTAACTATTTATGCTAAATATGTTGATAGTGTAACTTATTTTAATCAAGCGAGAAATAAGACAATTACTACTGCTAATAATTTTTCATATACTTTTGAAACTACTGCTAATGCTACTATTACTGGTGTTGCTAAGCAACTTGATGGAAAAACTATTGGTGATGTTAAATATAACAAAAATGAAGAAGTTAGTTATTTAGAAAATCACACTAATTCAGGTGCTTTATTTAATGATGGCACTTTATATGAATATAAAAAAGGTGATAATGTTTATGACATTACTTTAAACGAAAATAATGAAGTAACTAAGTTTAAGTCAGAAAATAATCCTAATTTCAAATATGAGTCTTCTTCTTTTGCTAAGTCATTATTTACTTATGAGGATAGTGATATTAAGAGTTTAACAAAAGTTAGTGGTAATAAATACGAACTTAAGACTACTGCTAATTTCTCTTCTATTGCTTCAGTTGTTGCTTCAAATGTCGATAATCCTATAGTAAAAGCAATTTTTGGTGTTAGTATTCCTGATACTGATGCTAACTTTAAACAATATGTTTCTTTTGATGATGATGGTTATTTAAAGACATATACTTATTCTTTTAAAATCAGTGTATCAAAAGTAAACTTTGATTTAACTTATAGTTTAACTTTTACAAATGTTAATGCTTCAAGTTTACCTATTACTGAACCAGTGATTCCTGGCTTAATTCTTGGAGAAGCTGAAGTTAATAGTGATTTAAATACTATTAAAAATAATATTAATGCTTATAAAGCCTTAGCTAATTCTTCTTATGATTATGAATTAAAAACAGAATTAGATGAAGGAGCTACCTCTTTAGCAAGAAGTGCAACTGTTAAAGGTAAGACAAAGAGAAATGTTAAAGATGGAACAGTTTATTATAATAATCAATTAGAAGTTGATTCTAATTATAAAAGTGATGATTTCTATGGTGATAAGGTTGAAGATTATAAACGTACTAGAGGAGTACTAAGTGATAAAACTGTTTATGATGTTGAGAATAACCTTATAAATGATAAAGGAACTAAAGTAACAAATCCTTTAGATACTGATAAGTATTATTTCTTACCTGATAATAGTTTACTTAATACTAGTAATGTTGGTGCTATAACTGAAAATACAACTAAAAATGATGATCAACAAATTACAGCTACCTCTTATCATTTAATTGTTAATAATAGTTTTGTAACAGATTATCTTGATTCAGTTAATTCCTTAGTAAGATTAGATCCAACTTTAAAAAATAATATTAAAGTTCTTGGAACTTATCAAAAAGATAGTGTTGAAATTAATGATTCTAAGTTTGTTTATAATTTTAATAATAATAGCTTAGAAAGCATCTCTATTAATTTTGAAGGTGTTTTTACTACTACATTAGAAGGAACTAATGTAACTTATGAAAATAAAAGTTTAACTTTCAAAGTTAGTCTAACTTTAACTGTTACTGATGATGGTGAAAATTATACTGCTCCAAGTGAATTTAAAGACTTATTAAAGTAAAAAAATAAAATAAAAAACCACTAGAATTAATACATTAAATTAAATATTTAAGATAATTGTATTTACTAGTGGTTTTTATTTTTGATTAACAGTTTTTATTTTTTAATGAACAGGAACTTTTTTCTTCATTATTTAAATCTAAGACTTTGTATCCTTGATCTTTTAAATAAGATTCCCATGTAAGGAAAGCTTCACCATTGTCTTTAACTAATGTAGGTATACCTATTCTATGGTTTCTTTTACATTCATCATAAATAGGTAGATTATCTCTGTAAACTAAAAAGTCTTTTAGATTTTTTAAAGATTGATTGATGTCTATATATTTATAAGGTATTTTGTAAAAATCAAAGTTTCTTTTACATTCTATGCAATTTGGGCACATTTCACTTCCATAAATTGTTATCATTTTTAAATCCTCCTATTTTTTTATTATATATCAATTTTAGAAAATACTTTTATAAATGCTTTTTTAAAGCTGATAGATTTTTATTAAAAAAGTTTTTATAGAAGTTAAATTTAATTTAATATATTTAACTAATTTGATTGATACAAAATTAAATGTATATATTTAAAATAAATTTTATAATAAAAAAGTTTGATAAAAAATAATCTAAAATCTAATTATTTATTTTTAATATTATATTGGTACAAAACTACCCTTACTAGTAATACGATATCTATAGGAAGTGCTGATTTTATTGAGGTTTTTATATTTTATATTTCTTGTAAAATAAAAAAGTGACTATAGCCCATCGTCTTAATAATTTATTTGAGGATATTCTAGAGTTATCTAAATTATAATTTTTGATGGTGAAATAGTTAAATTTTATCCGCATGATTGACACCAATTGGTAAAAAAAATATTTTATTTTTAATAAAACAATTTTTCCTTCAGAGCCACATATAGTTCAAAATAAAATCCGTGAATATCATTTAGCACATAATATCTCATTGTATCATTATTAATTTTTCGTACATCTCTGGTATCCATCGTGTTACCGTGTCATAAATAATAACCATATTTACGACACCATAATCATGGAATATTTTGTTACGCATTCCTTTGATTGCCACCCAAGGAATCTCGTTATACTCTTTTTTGAACTCTTCTGATAGGCGGCTGTTTTTCTCTGCAATTTGAATGATGCGAAACATAATAGAATCGACAAGTAAATCGTTGTTTTCTATTTCGTTTTTTGTTTTTCCTTTGGTGTGTTCTATTATGAACTCCAAGTCCGATATGATTTTTTCAAGATAGTATTTATCGTTTTTTATGTTATCCATAGATCTTTATGCCGTTCTTTAATATTTCTTTTACAAGTGTGGGATTATTATCTAACTGTGCTATATCCAGTAGGTCGATTTTCTTCTTTAATTGTTCTCTCAATATCTCTATGAGTTCGAAGAATTTCATTCCGTCAACTGGCATTGCGACAAGCAAATCGACATCGCTTTTTTCTGTCGCTTTGCCTTTGGCATAGGATCCAAATAGGTAGCAGTATTCCACAGAATAATCCTTGAATATTTCTCCACATATTTTTTTTATTTGGTCTATAGACAATATCCCGTGGTCTTCATCAATCCTTCCATACTCGCTCAATCTTTGTAATAAATATTGATACTTTAGAGGGTTAATCTTGGTTTCATTGGACTCGTATCGTTTATATGTCCGCAGGGATACTTGAAATAATTCCGCGCATTTGGCTTGTGTAATTCCTTTTTCAGTTCTTAATTGTTTTAATGTCATTTTTACCACCTCTTAAATTTTTACCATATTGACACCAAAATTACAAGTGTTTCGGTGTCATTTTAACACTTTTTAATATTTGTAAGAGTGCCATTTTTACACTTTAGCAAATAAAACAAGGTTACATTTTTCTAAATTACGATGATTTCGCATTAGTTATATACGTTATCAATTGAGTCTTTGTCTTGGATTGTTTGACCAAGTGCCATAATGGTCGTTACCGCTCCATCTATTCTCTTTGTGGACTTTTCCTTGTCCATCTTGATGTTTACTGTTAAGTATGTTTGAACATACACTTTATTCATCATCCATCAGAGCGAAACATTTCCGCAGTGTGCTATCTTCTGCTCCAATACGAGTTTTATCAGTGTCTCCGTCGACAGACTGATATCCTTAAAACCACGACTGAATAGTGATAAAGTCACTAAAAAATATACTGTTTAATTTCTAACTTCAAATAAGTACTAGTTTACATCCTTTGTTCTGTTAATCACGTATATAAAATATATTTATGTGAGTGTAGAAAAAAATTGGATTAAATATAGAAAGGACAGGCTATTTACAAGCTTAAATAAATTAAAACCGCATTAGAATTATTAAATCGTTATGATGTGTAATTATCGAAAGTGGTAAGGGAATTAAATGTTAATCGAAGGATATTATGACCTTGTGAGACAAAATAAAAATGCACAATGAATATCTTTAATTAGTTAAAAGAAACTCATAATTATTACTTTATTGATTTTTTAATTTCTTCTATCCATTTACTCTTATTAGCATACCTTTGAGATATTACAATATTTTTAATACCCATTAAATTTGCACAATATTCAGCAAATTTACTATTAGTAATTACAACCATTGAAGATTTATTTATTTTTTAAAATCATTTACTGCTAAAGTATAAAATTCAATATCAGAATCACAAGACGACTTCTTTTTTCTAATTATCTTATTTATAACATGTAGAAAAGCTATTCCATTTTTAGTAAATTTTTTTGATTAAATTAAATTTTTTGACAATATCACCTTTTTTTATTTGAATTAATATTTACACGTTTATTATGAACTTCTTGTAATCCAATTTTCAAATCTTTAAGAGTATGTTGTTTGTTATTTCTTTTAGGATTTTTAGTGCTTCATCTTTATATCCATAAATACGATTATAAAAAGAGCAATAAAAATAGGGCTGTATCTAGTGGCATCAATGTTTCAACAATAACAAGTTTTGTGCTTTTCGAAAAGGTTGTGTTTTTGTTAAAGAAGTAAGCTTGTTAGGTTATTAGGAATGCCAATCTTTCGTTTTAAAAAATCCTTATCAGTAATTGATTTTTTCATTATAATTATTTCCTTTACGCTTTAGTCCAAGTTTTTGTCCTCAATCTCATAATTCATTTTATTCGCATGATTAACACTATAGTCAAAGTATCAATTCTTTTATTCATAATTTATCTTTAATACCGATATATCTTATACTTTAATTAAGTCGCTTGTAATATTTCAACTTTTCTAATCAACTTTAACATAGAGAAAAATTTATTCGAGAACTTATCTATAATGCCCACTAATTGGCAAATATAAAACTATTTCTAGGCGTGTCACCTAAATCTTCTAAAAAGTACAATCAATTTCTAATAGTAACATGATTTAAAATAAAAAGTCCGATTTCTCGAGCATTTATGGTTAATTTCAACACCTTTTATAGTATTAAAATATAAGTACATGATGGTGGAGATGAGGAGAATCGAACTCCTGTCCAAATAAAGCCCCGCCAAAATCACTACAGCTTAGTCTATTTTGTTTCTAAATAAGCTTCTAATAGACGAAGAAATCTTATTTAGTTGATAACCTTTAATTTTCATTTAAAACCGATTATCGGATTTTAAACTAACTATTCTTGGTTACGCCTATAAAGATCCGAACAGTTTAGCGATAGATTATAGACGTTTATGTAAACTATCGATGTAGTTTAATGCTATAAGCTAGAAACTAGCAAGCACAAGCCATCATATTGTTGGCTTGCATAAATGGGATAAAATTCTTTTTGGCATTTATCGTGCTTAGGTTAGTAAGGCTAACTACTCCGCTGCGCTTGAGGCTCCTCTTTATCTGTCGAAACCTGAACATCCCCAATTTGCAAATCGTTTCTTTTGCTTTATTATTTTAGCAAAAATTTTTTTATTTTCAATGTGTTGTAATCTTAAAATATTGTTTTTTAATTTTTTAACACTTATAATTTTATTGTACGTAAGTACTTTAATATACATTTCTAAACTTTTAAGAATCTTTTATTTATATATCTTTACTATTATATTCACTTAAGTCATTTTTAAAGTTTTAAATTGATATTAAATTTTTTACATAAATGAAAGGAAATATTTTAAATGAGTGAACCTGTTATTTGGGTTGTTGGCATCATTATCGGTTTATTTATTGGTGCCAGTATTGCTACTTGTGTAGCCTTTTTCCTTGTTAAAAGAAAAAATAATAAGGGACAAAAAGATGCTGAAAAATTATTGAAGGATGCCGAAGTTAAGGCTGATAAACTTTTAATGAATGCTAAATTAGATGCTAAAGCTGAAATTGCTGAATTAAAGTCTATTGCTGAACAAGACATTAAAGAAAGAAAGTCTTCAATTGTTGAGCAAGAAAAGAAATTAGATCAACGTGAAGCCGCTATTGATAGAAGAGATCAAATGTTAGTAAATAAGGAAAATCTTTTGGATCAAGCTAAGGCTGATTATGAAACAAAATCTGCTGAATTAATGAAAAAACAACAAGATGTTCAAACTAATTTAGATTCTATTATTGATAAGTTACAAAAAGTTGCTAACATGTCCACTTCTGAAGCACGTGAAGAAATCATGAAACGTGTAGAAGAAAAGATGACTAAAGAAGTAGCTGTTTATGAAAAGAATGCTTTAGATGAAGCTGAATCAACAGCAGAAGAAAAGGCAAAAAATATTATTTCTTTAGCTATTGCTAAGTATTCACAAGATGTCGTTTCTGAACAAACTATTTACACTATTACTTTACCAAGTGAAGAAATGAAGGGCAGAATTATTGGACGTGAAGGCCGTAATATTAAATCATTGGAATCTTTATTAGGTGTTGATATTTTAATTGATGATACCCCTGAAGTTATTACTATCTCTTGTTTTGACCCAATTAGAAGAGAAGTTGCTAGACAAACTTTAGAAGAATTAATTAAAGATGGAAGAATTCAACCTGGGAGAATTGAAGAAATCTTTAATAAAGTTAAGAAAAACTTAGATGATAACTTAAGAAGAATTGGTGAACAAACTGTTAATAAATTAGGTATTACTCATGTTAATAGAGAACTTCTTCCATATATTGGTCGCTTAAAATATCGTACATCTTATGGACAAAATGCTTTAGATCATTCTATTCAAGTTGCTATTTTATGCGGTGTAATGGCTGCTGAATTAGGTTTAGATCAGACTCTTGCAAAAAGAGCAGGTTTATTACATGATATTGGTAAATCAGCTGATTTTGAACTTGAAGGAAGCCATGTTGAAGTTGGTGTAAGACTAGCAAGAAAATATGGTGAAAACGATGTTGTTATTAATGGTATTGAATCTCATCATGGTGATGTTCCAGCTAAATATGTTATTTCCACATTAGTTCAAGCTGCGGATACTTTATCAGCTGCTAGACCTGGTGCAAGAAGTGAAACTTTAGAAAATTATGTTCAAAGAATAACTCAACTTGAAACTATTTGTAAATCATTTGATGGAGTTTCTAATTGTTATGCGATGCAATCTGGAAGAGAAATTAGAGTTTCTGTTATTCCAGATAAAGTTTCTGATGAAGATACTTTCTTACTTTCTAGAAAAATTAAAGATAAGATTGAATCTGAAATGACTTATCCTGGACAAATTAAGGTTCAAGTTATTAGAGAAGTTCGCGCAATAGAATTGGCAAAATAATGAGAATTCTTTTCTTTGGTGATATTGTTGGTAAGGTTGGTAGACGTGTAATTAAAGACCATCTTCCTAGCTTAAAAGAACAATATAAAATTGATTTCATTATTGCAAATGCTGAAAATGCTACTCATGGTAAAGGGTTGTCTTTGATCCATTATAAAGAATTAACTTTTTATGGTATAGATGCTATTACCATGGGAAACCATTATTTAAGAGTCAATGAAGTTATAACTAATAATAGTGCATATACTAATATGGTAAGACCTGCTAATATGCATAAGTCTATACCTGGGGTTGGTAGTAAATTATTTACTTGTAAAAATAAAACTATTAGAGTTACTAATTTAATTGGTACTTCCTTCATCCAAGGTGCTTCTTTTAATCCATTTGATTGTTTAGACCAAATAGTAAAAGAAACTAAGCAAGATATTCATTTTGTTGATTTTCATGCAGAAACTACTGCTGAGAAAAAAGCCTTAGCTTTTGCTTTTGATGGTAAGGTTTCTGCAATAGTAGGAACTCATACTCATACTCAAACAAATGATGAAGAGATTTTACCAAATAAAACTGCATTTATTACTGATGTTGGAATGAATGGATTAAATTTATCTGTTTTGGGTGTCATTAAAGATGGTCCAATCCATAATATGTGGACTAATGTTCCTTCAAAATTTGTTATCCCTGAAACTGGTTTAGGTTTATTAAATGCAGTTGTTATCACTTTTGATGATTTAACTAACATTCCAACTAATATTGAAAAAATAAGAATAAGAGAAAAATAATATGGCAATAACTATTAAATCATTTCCAGATTTAAAAAAGGCTGGGAAAAGAAATTATCAAGAAAAAATTCAAACAAGATTGGCAAGTAAAACTATTTCTCCATTTTTAAGAAATTGGGCAAAGGGTAAAACTTTTAATTTGCAAACTTCTGGCTGCCAAGCAAATGTTAGAGATTCAGAAATTATTACTGCATTTTTAGAAAATTTAGGTTTACAACATACTGATAATATCTATCAAGCTAATGTTGTAATATTTAATACCTGCGCTATTAGAGAAAATGCTGAAAAGAAAATATATGGTGAACTTGGTCAGTTAAAGCAGTCTGCAAAGGAAATTCCTCAAAAAATTGTCGCTATTTGTGGTTGTATGGCTCAAGAGGAAAAACCTATGCGTTATATTAAAGAGCATTTTCCTTATGTAAATTTAGTTTTTGGAACACATAATATTGATTCTATTTATGCTCTTTTAGAAGCATGTTTAACTTCTGAAAATCGTATTTTTGATGTTATATCTACTACAGGTGAAGTTGTAGAGGATCTTCCTTCTAGCAGATTTGATAAAACTAAAGCCTTTGTAAATATTATGTATGGGTGTGATAATTTTTGTACTTATTGTATTGTTCCTTATACAAGAGGAAGAATGCGTTCTAGAAGTATTGAAGAAATTGTTAAAGAAGTTAATTCTTTAAAGGAACAAGGTTATAAAGAAGTTACTTTATTAGGTCAAAATGTTAATGCTTATGGTTATGATTTAAAGGATCCTAATTCAACTTTTGATAAGCTTTTAGAAGCTGTGGCTCAAACCAATATTCCTAGAGTTAGATATACTACTTCCCATCCTGGTTATTTTACAGAAGATGTTTTTAAAGTTATGGCTAAATATGACAATATAATGCCAAGTCTTCATCTTCCTTTACAATCTGGTAATGATAATATCTTAAAAAGAATGAATAGACATTATGATTCTAAAAAGTATTTAGATTTAGTTAAAATGCTACGTAGTTATATACCAGATGTTTATTTAACAACAGATATTATTGTTGGTTTCCCTAATGAAACAGAAGAAGAATTTGAAGATACTTTAAAAGTTTGTAAAGAAGTTAATTATGATAATGCTTATACTTTTATTTTCTCTCCTAGAGATGGAACTCCTGCTTATTATATGCCAGATGAGGTTTCTTATGAAGAAAAGCTTAAGCGTTTTAATCGCTTAAAAGAAGTTATAGATACTTCTGCTACAATTTCCGCTAGCAAGGAAGTTGGTAAAATTGTGGAAGTTTTATTTGATACTGTTTCAAAAAGAGATAAAACCATGATCTCTGGTTATTCACGTCATTTTAGATTAGTTCATGTTAAAGGTGATCCTTCTTTAATTGGTCAAATTAGAAAAGTAAAAATAATTGAGTCTCATACTTATTCATTAATTGGAGAACTTCTAAGTGAGTAAACTTGAAGAACAGACATTAAAAATAATTGATGACATTTTATCTTGTGATTTAGTTAAAAAGTATTTTATTGCTAAAAATGAATTTTTAAATAATCCTGAATTAAATAAAATGCGTGAAGATTTGAATTTATCTAAAAAGCGACTTCCTTCTTTAAGTCCTGAAGAGCGTTTTTTGGAAGTATCGAGGCTTCAAAAATTAGAAAAAGAGATTGATGATTCCCCATATAGTTTAATTTATTTTCAATTAAAAAAAGAAGTAGAAGAATTAATTGAGCCTTTCTACTCTCTTTTTAAAATTGATTTAAATAATTAGTTAGTCTTCTTTATGAAGATGTGGAACCTCATGGTGATGTCTACATCTAGCTTCATAGCATTCTTTTGCCCCAACTACTACAATAGGATCTTCATAGTGAGCAGGTTGACCATTAATAATTCTTTGAGATCTTGTGGCTGCTTCTCCACAAACTTTACATGCAGCAGTAAGTTTAGTAATAAATTCTGCCTTTGCAAGTAAACTTGGCATAATTCCAAATGGTTCTCCTCTGAAATCTAAGTCTAAGCCAGCACACATTACTCTTATTCC
>DKCH01000066.1 GCA_002449135.1 Caryophanales bacterium UBA6879 | reverse complement strand
ACTTTAATTGGGGTTGGTCTTTTATATATTAAACAAAGATCTTGGTTATTATAAAACTCTAAAGATGTTGATATATCTTCTTCTAAAGCCATTCCTCTGTTGGAAGCATTATCTTTAATGTTGTATTTTTTTCTTTCCGCTTTTTTTTCTATGTTTTGTGGTTCGTATTTTTTTCCATTAGGGTAGTTCATGAAAAATAGATCTCCAAAGCGAGTTTAAAATCCTCAGGGCTAACACTTTTACCATTAACAAGGTCGACAATAAGATTTTTTATTGAAGCGGGAACTAGATTTGAATTTACTAATAGTGAAGTATAGGCTTCAATTAAGATTTCCTTATGTGAGGTAATGGTTTTAAAAATATTATAAAGATCCATTGAATCAACTAAAGGATCATGACTAGTCCCGCTTGGAGCAATTTTTAAAAAATCTCTTAAATGAATTAGCGAAATAAATTCGTTTTTCTTTCCCCTAATATATTTAGAAATAAAAGTACCAAAGTCTAAGGTGTTTTTTGCTAAGAAATTGCAAAATTCTTTTAAAAATGGGGAAGGATTATTAACCTTAGATAATGTAGTCATTAACATTCTTACATCTTGATTACCATAAGTTACAACTTTTAATTTATCTGTTTTATTGGCAATAAATAAATTGAGTTTAAGCATAGCATCTTCAAAAGTAAGACCTTCTTCATCAAGTTTTGATTGAGTGATTCCAGTCATTGTTTCTATTATATAACCTATAGGCGCATTAGCTTTTACATAACATTTAAAAGTTTTATATTCATTACTTGGAATATATGAGGAATCACAATCGCAAATTAAGGCACCAATTGCAATAACTTCGTGTGACATTTGTGTGCCTTCAAAATCGATAAATAATAGGTGCTTACAATCTTCTAATAAGTTTTTTAATATCTTCATAGACGCTAATATTATATAAATTTGTTTAGAAGATTAAAAGGAGACAATTACACCATTTTCTAAAGCGTAAAAGGCACAAAGTCCACGATTGTAAACTAAGCGTACTTCTTTGAAATTATATTCTTCTTCAATTAATTTTTTAACTAATGGTCCGACATCTTCACCTTCAATAGCACATACTATGCAAGTTTTTTGACTCAAATCTTGACCAGTAACTAAATTTGAAATTTCACTAACCATTCCTTTTAATGCCATTTTTAATGTACGAAGCTTTTTGTAAACTTTTATTTCCCCATTTTCAGCAATACAAACTGGTTTTATAGCTAAACTTGTGGCAACAAAAGCTACTAATTTACTCATTCTTCCGTTTCTTACTAAATTATCAAATTTATCAAGAACAAAGAAGAGATTAAGTGTTTTATTATATTCTTCTAATTTTGTACAAATTTCTTCAAATTCTAAGTCTTGTTTCATTAATTCATAAGCTTTATCAGCTAAAAGAATTAAATTACCAGCAGTGGCTTTTGAATCAATAACGTGAACTTTATGATTATTAATATCCATGCCACCAATAAAAGCTGAATTAAAAACTCCTGATAATTTAGAAGAAATAGTAATAACAATAATATTTTCAGCATCAGCGTAAGAATCAGCAAAAGCTTGTGGTGAAGGACAAGAAGAAGTTGGTTTAATTTTAGTTTTATTTAGTTCACTTAGCATTTGCTTAACGTCTAATTTTTCATTATCGACATAATCAACATTATTAATACGTAAGGTTAAAGGTATTACTTGAAAACCTATATTAGGATCTTTTATATAATTATTAGAAAGATTGGATGATGAATCGACTACTATTTTATATTTCATATAGACCTCTCTTTTTACGTATATATTTTTAAAACCATTTTTAATAAAAGACAATAAAATAGTAAAAAATATAATTCTACAAAGTAAAAATAACGATTCTACTGGTAGTAGAGTATTCTACTTTTGTTGACTAATCCTATAAAAACACTTAATATATATGCGTGATTAATAAAATACCTGATATAAAAAATATTGTTGCTAAGAATCTTATTAAATATCGTAAAATTGCTAATTTAACGCAACAACAATTAGCAGAAAAGATAAATTATACAGATAAAGCTATCTCTAAATGGGAAAGAGGTGAAGGTTTACCTGATATTTATGTATTAAAACAAATTGCTGATGTTTATAATATTGAAGTTGAGGCATTATTACATCAAGAATCACCATTAGAAAAAATTCAAAACTTGTCTAGAAATAAAGCTATTATTGCTACATTATCAATTTTGTTAGTTTGGTTATTAGCAATGATTATCTATGCAATGTTTGAAATCTTTTGGCCGAAAACTTATCCTTCTTATTTAACTTTTATTGCTGCTATTCCTGCTAGTTTTATTGTTGCTACTGTTTTTAATAATATTTGGGGATCAAGAATTTACAATATGGTACTAGTATCTGGTATTAATTGGGGTTCCTCTTCTACTATAGTTCTTTCCTTGTTAAACTTAGTAGATAATATTTGGTATTTGTTTTTTGTTTCTGCTGTTTTAGAAGTTATGATTGTTATATGGTATTTATTAGATATTGGTAAAAAAGATAAATCACATCATCATATTGTTAATAAAGAAGATTAGATTTTTCTATCTTTACAAAATTTAAAAGGACATATTTCGCATTTTCTTTTATTTGAAGCTAAACATATATTACGTCCAAATAATATTAATTGACGATGAAAATTAATATAATCATGACCTTGAAAATTCTTCTCTAAAATTTCTTGAATTTTTGTTGCTGTTGTATCTTTTTTTACAATTCCTAACCTCTTTGAAATCCTTGATATATGAGTATCTACAGGAATATATGGTTTATTATCAATTTCTGCTAAAAAGACTGTTGCAGTTTTATGACCAACTCCAGGAAGACTTTCTAGAGTTTTTAGTTCATGTGGAAGTTTTGAATTGTATTTACTAACAAGTATTTTACTTAAGGCTATGATGTTTTTACTTTTAGATGGACCTAGGCCCACTATTTTTATAATATTTAAAATATCATCATAATTTGCTTGGCTTAAGGCTTGCAAATTTGGGTATTTTTTAAAAAGAATAGGAGTAACTCTATTTACTACTTTATCTTGAGCCTGGCTAGATAGAATTACTGCAATTAAAAATGTCCAGTCAGAAGTAGAATGTAAAAAAACTTCAGTATGAGGATATATTTTATCAAGGTAAGATTTTATTTCTGAGATTTTTTCTTTAACTGTCATTAGTTTACCCAGCGTTTTGATAATATTTCTTGTGCTTTTTTATCACCAGCTTCAAAAGATGAAGTTAAAGCTTTTCCTTCTGCTAGGATTTCTTTATTTTGTTGTAAAGCTAAGATTATTTTATCAACAGCAGCAATAGAAACTCTTTTTCCGGAATTTTTTAGTTTTTCTACTGCTTCATTAATCATACCTTTACTTATACCATTTTTTAACCATAAAGATATTCGATCAATTTCTTTACCTGCTAAGGTTCTTCCTAATTCATTTTCAAAATAAGAATAGATAGTATTGTTTATTTCGTTGTTAATTTTAAAGTTTTCTTTTTGTTTGCTTTCAAAGACAATATCTCTTTTAAGACCATCTACTAGCTTTTTATATAATGGATCTAATGATGTTACGACTTTGTTATTAATAGTTGAATAATCTATAAGTTTTAAATTTATTAACTTGTTTAAAATATCATCAATTTGCTCTTTACTTAGAGTCATGTAGATTAAAAGATCATCACTAGTTACTAATGTTTTTTCTTCTTGATCATTTAAAAAATCATCTAGGCAAAGTAAAACCGCTAAATCATTTTCGTTTAGCTTAAATACACGATAATGCTTAATAAGTAAGCGACGGTAATCTAAATCTTTATAAGTTAAACTTTCCATTAAAGTATTCCTCCTTTTTTAATAGATAAATAAGTTTGTCTTTATTATTTCTATCTAGTTTATTTAATTCCATATTGATTTTCTCAACTTTGATTTTATGTAAAAGTGAAAAATTATTGCTTATTACTTCTTGAAGATGTTTTTCAATTGTAAAATTTAATAAATAACTAAATCTATAAGCTCTTAAGATTCTTAAAGGATCTTCTTTGAGTCTTATTTCTGGATCACCTATCATCCTTATTATTTTATTTTTTAAATCAGGTAAACCATTTTGTGGATCACTAATATTATAGCTTGAGTCTAAATAAATGCTATTAATAGTAAAATCACGGCGATAAGAATCAGTTAATAAGTCAGTTACAAATTCAATTTTTTGAGGATGACGTGAATCAACATAATTACTTTCTTTTCTAAAAGTAGCTAATGTAATAAAATTGTTTTGATATTTTAAATTTACTATTCCAAATTTTTCAAATGAATAATCTGCATCTGGAAAAGTCTTTTTTATATCATTTGGAGTAAGAACAGTAGCAAAATCAAAATCATTAAAGTTTCTTTTTAAAAGATAATCTCTAGTGGAACCACCAACTAAATAGATTTTATTTTTTAAATTATTTTCAAGATAATTAAATATTTCATCTAATTTTTGCACACAAAAATTTTAACATAAAAAGGTGAGCACTGCCCACCTTTACAATTATTATTATTTATAAAGATTCTTTTAAATGCTTAGCAGATTTAAATGAAACTTGTTTAGTTTCAGGAATTTGAATGGTTTGACCATTAGATGGATTAATCCCAGTTCTTTCTTTTCTTACTCTCTTGGAGAATGTTCCAAAGCCTGGAATTTTAACTTCATCAACTTCTTTTAAAGATTCAGTGATTTGATTAAAGACAGATCTAATAACTTTTTCTGCATCTACTTTGGTAAGTTTGCATTCATCAGCAACTTTGGTGATTAATTCATTAATGTTCATAACAACACTCCTTCTTGTTTCTAATCTATCACATATGCTCATTAAAGTAAATGATTTGTTATTTTTAGAATTCTTTTTTTAGTGGACGATTAATAAGGTTATAAACTATTTCTGATGGTTTTTTATTTAAATATAAAACGTCATAAACCGCTTCATTACAAGGTAGGTCTAAACATTCTTTTAATGATAATTGATATAAGACTTTGGAGGTTCTAACTCCTTCTGTAGTCATTTTATTATTTTTTAAGAAATTAATAGCACTATTTTCTTTACCGATAATTAAACCAGCTTTAAAGTTACGTGAATGGGTAGAAGTAGCAGTTAAAAGTAAGTCACCTAGACCAGTTAAGCCTAAATAAGTAGTTAATTTTCCACCCATTTTTAAACCTAATCTGACCATTTCTGCTAAACCACGGGTGATTAAAGCAGCTCTAGTGTTATCTCCATATCCTAAACCAGTTAAGATTCCACTAGCTAAGGCAATAACATTTTTATAGCTAGCAGCATATTCTGCCCCTATTTCATCAGTATTTGTGTAAACTCTAAAATAATTGTTTGAGAAAACTTCTTGGATTATTTTGGCAACATTTTCATCAATAGAAGTGCTAGTTACACAAGTTGGCATTTTAATAACTACTTCATCTGCAAATGATGGGCCAATTAAAGAAACGACTTCAAATCTTTTAGAGATATCTAAGTATCTTCTTATAGTTTCCGAAAGTCTTAAATTAGTTTCTAAATCAAAGCCTTTAGCAACAGAAACAATATAAACCTTCTTTTTTAAATTATTATTAAGATCTATAAGAATGTCTTTATAGGCATTAGAAGGAATAGCTAATACTACTAAGTCAACAGTATTAAGTATTTCCTGATAAGAATGTGTAGCTTTTAAAGAAGCGTTTAATTTAACATTATTAAAATAAGTGGAATTAGTATGAAGTTTATTAATTTC
>DKCH01000029.1 GCA_002449135.1 Caryophanales bacterium UBA6879 | reverse complement strand
TCTATCTTCGAGCTTTTTATTTGCTGTAAATCCTAAATAGAAAAGAACAACTTTATTAATATCATTTAAGTCTGTAGCTTCCCCATTTTCTAAAGCAGCATAAATAGCATTTATAATCTCTATATCCGGAATAAATTCAATCCTTCTATAAGCCTTATCTAAATTTTCACGATTTCTAACTAATTTATATTCACTAAATTTAGGATATATAAAGCCATCATCATGAATTTCATATTCTTCTAAATTTTTAACAACTTCTTTTACATTTTTTTCATATTCAGAATTCAAGCGTGGAATATTTGTTAAAGATGCTAAAATTTTATTTAAGAGAACTAAAGGCATTGGAGCTTCGACTTTTAATATTCTATTAATTTGATTTTTTAACAGAATTGAATCAGTTAACATTCTTAAAGGTCTCTTAGGTCCAACAAATGATGAATATGTCACAATATTTTGTTTCTTTTCTTCCAATTTATTTTCTTTTCTAATTATAGATACATTTATTTTATTAACATTGTTTTCTTCTTTATCCTTTTTTGTTTCTATAATATAATCAATCAATTTATTAAATTCATTACGAGGATTTCTATAGAAAACTGGAGCATAAACATGATATATTCTCCATCCTAAACTCTTTAAAACATTTCTTCTAATTCTTTCTCTATCAGTTGTAGAATCTGATAAATCTATAGAAGAATCACATTCTATACCAACAGTGTATGAGTTCGTTTCAGGATCAAAAATAGCTAAATCAATACCGACATTGGCCCCAATATTTTGATCAATTTGATAACCATATTCGCTTAACTTATTAGCAAGATACTCAGAGAACTTATCTTCTTTATAATTTTTAAGATTATTACTCTTGTATAAAGTTCGATTCTGGGCATAATCCAAAAAGCGTTTTAAAGCTACTACACCTTTTGCCGAAGTCTTTGATAAATTAATATCATGAGAATTAATATTTGAAAAAACCAGGCATTTAATTTTAGCTCTTGTAATTAAAACATTTAATCTTCTTTCACCACCATCTTTATTTAATGGACCAAAATCCATAGTTATGTTATGTTCTTGATCATAACCATAACCAATAGAAATAAAAATAGCATCTCTTTCATCACCCTGAACAGATTCCAAATTCTTAATAAAGAAAGGTTCATCTTGATGCTTATTAAAGAATTCTTTTATAGCAGGATCAGTTACTAATTTCATTTGGCGATCAAATTCCCTATATAATTCTTCTTGTTGAGCTAAAGAAAAACTAGCAACACCTAAAGATTGCTCAGGGTAATTTTTAGCATGATTTAAAACTTCTTTAATAACATAATTTGCTTCAATTTTATTGGTTCTACTTCCGCCACGATCATAAATAGAATCAGGTAAATACTTAAAAATCAAACCTTGATTTGGATCTTTATCATTAACAGATGGGAAAACCTTTAATTTAGAATTATAAAATTCATTATTAGATAAACTAATTAAAGATTGATTTTTAGAACGATAATGCCAAGATAATGTTCTTTGTGGAATATTTTTAGCTAAAAGCAACGATAAAATAGATTCCATATTCGAAACATCATAATCTTCATCATTCAAATCATCAAATTTATTTGTTAAATTATCAAAGAAATTAGTAGGTGGAAGCTGTTTAGAGTCACCAACAACTACAACCTGTTTTGCTCTAAGTAAAGCCCCAAAAGCCTCAACAGGTCTTACTTGACTAGCTTCATCAAAAACAACTAAATCAAATGTTACTTCTTTAGGAGGTAAAAAATTAGCAACAGAAATAGGAGACATCATAAAAACCGGTTTTATTTTTTGAATAGTAAAGCCACTTTTCAAAAATAACTTTCTAATTGGCATTTGGTTTCTCTTCTTTTGCAACTCTCTTCTAATAATAGCCATCGCCTTTGTTTGATCATTTAACTTAGGCATATGATCATAATGATATTTTAAAATGGTTTTTATATTTTCAACTTCCATTTTTAAATCAAGTTCTTTAAAAATTTCAATTAATCTTTCCATTTTATATTCTTTAAATTGAGCTAAATCTTGATTATGAGCATAAGCATAATTAATCAAAGAATCATAATATTCAAAAGATAAAATATCAATTAAATATTCTTGCTTGCCGGAGTTTAAATAATAATTAAATAAAGGATCAAGCTTAAGCTTTTTAAAATCTTCAACTAAAGAATTGTATCTAACAACATCAACAATAGAATCCAAATTAAATTTCCAAGAAAGAATAGTTTTTCTTAAATCATTAAATGTATAATCTAAATACCAAAAGTTATAAGGGAATTTTAAAGTAGAATCAAATTTAGAGCTTGCAAAAAAAGCTTCTAACCTTTCTTCGAAATTCTTTTTTCTTTCAAAATATTTTTTTAACAACTCATCTAATTGCTCAATTTTATCCAAGTCTTGAATTACTAATCTAACTTGGGAAACCACAGAATAAGACATTATTTCTGTTAAAAATTTCTTAGCATCACTTATTAATGGAAAAATAGAAGACCAATTTGTTGAAAATAAACCAGTGAATAAATCTTTAAAAAGATACTTAAAAAATGGTTCAATTTCATGTAATTTTTTATAAATATTTAAATG
>DKCH01000023.1 GCA_002449135.1 Caryophanales bacterium UBA6879 | reverse complement strand
ATTTCAATTAAAAAATGTTCATAATTATCCTAATTTACTTAGCTTAAAAAGCATAGAAGAAAATCTTCATTACTTTGATAGCAATCAATTTTTAAAAAATTTGAATTAACTTTAATAGTGAAGGGAAAGTTCACTACACTTTCACTTATTTTTCTTTCATTTTTGTAGGTTCTTTTATTTGCTCATTTTTCTCCTGAAGAATATGTCCAAAGAAAAAAATTTCAGCATGAATCTTTCAAGAATAGCTTCTTCTAATGTCTTACAAGAATTGATGTAGTAATTAACTTAATTAGCAGTAATTTCAACATAATACCTATCTCTATTTTCCTATAGTAAATACCATGATAACCAGTATTGATATGTCTATTGCCTAACATAAGTTCATGTTTAACTGATGGTTTATAGCCATCTAGAATCTTATCTAGCACAAGAGTAATCTCTAACTTTTTCATAAAAGAAAAATCCTCCTAACAATGATTTTTTGCTAGGAGGATAATTAGTGTCTTAATGGTGCCGAGAGGGGGACTTGAACCCCCAAGCCCTTACGAGCGTCTGATTTTGAATTTTTTGAATCCAATGTAATAGAAGGAGATAGAAGGAATTAGAGAGCAATTCATTTAGAAAATGTTCGTAATTATCCTAATTTACTTAACTTAAAAAGCTTAGAAGAGAATCTTCATTACTTTGATAACAATCACTTTTTTAGAAATTTGAGTGAACTTTAGTAGTGAAGACAAAGTTCACTACATTTTCACTCATTTTTCTTTGGCTTTTAAGTAAGAAACTTAAGCTATAAGAGTGAACTAATGATAAGACTATACTTCTCACTAGCACCCTTATTCTAACAAAATTTTAACTGATGTAAAGAACTATTTTTCTTCGATAAACTCTAAGCTTTTTGCACATTTATGTAATGAAATTACCTTAAGAGAAATAGCATCACTTATTATGTAAATTTTTGATTATTTTTTCTATAATAAAAATCTAATTAAATGAAATACTTTTTATACCCAAAAATTTAATAAAAAATTTACTTCCGTATATTTTAGAACTTATATCAACAGAATAAAAAACTATATCAGTATTTGTAAAGAAGGTATCAATTAATTCAACCTTTAGTTTTTCTAAGTCTTTTGATTCACCATTATCAACAATTTTGCCAATAAATTTTCCATCTTCATTTGAAAAATCATAAATTGTAAATGAATCTAAAACAGGATCAGAAAAACAAAGGCTAATCTTTTTCGACATTGATTCATTTATGCATTGAACATTTAACTCAACATTGTAATCATCAACAACTTTAAACTGCACTGATGAATCGTGTAAAACATCAAAAAGAGGAATTAATGAGCTCTTATTTAAAAAATCTATATTTTTATTTAATTCCATTTTGACACCATCCATTTCTATGCAACCAGTCCCACACTTTTCTTGAGGGATTTGGTCTACCATG
Source organism: Caryophanales bacterium UBA6879 (assembly GCA_002449135.1). Classification (GTDB taxonomy): domain Bacteria; phylum Bacillota_I; class Bacilli_A; order RFN20; family CAG-288; genus Scatoplasma. The sequence continues at coordinate 1,204 of DKCH01000023.1, read as the reverse complement.
CCCACTGTCATGAATTGTTCCGTCTCTATTTAAGGATGTTCCATCTTTGAAATGAACATAGGGCTGACCATATTGATTATGAGCAGGATCTACCCTATCTACTTCTTTAGGGGCCTGACCATTCTCAACTTGTTTTTGCATTCGATTTCTTGAAGTGGCGTCATCAGCGACATCTGGATTATTTTTGCTTTCTTCTTTAGCTTGATCAGCAGCTTTATTTAATAAACCTGCAACTCTAGAATATGAACGCTTCAAAGTTTCTATAAATGAATTAAAACTTTCCTTAACATAGCTCCAATTAGCAACAATATAAATTATTAATGAAGCTACTAGAACAGCAGCAACAGCCCATCCAACAAATGGTATCCAAGATGAAGCATTAATTCCAGCAACCATGGAAGAAATTGTAGAAAAAGCAATAGCTGCTGAACCAGCACCTATTAGGCGTTTAATATTAGTATTGATTTTTGTAATTTTTTTCTTTACATCATTTATTTCTTTGCTTGGCTCTGACTTTGTTTCTACATTATCTTCACCAGTTAATATCGAGAATGCCAATTCAAATTCTGGTGTATTATTCTTAATATCAATAAATGTTTTCTTATTTTCCTCTGATAAGTCTTGGTACATGTTTTCAATAGAAATAGTCCAATATTGCTTATCATTATCTAAATCATTTATTTCTGATGGATTATTTAATTTTTTCAAACTATTTTTACTAATTAAGTCAAAACCGTCATTATTCGAATAATAATCATTCGGATTGTAGTATTCTTTAAACAATTTATTAGCATCCTCAACTAAACCATTACAATCATCTACAAAGTATTTCAATTCTTTACCAGTTGAGAGAGGTTTTAAAGAAGTTAAAGAAATACCTAAAGTTACAGCTATAATGGTTAAAATTTTTATTTTTTTCATAGTTCTATTTCACCTACTCTTATATTTTACAATAATTAATCAAAGATGGGCAATTCATATAGATTCTATAAATTGTTACTTGTTTTATAAAATTTCAAAAAGTAAAAAATGCATAAAGTTGTATGCTGGATTATACTAAAATCATTGTTTGTTTCTTAAAGAATGTGAGAATTAACCCAATAATAAATCAATATACAAAAAAGAATACTTATTGAAATAAACCCATTATTCATAAGATTTCAAAATTGCTTATAAAGGCAAATAGATTAGATAATTTCAATTA
>DKCH01000038.1:49976-57075 GCA_002449135.1 Caryophanales bacterium UBA6879 | reverse complement strand
CATAAAAGGAATTGAGGAAATCATTAGCTTCTTTAAAACCTAATGATTCTCTATATTCTAATGGGATTTGAATATTAAATACTTTATCTATATTACTTGTTGCTAAACTTATATTATTTGTTTCAATAATACATAAAACAAAACCTTTAACATCTTTTTCACTATTTAAAACATTTTCTTGGTTTAAATGGAGATAACGGTACATCTTTGCAGCATTCATAACTACACTAGATAATTCTTGATTGACCTTTAGTTGATTTAAATAATAGCTACACCCTCTTAGAAACATATCGCTAACTTCATCAAACTTTCCATCAAAAGTAATGTAATAACTTTGTCTACCAATAAAAACATTCAAAGGTTTTGAAGCTGAATATTTTTTTGAAATTTGGGTAAGTTGGCCAATAATTACTAATTTTTCTAAAGAATTATTGTTACCATTACTAAAAAAAGGATTCATCAAATCAATAAAATGATCTAATTTTTCGCCCATTGATAATCTTACAGTAATTAACATTATTAAATTAGTTAAAGAATCACTACTTGTAAAATCTAAAGCTTTTAAAATATTTTGATCAGAAGCAAAAGATAAATCAGGAGGAGTAGTTTCCCTTTCTTTAAACATTGATATATATGAATTAACAACTGAATAAGCTTTAGCAGGAAGATTAGGATTCTCAATTAAAGCCTGTAAAAAAGATGGGAGCTCTATAGCCTTACTAGGAGCAGTAGAAACTGCCGTAAATAACATCTGTAAAGTTAAATGCGGAGCATAATCAAAAAGCACATCAATATTTTTTACAATATAGTTTTCAAATTCATTAATATCAATAATTTGCGTATCCTTATTTTTTATTTGATTATAAAGATACATCACTTCATCAATATTTTTAGCTAAGAAGAGCTCCTTATTAGCTAAGCTCTCTTCTTGCTTCATAAAATTAATGTACTTTGTTAAATCCATAATTATTAGTTTCTATTTCTTTGTGAAAGAATTAGAATTAAACGTAAAACATAAACAAAAACCGAAGCAAAATCAGTATATAAAACAAAAGCCTCATATAAAGCTTCACTATTACTGTTATTAAAATATAAGTTTTCACCTTTTTTAACAACTCTATTAATATCAATAGCAGCCCATAAAGTAAAAATAATTACACCCAAAATAGAAATAATCCAATCTAAGACTGTCATTTCATAAAAGAAGAAAGAAATTAAAACCAAAACCATTAAAGCTATCATCCCAGCAGATAAGATTCCTATAGTCTTATATAATTTTCCTTTAAATAAGACTCCAATAATACCAGCAATTAAAAACATTCCACCAGTAACTAATAAAGCAGTAGCTAATATACTAGTATCTAAAAACAAAGTATAAACTGAAATTAATCCACCAAAAGAAATTGCGCTAATAAAATAACCAATACCTGTCAATATAGAATTTTGTTTAACATAACCAATAGTAGGTAAAAAAGAAGAAAGCAAATACAAAACAGCAAAAACAGCTAAAGAAATAAAATAAGCTTGATAACTATCAGCAATTAAAAAAGCAAAAACAAAAGGATAGAAAAAAGCCATCAAACCAGAAATCAAAATTCCTAAAGCAAAAAACAAGAAAACCTTAAAAGTACCTAAAGTACCACTATTACTTATTTTTTTAGATAGTTTTTGATCTTTTTGTATATTATTATAATATTCCATAAATTAAACCTTTCTTGTAGTAATATTATATAAAATTTTTGCTTAAAAAAAAGCCTAGGCTAACCTAGGCTAAACTTTAGCAATTTTCAATTAACGATATAAAGGAATTTGCTTCTAAAGAAGCACCACCAACTAAAGCACCATCTACATCTGGTTGAAGTAAATATTGATGAATATTATCTGGCTTAACTGAACCGCCATATAAGATTCTAATCTCATTAGCATCTTCTTGAGTAAACATTTCAGCAATTAAACTTCTAATATATTTACACATAGTTTCAGCAATATCAGTTGATGCATTTTTACCAGTACCAATAGACCAAACTGGTTCATAAGCAATAATAACATGCTTCAAATCATCTGAAGAAATATTTCTTAATCCTTCATATATTTGCTTTTTAATAACATCAAAAGCCTTTTTAGATTCATATTCACTTAAAGTCTCACCAACACAATATATTGCACCCATATCATGCTCAATCAACAATTGAATCTTAAGATTACAATCTTGATTAGTTTCATGGTGATAAGCTCTTCTTTCAGAATGTCCAACTAAAGAGCCTTGAACTCCAAAATCTTTAATTTGAGGAATAGAAATATCACCAGTAAATGCACCCTTTAAACAAGTGTGAACCTCTTGAGCATAGATCAAGAAATCATGTCTATTCTCAACTAAATAAGAAATGCATAAGTATGAAGGAGCCACACCTAAATCAAGATTTTTCTTTTTAGCTAATTCACACATATAAGGAATATCCTTAACAAAGATCTTAGCCTTTGTAAGGATATTGTTCATTTTCCAATTACCGAATAATATTTTCTTTCTCATAAATAGCTGCAACTTTCTTAAAACTACTTTTTATCTGGAATAATATCAATTCCAGGAATATGGCCATCAAATTGAATCATTTCTAAGGAAGCACCGCCACCAGTAGAAACATGGCTGAATTCACTCTTAAAGCCAAATTGTTTAACAGCAGCAGCAGAATCACCACCACCAATAACAGAGAAGGCACCATTTTTAGTAGCTTCAGCACAATCTTTGCAAACTGCTTTAGTACCAGAAGCAAACTTTTCATTTTCAAAGACACCCATTGGTCCATTCCAGAAAATAGTCTTAGCCTTTAAAATGTAATCTTTATATAATTTTTCAGTCTTCTTACCAATATCAAGACCCATAAATCCATCAGGAATATCTTCACCAACTTCTTTAATAATAGTAGGAGTAGCAAAATCATTAGCGACAACATTATCAACAGGTAAAACAATCTTACCAGATTCTAAACATTTCTTAGCATATTCAACTTGATCAGCTTCAAATAAAGAATTTCCAATCTTATGACCTTTACTAGCTAAGAAAGTATAAGCCATACCACCACCAATTAAGATATGATCAACTTTCTTTAATAAAGAATCAATAACTTGAATCTTATCAGAAACTTTTGAACCACCTAATATAGCAACATAAGGTCTTTCATCATTTTTAACATTAACACATCTAGATAAGGCTTTAACTTCTTTTTCAACTAAATAACCAACAGCAACTTGTTTACCTTCTTTTTCTAAGATTTCAGGAATACCATAAGTGGAAACATGAGCTCTATGAGCAGAACCGAAAGCATCCATAACAAAAGCATCACCAAAGCTAGCCCAGTATTTAGCTAATTCAGGATCATTCTTAGATTCACCTTTCTCGTATCTAGTATTTTGCATTAATAAGACATCACCATCATGTAATTCACTGATAGATTTTTCTAATTCTGGTCCTCTAGTAGTAGGAACAAAAGTAACTTTTTGACCTAAAAGTTCTTCTAAAGCCTTAGCTACAGGAGCCATATTATTCTTCTTTTTAGCTTTTTCAATATCCTCAGGAGATTTCTTAAAATCAATCTTGCCTAAGTGTGACATTAAAATAACCTTAGCACCTAAAGAAACTAACTTTTTAATAGTAGGTAACGCAGCAACAATTCTATTGTTATCAGAAATTTCACCAGTTTCTTTATTAAATGGGACATTAAAATCAACTCTAACAATTACTCTTAATCCCTTAACTTTTAAATCATCAATATTAAATTTCATATTTTTCTCCTTGTTTTCAAAAAAAGCCTAGTAAAAGATACTAGGCTTTAAATTAGTTTAGTTAAATTACTTACCTAATACTTCAGCAAAGTGCTTAGCAAGTCTTACATATTGGCAGGTGAATGAATATTCATTATCATACCAAGAATATAAGTTGACAAGTTGTTGACCATTAGGAAGATCCATGATGACAGTTTGAGTAGCATCAAAGATTGAACCATGAGTATCACCTAAGATATCAGAAGAAACGATTTCATCTTCAGTATAACCTAAGACACCCTTTAATTCACCTTCGCTAGCTTTCTTCATAGCAGCATTAACTTCTTCCTTAGTGACTTTCTTATCTAAGATTAAAGAAACAGCAACGATTGAACCATCAGTAACAGGAACTCTTAAAGCAGCACCATCAAGTTTACCCTTTAATTCAGGAATAACTTTACCAATAGCTCTAGCAGCGCCAGTAGTAGTAGGAACAATATTAGCAGCAGCAGCTCTACCTCTTCTTAAATTACCTTTAGCTAAATCAAGAATAGTTTGATCGTTAGTATAAGCGTGAACAGTGTTCATAAATCCACCGACAACACCATAATTTTCTAAAACGACCTTCATAACAGGACCTAAGCAGTTAGTAGTACAAGAAGCACCAGAGATGATCTTTTGATCAGCAGTGAGTTTATCAGAGTTAACACCATAAACATAAGTAGGAATATCTTTAGAAGAAGAAGGAGCAGAGATAATAACACCTTTAGCGCCATTAGCTAAGTGAACTTCACCATCTTCCTTAGTCTTTAATCTACCAGTGCATTCTAATACGATATCAACACCATATTTACCCCATTTTAAATCGTGAGGATCTTTTTTACCTAAAACTGGAATCTTTTTACCTTTGAAAACAAGATTGTTTTTGACGAAATTGCCAGCTTCATCCTTTTCGACTTCGGCAGAAATTTCATCTTTTTCCCACCCTCTATGAGTGGTATCGTATTTTAATAAGTAAGCTAAAGTGTTAGCATCAACTAAATCGTTGATAGCAACTACTTCAAAGCCACCCATTTCATAAGCTCTTCTAAAAGCAAGACGACCAATACGTCCAAAGCCATTAATAGCTAATTTAATTGTTGACATTAATAATTTGTCCTCCTATTCAACATATTTATTATAAAACACTAGTCAATAGTAGTAAACATTTTTTTAGCACTTAAAAATAAGAATGCTAACTTAATTTATTTTAAATAATATAATTACAAATAACGTTTAATTTCCCAATCAGTTATTAATTGACGATAAGCATCCCATTCTAATGTTTTAGCTTCCACATATTTATTAAAAGTATGTGAACCTAGAGTCTTCTTTAAAAGCTCATCTCTTTTCAATTCTTTTATTGCATCCTTTAAATTTTCTGGTAAATTTTCTATTCCTTTTGCTTCTCTTTCTTCTCTAGTTAAACTAAAAATATTATCGTAAACAGGTGGAATCAAATCCTTTTCTTTCAAATTTTGAATTCCATCAAGCCCACAAGCTAAAATGCCAGCCAAAGCCAAATAAGGATTAGCAGTACAATCAACATTTCTAAGTTCAGTTCTTGTAGCAGCTCCTCTAATAGCAGGAATTCTAATCATCGATGATCTATTAGCATCAGACCAACAAGCGTAGCAAGGAGCTTCATAACCAGGAATTAATCTTTTATAAGAATTAACAGAAGGATTAGTTAAACAAGCTAAACCACGAGCATGATTTAAAATACCAGTTAACCATTTACGACAAACTAAAGATAATTGCATACTATCTTTTTCATCAAAGAAAATGTTATTACCATTTAAATCAGCTAAAGAACAATTAGTATGCATACCAGAACCATTAATGCCTTTAATTGGTTTAGGCATAAAAGTCGCATAGTAGCCATTTTTTCTAGCAATAACTTTAACAACCTGTTTAAAAGTTTGCACATTATCACAAGCGTGAATAACATCAGAAAATTTAAAATTAATTTCATGTTGACCTACAGCCACTTCATGATGAGCAGTTTGCACAACAAATCCTAAATTTTCTAATTCTAAACAAATTTCTCTTCTTATATATTCAGCTCCATCTAAAGGAGATAAATCAAAATAACCACCTTTATCATTAGGTTCTAAAACTGGTTCACCATTTTGATCCAATTTAAACAAGAAAAACTCAGGTTCAAAGCCAATATTTAAAGCACCAAAACCCATTTTTTTCATTTTATCAACAACATTTTTTAAAATAAATCGAGGATCACCAGCAAAAGGTTTTAATTTAGCATCATAAACATCACAAATTAATCTAGCCACAACACCAAACTTATCATCCTCAAAAGAAAGAATCATCCAAGTATCAAAATCAGGTTTTAAATACATATCAGCTTCCTTAATACGAACAAAACCTTCAATAGAAGAGCCATCAAACATTACTTTTCCATCTAAAGCGTCTTCTAATTTACTAGCTGGAATTTCTACAGCCTTAATAGTTCCTAACATATCAGTAAACTGTAAACGAACATAATTTACTTTTGCCTCTTTAGCTTTTTTTAAAATATCTTCCTTAGTCATCATAATTCCTCCTTTATTTATTCCCATTCAATAGTTGAAGGTGGTTTAGAAGTAATATCAAATAAAACTCTATTAATACCTTTAACCTTATTAACTATACGTGTAGAAATTTTTGATAAAACATCATATGGAATCCTTGCAAAATCAGCAGTCATCCCATCAATAGAAGTAACACCACGAATACCAATAGCGTATTGATAAGTACGTTCATCACCCATAACACCAACTGATTTTATATTAGTTAATACAGTAAAGTATTGCCATATTTCTTTATCTAAACCAGCTTTTTTTATTTCGTCTCTTAATATATAGTCACTTTCTTGAACAAGTTTAATTTTACTAGGAGTTATTTCACCAATAATTCTAATAGCTAAACCTGGTCCTGGAAAAGGTTGACGATAAACAATTTCAGGACTTAAACCTAATTTTAAACCTAGTTCTCTTACCTCATCTTTAAATAAAGTATTTAAAGGTTCAATAAGCTTAAATCCTAAATCCTTAGGAAGCCCACCAACATTATGGTGAGACTTAATTTTTTGAGCATTCTTAGTTCCAGATTCAATAATATCAGTATAAAGAGTACCTTGAGCTAAATATTCAAATTTTCCTAATTTAGAAGATTCTTCTTTAAAAGTTTCGATAAATTCTTTACCTATTATTTTTCTTTTTTGTTCAGGATCACTAATACCGACTAATTTACTTAAAAATCTTTTTGAAGCATCAATCTTATAAACTTTACAAGTAAAATT
>DKCH01000038.1:19740-49903 GCA_002449135.1 Caryophanales bacterium UBA6879 | reverse complement strand
TCAATAAACATACATGTTAAATTCTCACCAATAGCTTTAGAAATTAAACAAGCTGTAACGCAAGAATCAACTCCCCCAGATAAAGCACATAAAACTTTTTGATTTCCTACTTCTTCCCTAATTTTTTTAACTTGATAATCAATATAAGATTCCATGGACCAATTAGCTTTTGCTTTACAAATATTAAAAACAAAATTAGCAAGAATTTGATTCCCATAAATAGAATTTCTAACTTCTGGATGAAACTGCAACAAATAAATATTTTTATCTTTATTTTCTAAACTAGCAATTACATTATTTGAAGTCTTTGCTAAAACCTCAAATCCATAAGGAACATTAGAAACTGAATCACCATGAGACATCCAAACCTGTTGCTTATTAGGTAAACCTTTAAAAAGCAAAGAATTATGCAGAATTTCAATTTCACTAGCACCATATTCTTTTTGCGATAAAGCTTCAACTTTACCATTAAATAATTTAACAGTAAGCTGCATACCATAACATATACCTAAAATTGGTAAACCTAAATTAAAAATTTCAGGATCAACTAAATAAGCATCTTTATCATTAACTGACTTAGGTCCACCAGAAAAAACAATACCAACAATATGAGGATTAGCTTTTATTTCACTGGCTTTAATAGTGTGATCAACTAGTTCAGAATAAACATGATTCTCACGAATTCTTCTAGCTATTAATTGATTATATTGACTACCAAAGTCTAAAACTAAGATAGTATCTGCGTTTATATTATTCTTCATATTTATTTAGTATAATTTGGAGCTTCAACAGTAATATCAACATCATGAGGATGACTTTCTTTTAAACCAGCATTAGTAATTTGAATAAATACTGCTCTTTTTTGTAACTCTTCAATATTTTCTGCTCCCATATATCCCATACCAGCTTTTAAACCACCAGCTAATTGATAAATGGTATCACTAACATCACCTTTAAAAGCTACTCTTCCTTCAATGCCTTCTGGAACAAGTTTCTTAGCTTCGGTTTTACTAGACTGGAAATAACGATCTGCTGAGCCTCTTTTCATCGCTACTAATGAACCCATACCAACATAAGACTTATATTTTCTACCTTGATAGATTAATTCTTCACCTGGAGCTTCAGTACAACCAGCAAGTAAAGAACCAAGCATGACAGTATTAGCACCAACTGCCAAAGCTTTTACAATATCCCCAGAATATTTAATACCACCATCAGCAATTACACAAACATTCTTATCTTTACAATAAGAAGCAACATCATCAACAGCAGTCATTTGTGGAACACCAACACCAGCCACTACTCTAGTAGTGCAAATAGAACCCGGACCAATACCAACTTTAACTGTATTCACTCCTGCCTCTATTAATTCTTTAGCAGCCTGAGCTGTAACAATATTACCAGCGACCAAATTCAAATTTGGATAAGCAGAACGTAAATTTCTTACTAACTCAATAACATTGTGAGAATGTCCATGTGCTGAATCAACAGTAATAACATCAACCCCAGCTTTAATTAAGGCATCTGCTCTTTCCATGGAAGTTGGATTAACACCAATAGCAGCACCACAACGTAATCTACCTAAGCTATCTTTACTAGCTAAAGGATATTTTTCTTCATTATCAATATCCTTAGAAGTAATTAAACCTTTTAAAACAAAATTATCATCCACAATAGGTAACTTTTCAATACGATGCTGCCAAAGCATTTTACTTGCCTCTTCTAAAGAAGTACCAACCTTAGCAGTTATTAAATGATCATGAGTCATTACCTTACTAATTTTAGTGTCATCGTGTTTTAAATACTTTAAATCCCTATTAGTAATAATACCGATTAATTTACCTTTTTTATCAACAACAGGTAAACCAGAAATATGGTAATGATCTAAAATATTCACGGCGTCTAAAATAGTATTATCCTCTTGTAAAGTAATAGGATTAGAAATCATTCCTGATTGTTTTTGCTTAACTAATTTAACTTGTCTAGCCTGCTCTTCAACAGACATATTCTTATGAATAAAACCTAAACCACCCTCTCTAGCAATAGCAATAGCCATTTGATATTCAGTAACAGTATCCATAGCTGAAGAAACAAAAGGAACATTTAATTCAATTTCTGGTGTTAAATGAGTTTTAATAGTAACCAAAGATGGTAAAATTTCAGATTTTTGCGGTACTAATAAAACATCATCATAAGTTAATCCTAGTCTAATTTTTTCTAATTTCATTATTTCCCCCTATTTTTGAATATAAGTAAAACTAAACTTCACGATACAATAAAAGATACACTTTACCCATCTAATGAAGAACAAACACAATTATTGTGTAGATTTAGTTTTTATCTTTAATATCGTAAAGCAAAACAAGACAAAAAGATAGATAAATTTTCAAAAAAATTAAAATATAGTAAAAATAAATTCAAAATAAAATCAGACAACAATAACTATTATTAAAATTAATATTTTTCTTTTTAATAAAAACAAAAAATATTTAACAAACACATAACAAAACTAAAAAATATCTTATATTAAAAACCTCTTTAATAATTAAAATACCAAATACATTTAATTTATCAAAAATAAAACACAATTATAGAATTAACAATTATCTTTTTAAAATAAATAAACAAATTAACTAAACTATAATTAATTTTCTTTCACAATTATTTTAAATCAATACCAGCATTTATTTTTAAATAATTTAATAAGTCAGTAGTATCTGTTATTAAATTACTAATATCACTAACTTTATTAATTTCATCATAATAGAAAAGATCCTTATTAGTATCAAAATTAGCATAATTAGTTTTTCCATCAGGCTTACAATTATTAGAGGTTACTTTTTGTTCTCTTGAGGAAACAGTAGAAACATTAGAATGATTGTTCTTACCATTCTTATAAGTATCTTTATAAGATTTTATTACTACACCATCTTTTACTAACTGTGCATCCTGACAATTATCAAAAACATTATATTCTGACAAAACAAAAGCATTAGCCCTAATATCTTGTCCCTTACTTGCTTTGTAATAATAATTGTTATACATATGTATATTAGCTTGTCTACCTAAAGGCATTCTCGAACTACAAGAATTATAATAATTATGATGCATAGTAACATTCATTGTTAAAGTTGAATCACTTCCACCAATTAAACCAGTTTTATGGCAATTATTAAAAATATTATAGGAAGAAGTATAATTAGAAATTCCTTTAATATCATTAGAGCCATCACCTTCTTTTTTATCTTGCTCATAAGTTAAATCCCAATTATTTTTACCAACATTAAAAACACAGTGAGTTACCATCATATTTTTATACTTAGTTGGATCAGAAGAATTACCTTCAAAAGCACAGGCATCTTCAGGATAATTACTAAAAGTTAAATTTCTTACTAAAATAGAAGAACTAGCTTTAAAAGTCATGCCCCACTGATTAATAATAGCATCATCAAATAATCCTTCAATAGTTAAATCTTTAGCATTAGAAATAGTTAAATTATTAAAAGCAGAATCAGTATCATCATAACTTGCTTTTGCACTTTGAAAAATATATCCACTATTAGCATTAGCTTTTTCTAAAACTTCTTTTGCTTTACTATTACCAAAAACTTTACAGGTTAAACCATTTAAGTTTTCCTGATAAGTAGTTTCTAAAGTATTTGTAAAAGCCTCTACATTTTCTTCTGGATTTTCATTTTTACTAAATGGTGTAAATTTCTTCGCTTTAAACTGATTAGTATTAATAGAACCAACAATTCTTACTGCTAGTGGCTTACTTAATTTACTTTGTAAAATATTAACTAAACCAGTTTTATTGTTATATTTAATAGTATTTTTATTAGTATCATTAACATAAATAACATCAGCATTATCTTTTAAGGTACCATCGCTATTATATGCCCCTATACCATTACTATTTTTAAAATTTGCGTAGCCTGAATTATCATAATCACTTACTTCAATATTAGTTACAAGAACAGCTAAATCATTTACTTCACTATTATCTAATAAAGGTACAATTTTTAAAGAATAAGTCCCTTTTAAAAGCCCTAATATTGTTGCCCTATTATTATCAACATATCCATCTTTTTCAGTCACTTTTACAAAATTTATTCCATCTTTGGAAAAATAAATATTACATGAAGAATACTTATTATCCTTATATGAAAAAGTTAAATTAATATGATTATTTAAACCGACTGCCTTAACCTCAAGTACATCTGTTTTAGCCTCTGAACTTGAACTAATATAAGACTCACTAGATTCTTTATTACTTGAAGAACTAACTTGTTCAAAACTTGTACTAGAAATAGGAACGCTATTATTACTATTACTATTATCTATACTGCTAGTCTCCTTATTGCTACTATTACTACTAACAATAGTTGAATTACTATTGCTTTCAATAACAGTACAACTAGTTAAGATAAAACTAGTTAAGAGAGCAAACATTTTAAATAATTGATTCTTTTTCATAATTACTTTTCCTTTATTTAGCATTTAAATTTTAAAATCAATTTTTAATTAAAACAAACAAATAATCAATAATATAGAGATTTTTGTGCGTAAAATACAAAAAGACTTGGTTTAATAACCAAGTCCTTAAAATTATTAACTACTAAGCTTCTACTTCATAAATAGTAAGTTTTAAATAATTATTATTACCAAATTTAATTGGCTCAGCTTTCATCATGTAAGTCTTATTATTATAAGTTATTCTTCCTACAAGCATCATTTCATCTAAAGAATCATTAACATCCACAAAATATAATGTGCTCCATCCTGCTTTTTCATAAGCAGCTTTAAGATTAGCTAATACTGTATCATTTAAATTATAAGCTGTAATAGTTACCATATTATTAATTTTACTTGCTTGGATTTTAACTTCATTTACACCTAAATTAACATAAGGAACAGGTAAATCACCTAATTCACTCTTAATTACTTTACTAGTAGATTCTGACCAAGAAGTAATATTATTAAACTTATCATAAGATGGAAGATAACCAATATATATATCCCATCCATTATTATTAGCATCAACAGCACTATAAGATTCATAAGTAATATTAAATTTAGAACCAGTACTTAATGTCTTACTTGCTTTTAAGCTAGGTAAATAATAATCAAATGAAGTAGAATTTCCAACAGGGTCATAAGTTACTTCAAATCCCTCTGCTTGTAACTTCTTCATTGTTTTAACTAACATGTAATTATTATAAATAGCATTTTCATTTTGTAGAGTAATTCTTCTATTATAATTTACTACATCTCTAGGTTTTAAAACTTCAGGAATCAAATCTTCTTTAGCAGTTTGAGAATCATTATAAATAAATGGTGTAACACTTTCACCTAAGAATATATCATTCATAAGTTTAGTTAATTTGTTATCATCACTTGCTGTACTATCATTTAAATCTTCCCAAGAAGTAGGTTCAGTATCTACTGTTTTAACAACTGGATCATAATAAATATCTAATTGAGCTAAGTCATTATTATTTGCTTTTAACTCAAATCTAATAGTTGAATCATCACTTAAAATTTTATAACCATTAAGCTCAGAATCATCTTTATTAACTTTCCAATCTTTAAAAGAATCTCCTTTAAAGACATCTTGTGCAAAAGTAATTAATTCATCACTAAATTTTCCACCAACTAAACTTACTACATTAGTAGAACCAATAATCTTTTTCTCGGTATATGTAAGTTTTTTACTACCTAAATATAAGTTAGGGAAAGTATTATTATTAAGATTCTTATTCAAAACATCAATAATATTTTGATCATAAGTATAAGTTTGAGGATTATAACCTTCAACAAGAGAAGCATCTAAATAGAATCTAGCTGGAGAACCGAAAGAACCAAATGTCAAAGTTAATACATCATTATTAGCATTTTTATACTTAGCAACTAATTTAGTAGTAGTAGAACTTGCATCTTTTGTAAAACTAGTATTTTGTAAAGCTTTTTCAATATCAGCTAAAAAAATAGTAGGTTGATCACTATCATTTGATCCACCAACAATTCTAAATTCAAATGAACTGTTAGAAGAATCTAAAACATATGGTAAATCAGTTCCTAAATAGAAATAAGGAATTTCAAGACTACCAAAGCTTGTTTTAATTTTATCACTTATAGTTTTAGGCCAAGCGGTTTGCTTATTATTAGTTAAATCATACTTTTGTTTAATATTTAATAAGCCAGCCATATAATAGCCACCATCAGCTCTATTACTTGCATTAAAAGTAAATTCTAATACTCTTCCATCATCTAAAGTCTTTGTTGCAGTAAGTTTATGAATAAAGGCTTGTTTATATGTAGTAACATCACCCTTATAAAATAAGGACACAGTATAATTAGCCTTTTTAAAAGCTTCATAAACATTTAATAAACGATAATTAAAAGAATTAATAGTATTAAAAGAAAACGCTAAATCACCATAAGGGTTATAATTAACTTCATACCCAGTAACATTAGTATCAAAAAATGGAACTTCAATACCTTCACCTAAAGTATTAGTAAATAATTCTTTAGCAGTATTAGACCACTCAGAACGTGAACTAATATTACTAGACTTAGTAATTTCTAAATAAGTAGTAGTTAATTCGCTGGTAGTATAAAATAAACTAACTTTATAAGTAGCACCATTTATTGATTTTAAAGCTACTCTTAAAACCTTTGATGTCTCATAATTTGAACCGCTATTAGTATCAGCAACAACCCATGAATTATCCTGATTAATTACACTATCAAAATCAGTTAAAATTCTTTCATCATAGGCTCCACCAGTAATTAAGTATCTATTAGCTATCTTAGGATCACTAGCAAATGTTAAATCTTTTGTTCCTAAATAAATGTATGGTAAAACAGAAGAAATATCTTCATTTAAACTAGCTTTAAAAGCATCTTTAATAGTTTTAGTATAGTCACCATCAGTAGGTTTATCGTAAGCTTCAACTTTTGTTAATGTTAATTGTGGATAACTTATTTGATCATTAGTAACTTTTTCAACTTTTACATAAAAAGTAGAATTATTTACTACTTTACTAACTTTAACTTCAGTTGCAGTATCATCACTTATAGTATATCCATTAGAAGTAAAAGTACTTTTGAAATTAGATAAAATAGAATCATCATAAATTCCACCTTTAATAACTAATTGACGAGTATTCGATCTAGAAGCATTAATAGTAGGATAAGTAGTTCCTAAATACACATAAGGTAATTCTTCACCATTTAAAATAGAATTAGCTTCTTTATTAATAGCAGTAGACCAAGCTATTTGATTATCTTTATTAAAAACTTCTTTTAAAGAAACAGTTAAAGAAGCCTTATTATTCACCTCACTTAAACTAACATTAATAGTAGAACCATTTACTACTTTAGAAGCTAAAAATACAGTATTATCATCTTCCTTAGAACCAACAGTAAAACCTTTAGCTTCATAAGCCTGTTTAAATAAAGTATAGACTTGTTCATCAAAAATACCACCAGTAATAGTTAAAATACCATCTTGATAACTAGTTTTATAATCAGTAGTACCTAAATAAACAAAGGGAATATCAAAAGTACCAAAATATTCTTTTAATTGAGCTTTAGTAATATCTTTCCAATCAGTAAGAGCAGTATTATCAAAAGGTTCATTATACCAAGCTTGTAACACAACTAAATTAGAAGCATTTTTAGAAATAGTAACTGCTAAATGCAAAGTGTCACTTGTAGCATAAAATTTATTATTAAAATTAACGACTGTCCAACTATATTTTTCAAATTCGCTAACAGCCTTATTTAAAATGCTTTCAATAAAAACACCACCAGTAATAGATAAAGAAGTGCGATAATCATCTTCTTTATTATTTTCATTAACTTGAGTTTCCAAATCCTTAGAATTCAAATCAACATAAGGCAAAACATTTCCGCCTAAAATTTCTTTCATTTGAGCAATAATTTCTTCACTCCATTTAGAAGTTGCAGGATCAACACTAGTAAGTGGCGCACTAGAAGAACTTGAACTTGCAGGCTCATTATTTTCAGAACTCAAAACGTCAGAATTAGCACTAGAAGTAGAAGAAGCTAAACTGCTGGATGTATTAGAATTATCTACTTTTGTACATGAAACTACAAAAGAAGAAAAGACAACAAGCAAAGCTAAAAGTTTAGATTTTTTCATAAAATCTCCTTTCAAATCATACAAGATTGATATTACCTTAACACATTATTAAATATAATTCAAAAGATATGCTTATATTTATTTCTTTTCTTTTATTTCTATTTCTCTTTCTTTTAATGCTAAAGCATCAAGATGCATTTTTTTAAAAATATGAGCTACACCAGATTTAGATATATATTTTCCTTCATCAGATAAAATTTTAGCAATTTCAGAATAAGGAATGTCCTTATTTTCTTTTCTAACTTTTATGATATCTTTCATCTTATCAGTAAAATAAGATTCACCATAATACTTATTAAGGATCTTTATATCTTCTAAATTTTCTTCTCCAGTTTTTAATGATTTAGCATAATTAGCTTGATTACAAATGATTAATCTATTTTGATTATTAAAATAATCTTTTTCTAATCTAGCATTTTCAAATTCAAACATCATATTACTCGCCCCAATAAAAGAAAGAAACATTGATATTTGATCTGAACGCTTTAAATATAAAATATATTTTTTTCTCCGTTGAATAATTTTAAAATTCATGCTTTCAAGTTTCTTAAAATTCAAAAGCTTAGAAAGAATTTGCTTAGCTTCCGTATAATTACTTAAAGATAATTCACAAAAATAAGAACTCAAATTAGGATCAGAAATTTGTCCACAAGCTAAAAATAAACCAGCAGTAAAAGAAGGAAAATAATTAGTTTCTAACATCTTATGTAGCTTAACCTCTTCTAAGCCATTAGAAATTTCTAAATCATCTAGAATTTCTTTTACTTTTTCATGAACTTCTAAGTGATAAATTATTTTTTTATCAAGCCTTAATTGTTTAGTATAATTAATTTCAACATTTACCTTATAAACTTCTTTTAAAAAAGAATAAATACACTTAGAAACACTAGCAGAAGTTGTCTGCAAACGTAAAGAAAAAGAAGGTAAAATCGAGATAGAACCAACGATTCTTATAAATCCAGATAAAAGACCTTTTTTACCTTCTAAAGTATATGAAATTTCTGTTATTTCCTTTTTAACTTTTTGGGTAAATGTTAAAAGTTTATTGCTCATTTTTCTTTAAAGAATTTAAATAATTCCTAACACTAACAGCACAAATAGCACCATCACCAACAGCTACTGCTACTTGTCTAAGAGGAGTTTTAATGGCATCACCTATTGCAAACAAACCTTTTACTTCTGTTTCCATTAAATCATTAACTTTAATTAAACCAATTTTATCAGTAACATCCATATATCCTAAAAATTCAGAAACTGGGCTGGCACCAATAAATAAGAATAAAGCGTTAATTTCTAATTTTCTTCCACTAGACAAAGTAATAGAAGAAATCTTTCTAGTTCCATCAGAATCAATTATTTCTGCTCCGTTAATAATTTCAACATTTGGAAGTTTTTTAAATTCTTCTACTAATTTTTGATCACCTGCTATTTCCTTATTAGGATTAACAAAATAAACTTTAGAACATAAACTAGCTAAGTAAGTTGCTTCTTTAATGCCGTTAACATCAGTAGAATAGACAGCAACAGGCTTATTTTTAGAAAACGGCCCATCACACTCTGCACAACGTGAAATGCCATTTTCTGAATATTTATTGCTTCCTTTTACTTTATATGGCTTTTGCACAATTCCCGAAGCAACAATAACAGCTTTAGACAAATAATTTTCACCTAAAGTTCTAATTAAAAAAGTACCATCATCATTTTGATTAATAGAAATTACTTGTTTATTAATAATAGATATATCAAAATGTTCAAGTTGCTTATTAAAAAGTTCAACTAAACCTTTCCCATCACCTAAATAAGCAGGATAGTTTTCAATTTCAGTGATTTTATTTACTACTCCACCTACCTTATCTTTCTCAAAACATAAAGGAGTAATATTGCTTCTTTTTAAATAAATAGCAGCAGTTATCCCTGCTGGACCCATACCAATAATACTAACATCATTAATTTGTTCCATCTTTAACTATCCTTTCTAATTCTTTATAAGAATTAACAGTAAATGTTGGTTTATAAACTTCTAACCCTTCTTTTAAGCCAAACTTTACTAAACAAGTGTCAAAATTTGCGCCTTTCCCAGCAATAATATCTGATTTATCATCACCAATATATAAGACCTCATTAGAACTTAAATGTAAATCTTCAGCTAAATGAACTAATGGCCAAGGATCAGGCTTAGTCTTTTTACACTTCTCTAAATAATATATATCATCAAAATATTTAGTTAAATCAAATTGCTTTAAAGTATCATCTACTGCTAGTTTACCTTTGTTAGTAACAATTCCAAGTTTTAAACCTAAATTCTTAAAATTATTTAAAACCTCTAATTCATCATCATATAGTCTTAAATAAGGCTTTTGATTAACTAAAGCCCAATTAATAAACTCTTCTTTTAACATTTTAGGATCATAACTAGGAAGATACTTAGCAAAAACATCAGTTAAAGGAGGCCCAGAAAAATATACCATTTCCTTTAAAGAAGGAATATTTTGAGGAGAATATTTTAAAAAAAGCTGAGCATAATTTAATACAATATAAAGATCAGTATTAACTAGTGTTCCATCAAGATCAAAAATTAATCCTTTATATTTCATTTGCTCTGCTCCTTTTTTCTATTCTTATAAAAATGATATAAGTGATTCAAAACAATTAAAAGTAAACCACTAACAATAAACACAATTGCCATAGAAGAAGCTCTTAAAGAACCCGCTTCAGCTCCCATATTAAACTTAGAATCTCTTAAAGGCTCTAAAATAAGACGGACAATTCCATAAAAAGTAAAATAAGCAAAAGTTTGATCACCATATAAATAATGTTTTTTCAACATCTGAGGAATAATTCTTCCAATTACAATGTATCCACCTAAATTAATAATTCCTTCAATAAAGAAAAGCGGTACACGATAACTTCCATTAATAACCATTTGATTTTGAATAAAAGAAGGTAACCAATAAAGCGAAGAATTAACCGCATTTCCATAGACTTCTTGATTAATAAAATTACCCCAACGCCCAATGGCCTGTGCTACTAAAATAGTAGGTACTGCAAAATCAGCGCATTGTAATAAATTCATACCTTTTCTTCTAAAAAATGCAAATAAAATTCCACTAAGTGCACCTAATAAAGCACCGCCTTGAATAGCTAAACCACCATCTCTAAAAGCAAATATTTCACTTAAATTATTTGCAAAATCCTCCCAAGAAGCAATAACATACCAAGCTCTAGCTCCAATTATTCCCATCGGCAAGGCTAAAAGAAAAATCGTATTAAATAAATCAGAAGGGAAACCCTCCTCTTTAGCACGAAAATTAGACAAAAATAAAGCAACCAAGGCGCCACCTAATATACAAAAAGCATAAAAATAAATAGTAAAGCCAAAAATATCAAAACCTTTACTAAGAGCAAAAATATTATTAATCATCACTTAGCCTTCTTTCTAAATTCATCTAATCTTTTAACAAATTCGTTAGCAGTATCAACCCCAGCAGCTTTTAGTTTTAAATTAGTAACTGCAACCTCAATAACTTCTGCCATTGATCTTCCAGGAGAAACAGGTAAAGTAACTACAGGAATATTGACTCCTAAAAAGTCAATCGTTTCATTTTTAAGATTACCAAGGCGTTCAAAATTAGTATTAGAATCTAATTTAACTAAATTTAAGCAATATGAAATTAACACTTTTCTTCTTAAAGCATTAATACCAAACATATGAGAAACAGAAATTACGCCGATACCGCGACATTCCATCATTCCATAAATAATTTCTGGAGAAGATCCTTCTAAAGTATCTCTTACTCTTTTTATATCTACTTTATCATCAGCAACTAATGAATGTCCTCTTTTAATCAAATCCAAGCTAACTTCTGATTTACCAATTCCAGAATCACCTTGAATTAACACACCTACACCAAAAATTTCCATCAAATTAGCATGAATAGAAACTAGTGGTGCTAAACGTTCAGATAAATAATTTAAAGCATCAGCTTCAAAAGCGGAAGTTTCAATTTTAGTAGTAAAAACCGAAGTATCCTTAACCATGCATGCAGCAATAATAACACCAGGACACTCAATGTCATGACAAATAACTAAACCAGGTGTTTCCTTATCAGCAATTTCTAAAAAAACTTTATATGCATCTTCATAAGACATATGGCTTAAATAAGCTAATTCCTTTTTACCAATTAAAACTAACCTTTGTTTTTGATGATACTCAAAAAAACCAGTCATTTCTAAACCTGGACGATCAACTTCACAAACTTTAATTTCTTTTTGTAAAGAAGTAGCCGAAGCAAAAAGAGGTTTTAAATTAAAGTGATTAGCTAAATCTAAAATCGTAACTTTTTCCATACATTAAAATTATAACAAACTAATGCAAAAACTTTTTAAGATATTGTCCAGTATATGATAAAGGACACTTACTAACTTCCTCAGGAGTACCTTCAACTACTAAGTTTCCGCCTTTATCACCACCATCAGGCCCTAAATCAACAATATAGTCTGCACATTTAATAAAATCTAAATTATGTTCAATAACAATAACAGTATTTCCATTATTAACAAATTCATTTAAAACATTTAACAACTTAGAAATATCATAAGTAGATAAACCTGTAGTTGGTTCATCTAATATATATAACGTATTGCCTGTAGAAACCTTTTGTAATTCAAAAGCAAGCTTAATACGTTGAGATTCACCACCAGATAAGGTAACTGATGATTGTCCAAGCTTTATATATCCTAAACCAACATCAACTAGCGCTTTAATTTTTCTAGCAATTTGAGGAATATTTTTAAAGAATTCATATGCTTCTTCAACTCGCATATTTAAAACATCATAGATATTTTTATCTTTATAAGTAACCTCTAAAATTTCTTGAGTATAACGTTTACCATGACAAACTGGACAAGTAACATAAACATCAGGTAAAAATGCCATTGAAATTTTAGTAAGTCCATCACCTTGACAAGCTTCGCAACGGCCACCTTTAACATTAAAAGAAAAGTCAGACTTTTTAAATCCTTTTAATCTTGCTTCCTTAGTTTGACTAAATAAATCTCTAATATCATCAAAAACTCCAACATAAGTAGCTGGATTAGAACGTGGGGTTTTACCTATAGGATCCTGACTAACATTAATAACCTTATCAAAATATTCTAAGCCTTTAATTGCACTACATTCTCCAGGTTTATCCTGAGTTAAAGAAGAAGGATTTAACTTCTTTAAAGCATTTTTGTATAAAATTTCAGTAACTAAAGAAGATTTACCAGAACCAGAAACACCAGTTACTAAATTTAAACAACCAATTTTAAAAGTAACATCAATGTTTTTTAAATTATGGCATCTTGCTCCTTTTATAACTAAATCATGAACACCAACTCTTCTAATTTCAGGAACCTTAATTTCTTCTCTTTTAGATAAATAATTAGCAGTAATAGATTTAGTACAATTTAAAAAATCTTTAACCTTACCTGCAAAAACAATTTGGCCACCCTTATCCCCAGCTAATGGACCAACATCAACAATATAATCAGCAGCTAACATAGTATCTTCATCATGCTCAACTACAATCATCGTATTATCTAAGTCACGCATTTCCTTCATGGTTTTTATTAATTTATCATTATCTTTTTGGTGTAAACCAATAGAAGGCTCATCTAAAACATAAGTAATACCTGACAATTTAGACCCTATTTGAGTCGCTAATCTAATACGTTGAGATTCACCACCAGATAATGTCATAGCTTCCCTTGATAAAGATAAATACTCTAAACCAACATCGCATAAAAATGAAAGTCTATTAATAATTTCTTTTACCACTAATTCAGATATTTTAGTATCCTTTTCATCAAGTTTTAAGTTTTTAAACCATTCTAAGAGTTCATTAAGTGGCATTAAACAAAGTTCATAAATATTTTTACCAGCCACTTTAATTGCTAAAACCTTATCGTTTAGTCTTGCTCCTAAACATGTAGGACAAATAGTAGAAGACATGAAAGTTTCATAATACCTTTTCATAAATTCAGAATTAGTATTTACATAAAGTCTATTAAGTTTTCCAACAACACCTTCAGTAACAGTTTTATTAATAATTGACCCATTGCTAGTTCTATATTTAAAAGAAAGAGGTTCATCAGGACCATTAAAAATTAAATCCTTTTGCTTCTTTGTAAGATCCTTAAATGGAATATCATCTGGAATTTTATAATGCTTTAAAAGAGCTTGTAACTCTAAATAATCAATAGTTGAGGCATCAATTTTATTAACTGAATAAAACCTAATAGCACCTTGTTTAATAGTTAAACTATCATCAGGAACAATTAATTTTTCATCTGCAGAAATAGTTTTCCCTAAACCTTTACAAGTAGGACAACAGCCTAAAGGATTATTAAAAGAGAATAAACGAGGTTCAATATTAGGAACCGAAAAACCACAAATTGGACAAGAATAATGTTCAGAATAAAGACTAATTTTACCATCACAATCAACTTCAACAAAACCATCAGAAAGATTTAAAGCTGCTTTTATCGCTTCTACTAATCTTTCATTATTTTCAGCTTTTAAAAACATACGATCAATAACAACATCAATAGTGTGTTTTTTATTTTTATCTAAATTAGGAATTGTAAAATATCTTTTTTCTTCTTCGGAATCTATTCTTAAACGAGAAAAACCAGCTTTAAAAAATTTTTCTAAAGTTTGTTGATGAGTACCTTTTTCATTTCTTACTACTGGTGAAAGAATAGTTAATTTACTATTTTCCGGATTTTGTTTAACTAAAGAAACAATTTCATCTATTGAAAGAGCTGAAATCTTTAAATGATGTATAGGGCAATAAGCTTTTCCTATCTTACCAAAGAGCAGCCTTAAAAAATCATAAATTTCAGTAACTGTTCCAACAGTTGATCTTGGGTTATGAGATTTAGTTTTTTGATCAATAGAAATAGCAGGGGTTAAACCTTCAATAGAATCAACATCGGGTTTTTCATAGTTTCCTAAAAACTGTCTAGCATAACTTGAAAGAGATTCCATATATCTTCTTTGACCTTCTGCAAAAATTGTATCAAAAGCAAGAGTAGATTTACCTGAACCTGAGACACCAGTAAAAACTACTAACTTATTTTTAGGTATTCTTAAATCTATATTTTTTAAATTATTTTCTCTTGCACCTTTAATTACAATTTCATCGTTTTCCATAATTACCTCTTTTATCAACATATTTATTATACATAGCAAAATAATTTGTAGTTAAAAGCAAGCATAATAAATTTAGCAAAAACAATAATCATTCCTTATTAATAAAATCTAAATAACTCTTTGTATGGATATAAGTATTAGTTTTATCTATTTCATTTTGCAAATCAATCAACTTTTGATGCTTTAACTTTTCTTCCTCCGTTAAGGCTTTTTCAATCTTATCATGGAAAATTGAAGAAGATTCAATAACTCTACTACTTTTATCAATATTATTTTCTAATAATGTCCCAGACTTCTTTAATGCTAGTTTAGATAAAACCGGTCCAATAATTTCAAAAAGAACAGCTGTAGTTATTACAATAGCCTGTAATTTATTTGCCCATTCCACTTCATTTAACATGATTAATAAATTTGCAGCAATTACTGCAGAACCAATTGCAACTCCTGCTTGTGGATACATATTAAATCCACCAAAATAACGTAAATTCTTGTCACCTTTAACAATTAATGTTCCCAAAAACAAGCCTAAATATTTAAAAACAAAACGCGTTAAAAAATAAATTAATCCAACCCAACCAACACTTGCCAAAGACGAAAAATCCAATTTAAAACCAGATAAAACAAAGAAAATTAGCAAAATTGGAGCACAAAAATCATTAACTTGAGAAAATAATGAATCATCATTAGAAAAATTCATGTATGTTGCCGCTAAAATCATTGTAGATAACAAAGAAGAAACAATATTAGTTTTGCTTATTAACTTACATAAACTATTAACAGCAACTAAAACTAATATAGTCCCTACAGTTAAAATTAAACGATTATCTTTACTTCTACTTCTTTTAATAAATACCTTAGCTAAGATAAAACCAAAAAATACTGAAACAATTAGACATAAAACATTAGATAAAAGAGGAATTAAAATAGATTCCCATAAACTTAAAGAAGAAGAAAATCCCATCATTTGATTTAAAAAACCTAAAACAATAGAAAAAGTTATTAAAACAAACAAATTATTTAAAGCTATCAATTCAACAATGTAATCCACATAGTTTCCTTTACAATTATATTGTCTAATTGTCATAACTGTAGAACTTGCACTAGTACCTGCAGCTAATAAACCAAGTAATAAACAAATAGCTAAAGGTAAATTAAAAGCCCACATTAACAAAAAAACAGCAGTAGTTGTTAAAGTTGTTTCTACTAAAGAAATAATTATTGGCTTATATCCATTTTTTTTGACAATCTTTAAATTAAAATAACGTCCACACGAAAAACCTATAATTCCTAGTCCAATATCATTAATAAAAGACATTTCAGTGATAATTTTATTAGGAATTAGATTAAAAACATAAGGACCAATAATAATACCAGTCAACATATATGCTGTAACATTAGGTAAATGAATTAACTTAGTAAGTCTTGTAAACAAAAAAGCCAAAAAGAAAATCAAAGCTAAAGAAATAATAACTTGCAATGAAGTATCAATTTGATAAAGTTCATAAAAATCTTCTAAAAAATGCATTATTTAATTTCCTTTTTATCAATTTTCCCTAATTAAATTATAATTGATAAAACATTAATTTATAAGTAGTAATTAAATTAAACTTCCTTTAATTCCTGCAACTTTTGAAGATATTTCTATAGCTTTTTTTAAAATTAAATTTAAATTAGAATAATCAAAATCTTCAAGTAAATTAGCTAAAACAGTTCCAAAAAAAGAATCACCACATCCAGTAGTATCAACAACTTTTACTTTAATACCATTTAAAGAATATGAATTATTTTTAGTAAAATAACTAGCGCCCTTACTTCCTTTAGTAACAAAAATAACCTTAAGTGAAGGATATAAATTAAAAAGTAATAAAGGATCATTATCTAACAAGCCAAGTTCCTCCTCAGAAACTTTTAAAATATTAACATATGGTAAATAATTTTTAATAAGATTATAAAAATCATTGATATTAGGAAATAAATTAGAACGATAATTTACATCAAAAGCTACTCTTATATTTTTTTCTTTGCAGTATTTTAAAGCCTTTAAAGTAGTTTCTTGACCATTTTTAGATAACAAAAAAACTGAACCAAAATAAAAAATATCAAATGGCATAAATATATTTAAAGGCAATTCTTCTTTTTTATATTTTAAAAAAGAGGCCTTCTCTAAATTAAAACTAAATTCTCTATCATTATTTTCATTCAAACTTACTTTAGAACTAGCAATTTTTAAATTAGAATCACATATAATATATGAAGTATCTATATTTTTACTTTTTAAAAGATTTAAAACATTTTTAGAAGATTTATCATTTCCTAATTTGGTTAAAAATATTACAGGCTTAAAATTGTAACTAACATAATATGCCAAATTTAAAGGAGCCCCACCAATAAAAGCATCTATCAATTTGTTATTTTTATAATATGTATCAACAACAACTTCACCTAAACTAATAACTTTATTCACATTAAAATTATAAATTATTTATGCCTTTAACTAATAAAAATATTTAGTTAAGAAGATTCTTATCTTTAAAATAATAAACACGCAAAGAATTTAAAATACTAACAATTAAAGTCCCCACATCTGCAACAACAGCTAAATACATTTGGAAAAATTTAATTGCTTCAATATCCAATGAAACAATAATAAAGATTGCTAATTTAATAGCTAAAATAATAACTATATTTTCTATGACAACTAACATGGTCTTTTTAGCTAATCTTTTTGTTTCAGTAATTTTATTTAAATCATCATTTAAAATGACTATATCAGCAGATTGCTTAGCTGCATCAGAACCTAATCCACCCATTGCAATACCAACATTAGAAGCTAGTAAACTTGGTGCATCATTTACACCATCACCAACAAAACTTACAATTTTATGTTCGTTTTTAATTTCTTCTATTTTATTTAATTTTTCTTGTGGTAATAATTGACCAAAAGCTTCAGTAAATTTGAGCTCATTTTTAACCTTTTCTACTATTTTAGAATTATCACCAGAAAGAATAATTAATTCAGGTCTACATAAATTTTTAATACCAGCCACTAAACTATAAGCTGAAGATTTTATAACATCTGAAATTACAACATATCCAATAACTTTTTCTTCACAAGCTAAATAAATTGTTTTATATGGAGTATCAATAAACTGATAATCTTTGTTTACAACTGTTCTTATATAATCTTGATCACCTGCTATATATTCTTTACCATTAATTTTTCCTGTAATTCCTTTTCCATCGATATTTTTAAATCCACTGACTTTATAAAAATCCTTAATATTTAAAGATTGCGCTTTTTTAACAATGGACTTAGCAATTGGATGAGTTGAACTGTTTTCAAGTGAAGCCAAAATTTTTAAACTTTCATAATCCTTATAAGAAATAACTTCAAAATCCCCTTTAGTTAAAGTTCCTGTTTTATCAAAAATAAAAGTTTGACACTTACTAATATTTTCAACAGCAGAACTTCCCTTAACTAAAACACCAAAACGAGAAGCACGACCAATACTTAAAAAGAAACATAAAGGAACTGACACAACCAAAGCACAAGGACAAGAAATTATAAGTAAAGTACATGCATCATATAAAGCACCCATGTAGTTGTTACCCCAGCCTGCTAAGCCATATTTAGTTAAAAATAAAATAATTGCTGCAATAACAACAATAGGAGTATAAAATTTAGAAAATTTAGTAATAAATCTCTCGGATTTTGATTTTTTATCTTCCTCTGAATTAATTAAATCCAAAATTTGTGATAATGTTGAATCCTTGAAAATCTTTTCAACTTTAATAGTTAAAGAACCTTCCATATTAATAGAGCCAGAGAAAACCTTAGAATTTTTACTTACATTATTAGGAATAGACTCTCCAGTTAAAGAAGACATATTTAAAGATGATGATCCACTAATAACTAAACCATCTACAGGAATTTTTTCGCCAGGTTTTACTAAAATAACATCATTTATTTTTAAATCCTCAGGATTTACTTCAACTATTTTATTATCTACTATTATTTTATGTGCTAGTAGTGGCATATCATTTACTAACTTTGCAATTGAGCGTTTAGATTTATCCTCAGCATAATCTTCTAAAATTTCACCAACATGATAAAAAACCATAACAAATATGGCTTCATCAAAATAAGAAATTGCCATAGCCCCAACAGTACCAATAATCATTAAAAAATGCTCATCAAAAATTTGACCATGCAAAATTGCTTTAAAACCTTCAATAAAAACCGAATAAGCAATAATTATGTAGCCAATAATAACTAAACTTAACTTTGCTGATAAATTATTATTAATAGTTGGAACATAACTAGCTAGTAAAACCAAAAGTAAAGAAAGAAACATACGAATAATTAATAATATTCTTTCTCCTTTTTCACTTTTAAAAAAACTTTCTTCCCCTTCTTTTTGTTTACAATGATTACAATTACAAGCCATAATTCTACCTCTCTAAAATATGTTCAAATCCCATTTGTATAATTTTCTTTACATGATCATCTTTTAAAAAATAAATAACTTTTTTTCCTTCTTTTCTAAATCCTACTAGGTTATGATCCTTTAAAATTGCTAAATGATGAGAAATATTAGATTGAGTAGCATTTAATATCTCAGAAATATCACAAACACAAAGTTCCTTTTGCAAAAGCAAATACATCAATTTTACTCTCATTGCATCTGAAAATACTGAAAATAAATTTGCTAAAAGCTGAAATTTTTCTTGATCTGGTAAATTTTTTCGCAAAACAAAATCTATTTTAGAATCATTATCTTTTATTTTACAAGTTTCAATATTTGGCATGTTTCTTCCTTTCAACATATGAACAACTATTCATATGTATGATAAACCTTAAAATCTAAATAGTCAATATTTTATAAAGAATTAAATACATTTAAATTAATGTTTAACTCTTTTTTTGTTCCTCCAGCATGATGAGAAACAAGCAAAGAAGAACATGAATCAGCTATACCAGCATTGCTTTTACTAACTAATAAAAAATCTCCTAGCAAATCATTAAAATGGATATTAGGTTTTCCATAACCAAATAAATGTTTTTCAATAATTTCCTCTTTAGTATAAATATCAAAATAATCACTATAATATTTTTTTATTAATTTTAATGCCTCTTCTTGTCTACCTTTTTTAACAAAAAGCATACAAGATCTAGCTTCTAAACAGTTATATTTTGGTACTAACAAAGAATAAAGTTCTTGATGTTCATTTAAAATAAAATAAGAAGTATCAATATGCCCATGATCAGCAATAACTAAAGTTAAGACATCTGGATTATTTTTCACAAAGCAATCTAAATAAGTATCGATACTTTTCACTATATTTTTAACTTTAGTAGAATGGGTACCACATTCATGTAAAGTAGAATCTGGTTCAGTTAAATACAAATAAGAGAAATCATATTTTTTCACACTTTTATTTGCTTCACTAAAAAACAAACTTAAATCATTTGGCAAAGACATATTAAATGACATTAACTTATTAGCAGTAAAATTAGTTTTATTGTTAATTAATTCAATTAAATCCGTTGTTGGTAAAAAATTCCTAGTTTTTACTTTAGTTTCAAACTTAGTATCCACAAAAGTAGAAGAAAACATCGTAACTGGAGAGCTGTACATTGGTAATTTTTCAACCCACCCTAACCATCCAGTTTCAACTGGGTATTTACCTGTTAAAAAAGCAGTAGTACAAGCCACAGTAGTAGGAGGATAAATAGAAGTCATTTTTAAAAAAATATGGTTATACAAATTAGGAATATCCTTCTTATAAATTTTTTGAATATAAGTGCCAAAACCATCAAGCAAAAAAACTGCTAGTTTTCTTTTAGGTATTTGATTCTTATTAAAAAGCTCATCAACAACTTTTATAGTATTATGAAAAGGTCTAATTCCATATGCTTTTAAAATAGAATTTGATAATGTAACTAAGTTCTTATTTCTATTAAAATACATCTTCTTTAATTCCAACTAAAGACTTTAAATTTTTAATTTCATTTTCATTTAAGCTACGATACTCTCCTGGCTTTAAATTTCCATATGTTAAACTGCCTAACCTTATTCTATCTAAGGCCATAACTTCTAAATCAGCTCTTTTACACATTCTTTTAATTTCGTGATATTTACCTTCTAAAATAGTTATTAATATTGTATCTTTACCAATTTGCTCAACCCTTTTTGCTTGAACAATACCATCATCAAACAAATCAATTTTCCCTCTTAAAATTTCAAGCTCTCTATTTGTCACTTCATGATTAACAGTAACTTTATATTCCTTTTCAATTTTAGTATTAGGGTGAATTAATTTATTATTTAATTTTCCATTATCAGTAATTAATAAAACACCAGTAGTATCTACATCCAAACGTCCAACTAATCTTGCTCTTTTTTGCATAGATGGTTCTAATAAATTAAGTACAGAAGGATAGAGTTCATCAATAGTAGAACACAAATATCCAGCTGGTTTATTTAAAAGTAAATATAATTCCTTTTGATAAGGAACTAACTTTTCATTTACATATATTTTAGTTTCTTCTGGATTGAACTTAAAATCAGGAGTAAAACAAGGTTTGTCATCTATTTTTACTAAACCATCTTTAATTAATTTTTTTACGTGTTTTCTAGTTCCGAAATTATTTTCAGCTAAAAAATGATCTAACCTAATATTCATCTTTAATCTCTTAAATATGGATTAGATTCTTTTTCTTCTTTCAAAGTAGTAATCAATCCGTGGCCAGGATAACAAACAAGCTGGGAAGGCAATTTAGATAATTTTGCTAGAGATTCATAAATTTTATTTGGCTCAGAATAATATAAATCAGTTCTTCCAATACTTCCTTTAAATAAAGTATCTCCTGTAAATAAAGCATTATCTTCACTAAATAAATAACAAACGCTACCTTTAGTATGAAAAGGAGTAGCAATAACTTTTACAATATAATTTTTAAAATTTAAAACATCACCATCATTAACAAAATTTAAAGGATAATTTTGTAAAGGAACCTTTTCTTGAAATAAATCATAAAATTTATTTTGCTCATTTAATAAAGGAGCATCTAATTTAGAAATATAAACTGGTGTCTTAGGAAAAGCTTTTAAAAAATTATTAACGCCTCGTATATGGTCTAAATGAGCATGAGTTAATAAGATTCCTGAAACGGATTTAAAATTTTTCTTTACATAATTTATAATGACATCAGATGTGGTGCCTAAATCAACTATTAAACAGTTTTCATCTTTTTTACCGATAATATAAGTGTTAGCACTAAATTCATTTACATCATTTTCAAAATTAAAAGCCTTAATCATAGTTATTAATATTATTTTTTACATGCTCATTATAACACTTATATTAAAAATCTAAATAAAAGAACACTAACATTTTTAAAAAAATTACAAAGTAATCAAAATATCACAATTTAATAATTAACTCGTTAAATTGCAATTGAAAAATCTAAGCGTTTACAATACAATATAAAAGTAAGAAGAGGAGGCAAAATGAAAACTATTCAAGTCACAGTAAAAAATGAAGATGGTTTAACCTCTAGACTCGCTGCCGAACTAGTTGCTGAAGCTAATAAGCACATTTCTAAAATTACCATGGTCACTGATAAAAACGATACAACCAAACAAGCGGATCTAAAATCAATAATGAATGTTTTTACACTTTCTATTCCAAAAAACGGAGTTTTTGATATTGAAATAGAAGGAGTAGATGAGGAAGAAGCTTATACATCATTTTTAAATTTAATTGAAACTTTGCCTTTATAATACTTGCAATTAAATTTAAGTTGTTGTATTATTACAAGGCTAACTAATGGACCATTAGCTCAGTTGGTAGAGCAGCTGACTCTTAATCAGCGGGCCGAAGGTTCGAGTCCCTCATGGTTCACCAATCGGTTTATTGCCGAACCTCTATCTAGTAGGTGATTGCTTCAGTATGAAAATTCATGCTGGAACATCAATCTTCGTAGGTAGTAAGGCTCGTTAAAAACTAAATAGCTAAAAGCGAAAAAGTCTCAGTGAAAGCTGAGATTTTTTTGTTAATAATCTTCGTAGTTAAAATCATCGACAAACTTGTATTTATCTCCAACAGCCTTCTTAACCATTGCCGAGAATTTAATAAGGCCTTTTTTAAATTCTTCTTTTTCTACTTTAGTTTTGAATCCTACAGGAGTGAATTCTCGGTCAGTATTTATATACTGACTATCAAATTCGGTAATTATTTTCCACATTAGGTCATGCAATTCTTTATTATCACTAATTTCTTCAGGTAAACCAGTTTCTTCTACAAGGCCATCTTCACCATAAATCCACACTGGCTCACAACCATATTCTAAAAGCAATCTTATAGTTTTCATATTCTTTGATTAATAATACTCATAGTGAAAAGCATCAATTATTTTGTATTTACCTTTTAGTTTTGCCTTTATTTTAGTAGCAAAACAGATAAGGTCCGATTTAAATTTTGCCTTATCTTCTGGAGTCTTAAAACCAACAAAAGTAAATTCTTTGTTATCGTTAATCCATTGACTATCAAATTCACATGTTATCTTGTGCATGAGTTCTATCAAATCCTTATCACCTTTTAACTCGGAAGGGAGAGCAGTATCTATAGTAAGACCATCCTCATCTAACAGCCATATGGGTTCGCAGCCATATTCCAAATCTAATTTTATTGTTATTTTTTTCATTTTATTTTCTCCTTTATTTTATATTTGCTTATCAAATTAGCACCAACTATGTACCCATTTTCTGAAACTGATATAGCTACATAAACTATTTTTTTTATTGACCTCTGTCTCGTAGATGCTCCTAGGAAAATCATTTTGTTCTCCCTGAATACCTACTACCTTGTTTTTGGCTAACACTTTTTTTATAAACGAAGGAACGTCTTTATTAGAAATACCAAGATTATTTAACTCATTATTATGCTTGTCCAAAATGTGTGCTAAACCTGAAGCTCTTTCACCAAGTTTTCCTATTTCTATCCAAACAATTTTCCCATTTGGCATTGTTCCAATATCAAGAACTTTATCAGGAGAAATTTTATGGCCTTGGTCTATTACTTTTTGAATGAGTTCATTTTTCTCCTTGCTTAGATTTTGGTTAAGTAATGGCTTTGATGCTTTATTTTCTTGCTTACTACCCTTAGTTCCTATGAATAATCCACTATTTCCCTTGCTCATTTTTCCACCTCTTTAAATCTTTATTAGTCTTAGCTTCATAAACGTAGATTCCAGTATTTAAGTCAAGAATAACCCTTTTAATCTCATTAGGTAAAAAGCCATAGATAATGATTGATTTTGGCCGTTTCAATTTGATAAATTTGATAATCCAATCTAAGAAGATTTTTTGATTAGATTTCTTACGTAATTCAGATGCAATAGTTCCTATGGCAATCATGGATTCATCATTTCATATACCATCAAAGCAATATTCATAATTAAAAGCAAAATCTACTCTACAATTTGCGATGACGTTTTTATTACATAGTTTTCCATACCAATAACCAAAGGCATTCATCCTATAGTAGTTCCATCGCTTAAGTGGATCAGGAAAGTCTTGAAAAGTTGAAAAATCAGGTGCAATAATTCCAGCAAAATGTCTTAATACTTTATAAGCCTTCTTAGGATAAGCCCAAATACCTTTTTTCCCATCAAACCCTATGTCATGCTGATAAAAGCAAACATAAGAGTCTAAGAAAAAATCCGTTTCACCTTTATGCTTGTTTAAGATTGTAACTGCCTCCGCATAGGTGATTATTTCTTTCGGAACTGAGGTAGCTGTGGTTGGACAAATTGGAATATCATGTTCTGAGAATTTTGCATCTTTAACCATATAGGCATTCCAAATGTCTTTACAGCCAGCTTTAACTTTTGTAGTCATATATTGACTCCTTTCCGCACATTTCTTGTGCTTTATGAGTTAATGATATTCATTCAATGGTTTATTTTCTTATGATGCATTTACAGTAAAAAAATATAAAAACCGTAAATTTGAAATCCTTTGTTTGTTACTTTATTTTTCGCTAAAATATTTAGGAAACAAGCTACTTACATATATGAGATTCAATGACATTGTTAACGAGATTAAGGCATGTTCACTAGACCTAAGAAAAACAGACATCGTAGATAATCTTCTAAGTCCAATTGCTGAGGGATTTAATCTTAGAACTCAAAAAGGTAATGAATTTGATTTTGTAACCTCAAGCAGGGTAAGCGAGCTTTTGACTTCTGATAAGATTCCTGAATGCCTTATTCTTGCTTTTACTCAGCAAAGTTTCACTAAAGTTATAAACACAGCAGTAAATAATTTTATAAATTTTAATTATCAAATAATTGATTTAGATGGCGCTTTTAAAAATATATGTCGGCTTTGTAAGCGTGATTTAAGCATATACAAAGGCTATAATAAAGAAAAACTTTGCAAAGTATTAGCAGATTGTTTGCATGATTATTTTTCACAAAAATACAAAGCTCTTAATGTGAAAAGAAATCTTCCTGGCTTTAAGCCAGTTAATACATCACTTTTTGTAACTTTAATTGAAGGTATCTTAAATATTGATGATTCAGCGAACATGCCAAAAAGATCACTTAAAGACTATAAGCTAGAGCAGAAACTTGATCTGAATAAGATTGATGGAGTATTAAGAGAAAAGATTGAAATGTATGCAGATAATTACTATGACAAAATTGAAATTGCACTGCATCAGCTTTCATTGAAGGATCTAAATATCATCAATAGATTTCTTTTAAAAATGGGAAATTTTTATATTGAATTAAGAGAGAAATACAATATTTCTTCTTCAAATCATGACCTTATTATCCAAAACTCTCAAGCGATTTTAGATTACATCAAAATGAAAATCCTTTCTTCTATTTCAAATACAAAAATAGAAAAAGCTTATGAAGAAGATTTAGGTGATTATGCCTTTGGGTGTCAAATAAACGTCTAGTTAGTCTCTTGAAATTATATAAACATCTGTTGTTTCATCATTTTCATTGACAAACTTATACTTCAAAATTATTTTCAGCATATTTCAATACAATACACCCTTTTGTTTCTGCTTTTAACTCTTTAAAAGGTTCAATTAATTTTACATAATCTAATTCATTCATAAAATTTATAATTTTTCTAATCTTTCAGTTTCATAATCTTCAACTTTAAATGATCCATCATTAATTTCAGATAATCTAATTTTAATTTTTCGAATTAATTCTAACATTTTATCTTTTGTTTTTCTTTCTAATTGTTCATTAAACCAACATGCTTGATTATGAGAATCAAACTCGTAATAAGAATCAAACAACTTTCTAGTTTCTTCATTAAGTTTTGTTAATTCTTCATCCTTATCAATTAAATCATAATTAGTTGAAATACCATCTTCATCGCATACCCATAATACACCATGAACAAATTCATTCATTAATTTAACTATAAACATTTTATTTTCCTCCTTTTTTATGTGGATAAGCAGAAGCGATAAATCCATTCGTGCCAATACCTGTAACTATATAGTAATTTCCTTCATAGCTATATACCCTTTCAAATCCCATTCGATTTCCAACAGGTTTAATAGTATTACTAACTATGCTTCCATATGTAATTACTTTTTGTAAATAACTTGATACTTGGTTGGACTCTAATCCTAAGGCTTTTTTGAAATCATAAGCATGACCTCTGCTTCTTCCGTTACCATGCAGAATGTGCTCTAATCCTGCATCTTTATTTCCTTTTTCTAACCAAACGAGTTGACCAGTTTTATCTTTCGTTACAAATAATACATCATTTGGATTAAATTTTACTCTTGCTTTAGTAAGTTGATCTATCATGCATTTTTTAGTTAATTCTTTTACTTTAGAATCAACGCCACCCTGAAATAAACTTCCTTGTGGTGAACTTCCTGTTCCAACGCCTAGTCCACTTCTACTTGTCTTACCCATTTAATACTGCCACCTTTTTATTAATAATATTTCTCTCTTTTAAAATATTATTTGGAATAACAATTTTAATTCCTTTAGATAATGCATATTCAAATAGAGACATTACTTTTTCATCACTTGTAGAAACACTATATACGATAATTTTCTTCAATAATTTTAAATTTTCTACCGTATAGCGAATTGCTTTTAATAAAAGTTCTTTTTCAGCTGCCTCTCTCAATAATCCCTTTACACTAAATGCAACAACTTCAGTATTTTCCATACCATCTAACATAACATCAAAATAATTTTCATTAGCGTAAGTTACATTTGGTATAACAAGAATATTACATTCTAACAATAACCAGTTTGATACTATCCTAGATTTTGCTATACGATAAATGTTTTCAAATGTCGAAATATCTCCACATTGTGAATAATCAGGTGCAAATGCATACTTTACACCTTTAAATCTTTCTTTATACTTTGCTAATAATTTTTCATCACCATAATAAATAGCGTTATAAATACCTCTTATGCCATCAAATTTATTATCATATAGATAAAAACATATACAGGTATTTTCCGTTTTAAAATAATTATTAGTCTCTGAATATAAAGCAAGATAATCTGGATTTACAATAGCAGAGCATGTAACATATGGCAAATCATATTTACCAACTAAATATGTTTGATTTGTCAAATCAGTAAAATTGAGGTTTATTAATTTTTTTAGATTTTTCTTCTCTACCATAAACCACCATAAAGAAGAAATTTAAATTGTGATTTTATCATAACGATTTCATCTCCTTCCTAAAGGTTCTTCCCTTTATTGTATTTGACAAAATCATCACGTTTATGTTTCGTGATGAACGCTAATTTTTAATGGGCGTTTTTATTTTTTTAATAATTTGTTTTTTTTAAATATTTCTATTAATCTTTTTTCATTAATAGACAATTTTTTATCTCTTCTTTTTTTTAATTTTTCCAA
Source organism: Caryophanales bacterium UBA6879 (assembly GCA_002449135.1). Classification (GTDB taxonomy): domain Bacteria; phylum Bacillota_I; class Bacilli_A; order RFN20; family CAG-288; genus Scatoplasma. The sequence continues at coordinate 21,606 of DKCH01000038.1, read as the reverse complement.
TAAAATTTGTGCATATCCACGAGCGATTCCAAAATTCGATATTAAATCCGATATGGTCAACAACCTATAATGAATCATAAATGCTTGTGGGCAATACAATTCGTTTGCAAACATATCTGCTTCTCTTTTTTCTATTAAGGTTTCTTTGTTCAGATAATATTTATGCCCTAAACAAATATGTCCTAATTCATGTGGTATCGTAAATTTAATTCTTCCTCTTGGAGATATTTTATCGTTGTAGCAAATCTCTGGTTTACTATTATTTGGATTTAAATAACTGAATCCATCTTCTTCATATGCTACAAATTTTTTCATATCGCCTTCGAAAGATGAATAAGGTATTAGATTAATTTCTAAACTATTACATAATTTATTTAAATCAAATCCAAATTCACTAATTTGTTCTTGCTCATAAATATCACAAATGACATCTAGTATATCTTCTTTATTCATTTATTTATGACCAAAAATTAAATTGATTAGTTCTTGTTTTTCTTCATTTGATAATGAAGTACCACTTCTTGCTAATAAAGCAGTTTTACAAATATCAAATGTTGTGCCTTCTTTTTCACTAATACCTAATAATTGATAAACATTCATATCTAAAGCTCTTGCAATTTTAGATACAATATCTGTTCTTAAAGGTTTATCACTATTTAAGTATTTTGACATTGCAGATTCACTTATACCGACCATATCACACAATTCTTTTTGGCTTATTTCCCTCCTTTCTAATTCTTCCTTTATCAACACTCCTATATTTTTTGACATATTAGCTTTTCCTCCTCATTCCATATATAACTACATGTCACCATTATTATAAAGTTTCCATTTTGGAAAGTCAATTCTTATTTAGAAAGATTACGTATTGAAATTTTTTTAGATTTCTGAACAGTGTTTAATATCAAATGATGTGAGATAAAATTATTCAACAAAAAACATCTAATTTATAATTCAATTAGTACATTCAATTGTAAAAGGAGATGCTATGTATAATTTAACCTTAGAAAGTAATTATTTACCACTAGATATTGATACAAGATATCATCCAAATAAAATAAAAGGTGAATTTTTAAGCGAATTCTTGATATTCATAGAAGAAATCCTGGACAATCATTTATTGAAATATTGGGTCAGACTACGTCATGAAGGAATTAATGCCTCACCAAGTAGCGCTTTAAGGACTTTTAAAAGAAATGGCGCTTTTATATCATATAAATTAGAAAAAAGAAAAAAACATAAGTTTATCACACGCTAGATATGGTACATGATAAATGGCAAATTGATGTTAAATTGTGCCTAGCGAATAGGTACACATTCGGAACTATTTAAAAAGTAGTTTTGGCTATTCGCACAATATTTATCATTCATGAAGTATCTATTAGGAGTGGTAAATGCTTTTTTATTTGTAGTGATAAATATAGACTTTTTAAAAATTAACATCATGTAATAGTGTTTAAAAAAGTAAATAAAATAGCTATTTTTAAGTTAACTCTTATCGTTCATTGATGCTTTTGATATAATTTTATTATGGATTGGTTTAATTACTACGGACTTGCCATAATGGTGGTCATTATGATACCGAATATAATTTATGCAATAAAGCACAAAAATCAAATGGCTGTTTATGATAATAAGGCGGCTATTGTTTTTGAGCAAATCGGTAGATATGGCTGTTTTGTCCTTATGATACTCAATATTCCGTACACATATATCGGCTTTTGGTTTTCTTTCGGGGAAATATTTTACATAACCATCAATGCATTTTTACTTTTGGGATATTGTATATCGTGGATTGTACTATGGAATAAAAACAATATCGTAAAAGCTTTGTTGCTTTCTATAATACCATCATTAGTTTTTATT
>DKCH01000038.1:7167-19693 GCA_002449135.1 Caryophanales bacterium UBA6879 | reverse complement strand
TATTCCTTTATTTGTGTTTGCAGTTATTTTTGCTGTAGCGCATATTCTTATTTCTATAAAGAGCGCAAAGGCGGAAAATAAGGACGAGCCGAAAATAAAAAAGAAAACGATAATTTCGGTTATAGCATTATTATTGAGTGTGGTTTTGATTTTTGTTGGCACATTAGGTGGACTACTTATTTATCAACAAAGCAAATTCGACAAACTTAAAAATATGTCGTCGTTAGATATGATTGAATATTGTTGTTCAAATAAAAACACTAAAATAAGTGTTGCACTCATTGAAAACGGTGAAATTACATATCGTATTTATGGTAAAAATGGTAAACAAACAAACATATACGATTATGAAATTGGTTCGATTAGTAAAACTTTTGTCGGTGCATTGTGTGCAAAAGCCATAAATGAAAATAGACTAAATTTAAAAGACAGCATTGCAAAATATCTTGATTTGAAAAATGATAAATATTATCCGACAATAGAGCGACTTTTAACGCATACTTCTGGATACGCCGCTTATTATTTTGAAAGTTCTATAATTGGCAATAAATTTGCGCATATTACAAACGATTTTTATGGTATAAGCAAAGATAAAATTCTATACAGAGTGCAGCACGTTGTGCTTGAAAATAAGGATTATCCGTTTGTATATTCTAATTTCGGCATATCAGTTTTGGGACTTGTTTTGGAGAGCATTTATAGCGACAGTTTTACAAACATTATGAATGACTTTATCCGTAATGACTTGCGCTTACAAAATACGCAGGTAGCAAAACAAAACGGTAATCTCGATAAATATTGGAAGTGGAAACAAAATGATGGTTATATTCCGGCAGGTTCAATTATTTCAAATATTGAAAATATGGCGAATTATTTGCAATTATATATGAATAATACCATCTCATATTTGCCAATGACCTATTCCAAAATAAAAGATATAAATGCTAACCAAGCAGCCTACGAAGCAATGAACATTCGTATGGACAGCGTAGGTATGACTTGGATGTTGGACAATAAAAACGATATTATTTGGCATAATGGTGCAACTACCGATTTCAACAGTTATATAGGGTTTACTCAAGATAGAAAGCGCGGCGTTGTAATTTTAAGCAATTTGAATGCAAATGATAAAATTTCAATGACAGTAATCGGGGCAAAACTCTTAACAGAACAGTTTGATTTATAAAATTCGATTTACGTTATTAACGCTCTACCAACAACATACAATAATAATCCTCATTATATATGGGATTTGTAATAACAGTTTCTCTTTATGGTAAAAAATAAAACTGATATAAAAGATAGATCTTGTACAAATTAAAATTTTTTGTTGAGTTTTACATATGTATTTTAATGCACTAATAATACCAATTAGTAAGTATTCCTACTTTCGTATGATTGATGATTTTATATTCATCACTATTGATGTGGCAAAGTTTAAAAAGACGAGGGCTATAAACAATTAGCTTATATATCTAATTCTAAGATGATTTCGATTTCTAACCATATATAATAAAGATAAAATATATTCAATAATTGAATCAAATTTCTATAATGAAGCAACAAATATAGTATTTATAGGTAATCTAGGAACTAGAAAAACTAACTTAGAAAGTAACAATTAGAATAAATAGCGTATATTTTATTAAATTTAATAAATTAATTAATATATTAAAAACACTTCAGATTTTTACTAATCTACGTAGATCTCACAATTCAAATAATTCTTAAGTAAATAATCTTTCTAAGTACTTTTAAAAGCATATAATTATAATGAAGACTTAAATTACAAATGTCAATTTAATTGGAGGAATAGCTAAAAAGATCTCAAGAACTACATCAAATAGATTAAAAAAACATAATAAAGACATAACCAGCATTGAAATAAAAGCTGATGTTAAGTATTTGTATTAGTATTGATTTAGTTTTATTTTTTTAAAACACTTACATATATCAATTTTGTGTAACAATTGAATTTAACCACGTTTATCAAATACGTATCAATTTGCTAACACATCATAAATTATTTATAATTTATCCCTGTAGGAGATTACAATGAAACAAGAAGATTTAGATGAACTTATACATTCATATCCTAGAAACGTATATAAGAAATTAGAGTCCAGTTCTGCTGGCCTAAGCGATGAAGAGGCAAAAAAGCGTCTAGCTCAATATGGCAAAAACGAGATAAACAAACAAGCGAAGACTCCTATGTTTAAGGTCTTCATCTCCAATTTCATCTCACCAATGGCTATATTGCTTTGGGCGTCTGGGTTACTTTCTTTGATATCTTCATTTATCGGTGACCACTCCAATGGAAAGATTTTAAGTGATCCATCTATGCTATATTTAGCTATTGCTATTTGGCTAGTAAACATCATCAATGGTGTATTTTCTTTTATTCAACAAAACAAAGCTAGTAAAGCAAACGACAGCTTAATGAAAATGCTCCCACATTTTTCAAGAGTAATTAGAAATGGAGAAGAGAAAAAAATTGACGCTAGTGAATTAGTAGTAGGAGACGTCGTCATTCTCCAAGAAGGCGATAGGGTTTCCGCTGACTGCCGTATCTTATTAGCTGATGATTTATCATGTAATCAGTCATCTCTAGATGGTGAAACTACACCTGCTAGAAAAACAAATGAAATAATAAAAGGCGATGTCGATTCAATAATTCAAGCTAAGAATTTGATATTTGCTGGTACCTCTATAGCTACTGGAAATTGCCGTGCTATAGTCTACGCCACTGGTATGGATACTGAATTTGGTAAAGTAGCATCTCTTACTATGAATATCAAGCCAACTAAGACTCCACTACAAAAAGATATCGATAAAGCTACTAAACAAATAACCACTATAGCTTTAACTGTAGGTTTAATCGTATTTTTATTAGGGATAATCGTAAATGGTATAAAGAACGGATTTAACAATCCAAATCTCTATATCACTCAATTTATCTTCGCTTTGGGTATGGTCGTTGCTTTTATACCTGAAGGTCTCTATCCTACAGTCACACTTTCCCTAGCTAGAGCTTGCCAAAGAATGGCAAAAGAAGGCGCTTTGATAAAGAATTTAACATCTGTAGAAGCTTTAGGCTCTACAACAGTCATCTGCACTGATAAAACCGGTACTCTTACTAAAAACGAGATGACAGTAAAATCTCTCTTTTTTGATGGTGAAGAATACGAAGTTACAGGTGATGGTTATGATCCTAAAGGAGATATTTTAAATAATTCTAACGAAAAACAACTAATAACAAACAATAAGACTTTAAAGAAATTGCTAACCATTGGTGCTCTTTGTCAAGACTCGCGTATAATTAAGCCTACTAAAGATAATCCTCACTATCAAGTGTTAGGTGATCCTACTGAAGCGTGTCTATTAGTCTCAGCCGAGAAAGGACTTCTCCATGGTGCAAGTCAAGCCAATCTAACTCCGAGAATTAGAGAATTACCTTTCGACTCTACAAGAAAGATGATGTCTTCGATCCACCAATTAGAAGTACCTATAAATAACGCTTCACGTATCTCATACACTAAAGGTGCACCAAAAGAAGTATTAGAGAAATGCAACTACATTTGTATAAATGGTGAAGTAAAAAAGCTAACCGATAAAGATAGACAAGTAATAATGGCTAAAAACGACTACTACGCCGCTAATGGTTTACGTGTCTTAGCTATGGCGTATAGACTACTACCAAAAGATGAGGAAGGATTACCTATCGCACTATCAAGTTACACACCTGAAATCATTGAGAAAAATATGGTGTTTGTTGGTCTTCAAGCTCTCCAAGATCCACCTAGAGATGGTATAAAAGAGTCTATTGAAAAATGTCATCAAGCACATATCAAGGTCATCATGATAACAGGTGATTATGGGCTCACAGCTAAAGCTATCGGTAAGAAAATCGGTATAGTTCAAGGTGAACCACTAATAATAACCGGCAATGAATTAGCCAAAATGAACGATGACGAATTGAAAGCCAATCTCAAAAAAGAAGTCATATTCGCTAGAATGGCACCAGATCAAAAGTACAGGATTGTAAATGCACTTCAAGAAATGGGTGAAATAGTCGCCGTTACTGGTGATGGTATAAATGACGCACCAGCTTTAAAAAAGGCTGATATCGGTGTAGCTATGGGTATAACCGGAACAGATGTAGCTAAAGACAGCGCTGATATGATATTAACAGACGACAACTTCTCAACTATAGTAAAAGCTATAGAAGAAGGAAGAGCTGTATATCAAAACATCAAGAAGTTCATCACTTATATCTTCAACTCTAACGTCCCTGAAGCTATCCCATTTATCCTACCTCTACTAACATTTAATTTAGTACCTCAACCACTAACTATTATGGAAGTTTTAGCTATTGACTTAGGCACTGATATGCTACCAGCATTAGGCTTAGGACAAGAATTACCTACTAAGAGCATAATGCAAGATAAACCTAGAGAAAAATCAACGCACTTGATAGATACTCGCTTGCTAATAAAAGCTTACTCATATGGTGCTTTGACTACCATTTTATGTTTAATAGCTTACTTTGCTTTCAATGGCATAATGTCTATGAAATTAGGTATACCTTATCACCTCTTCAACAAAAATGATCCTTTAGATCCAAACGGTTCTGCTATTTGGATGGCATCTACTGGTGTCGTGTTAGTATCTATAATCTTCTCACAGATAGGCATAGGATTATGTTTAAGAGATTCAAGAGAATCTATCTTTAAGATAAAACCTTTCTCAAACAAGCTTATGAACATAGGTATAATCTCAGAAATAGTATTAGCCTTCTTGATAATCTATTTGCCTTGGATAAATAATAACGTCTTTGAAACAAGTTATATAATGTCTTATGAGATATGGCTTATAATACTCACCTTCCCGTTCATAACGCTGTTATTAGGTGAATTAGTAAAATGGATTGCAAACAAGAGACGTGTTAATAAAAATAGGAGGAAAAATATATGAAAGCGCTCATCATCGGTTGTGGAAGATTAGGGTCGGCTATAGCACTAGAACTCTTCAAAAAAGGAAATGAGGTCTCAGTAGTCGATAAGAATCCTGACTCGTTCTACCTTTTAGGAAATGAGTTCAACGGAAACACTTATGTAGGCTCAGGTATCGACAAAAATACACTTGAAGAAGCTGGTGTCCAATTCATGGATGCTTGTATAATCACTACTAATAACGACGAAGCAAATATCTTAGCTGGTAGAATCTGTAAAGATATATACATAGTGCCTCAAGTTGTAATCTCATTATTTGACAATAGAAAAGCTAAAATCTTTGAAAATTTAGGTTTAAAAACTATCTCTACCACTGGATATGGTGTAGATAGAGCTATAGAACTTCTCTCCTATGACAAGTTTGACTCTATTTCACTAATAGGGGAAAAAGGTGAAACTGAAATAATAAGAATAATAGCTACTAGCGATGTAGAAGGTACTCCAGTATCTGAGCTCACCAAAGACGAAGACTACAAAGTCATAACTATTGTTAGAGGAAAAAACTCCTTTATACCTAAAGGAGATGAGATCATTAAGAACGAAGATATAATTTACTTCATCGTCGACGCTGATAAAAAAGCTGATCTTAAAAAAGTATTAGGAATATAGGAGGGCACTTTGATGAAAGTAATAATAATCGGAGGCGGTCAAATTGGTTCTTATATGGCTGAGCTATTAGCCAAGAACAACTGTGACTTCACCATCATCGAACAAGATAAAAAAACTTATTTAAAATTAGTAGAAAGATTTTCTAATAAAAAGATAATATTAGGTTCTGGAACTTCTCCTACAATCCTAGAATCTTCATATATAGATAAGGCCGATGTCGTAGCTGCCGTGACCGGTAGAGATGAGACAAACTTGGTCGTCTCAACTCTAGCTAAATTTGAATTTCAAGTTCCAAGAGTTTTAGCTAAGGTCAATAATCCTAAAAACGCTTGGCTATTTACTATCGGTATGGGAGTAGACGCTTGTGTCAACCAAGCTGACATCATCGGTCACATGGTCGTAGAAGAAATGTCTATGAAATCTCTTTTAACGCTTATGCACTTGTCTAGAGGTTCATACTCTATCATCCAATTGACTGTTAGTGAAAATTCCAAAGCTGCTTCTAAACAAGTAAAAGAACTCAAAATTCCATCTTCAGCCATCATGATTGCTATCTATAGAGGTGATGATATGGTTATACCTCATGGTAACACTATAATATTCCCAGGCGATAAGATCATGTTCTTTTCAGATGAGAAGATTCACTCTATTCTCAACACAATTTTCTCTGCTTAGAATTAATATGGCAAAGTGGCCTTTAAAGGCCCTTTTTAATACATATTATAAATATCAATATATATTTCAACTACTTCTACACTTAGCAAAACAGTATCTTTTTCAGCCAAAAAATGTGAATTAATAAGCCATATCAAAAAAAGATCAATCAGTAAAAGAATCGTTAAAATTGTCTTGTATTATATTAAATAAGGGTTATGGTATGGTGATTTTTATAATTGAATGTATCAAAAATATAAATGCTTTAAATAAGAGGTGAAATGATTATACATTAACTTTTTGTTATGAATATTAACAAAAAAGCATATTACCTTCGCTTTATTATGTATTAAGAAAAACTATAGATTAGAAAGTTTTGGGGTGAATCTATAGATTTTTTATATTTAAACAAATCAACAATAAATAATAATAAAAGTAAATTCTTTGTTATTATTAATCCTCTGGCTATCAAATTCACACGTTATCTTATGCATGAATTCTACTAAATCCTTATCATCTTTTAACTGAGCGGAGAGAGTGGTATCTATAGTAAGACCATCCTCATCTAATAGCCATATTCCAAATCTAATTTTATTGTTATTTTTTCCATTTTATTTTCTTCTTAATTTTTTATATTTGCTTATCAATTAACACCAACTACGTAACCATTATTTTTCTTTACAGTCTTTTTTTGTTTCTCTATAAAATTTCATTTTATTAATAAATTTCTTATTACTAAATTGATGAGATTTTTTCTTTCAACTAAAAAACTATTATGAAATTTAAATGTATTTTTTAGATATAATTATTAAATTTACAAATAAAATTATTTATTTACTAATAATAATTAATTGATAGATAAATTTTAAACTTATTTTAAAAATAAATTGAAATTAAATTACTTGGTATAGTAAAATAATTTTAGTGTTTTAATATGTTTGAATATTAAAGGAGCAAGTTACTATGGATTACAACATAATAGACATCAAAGATTTAGATAAATCTTATAAGGACGTGCATGCTGTAAACCATCTTTCTTTTCATGTTAAAAAAGGTGAGTTTTTTGCATTTTTAGGAATTAATGGTGCTGGTAAAAGTACAACTATTTCTATAATGACTGGTATCGCAAACAAGGATTCAGGAAAAGTTTTTATAGATGGAAAAGATATCGATCATGATTTTATTTCTATAAGCAAAGAAATTGGTGTAGTTTTTCAAAACTCTGTTTTGGATACTTCATTAAGTGTTATAGATAATTTAAGTTCACGTGCTGCTCTTTATAAAATATATGGTGATGAATTTAAAAAAAGATTAAATGAATTAGCAAAAAAATTAGATTTTGAAGATCTCTTAAAAAGACCAGTAAGTAAATTATCTGGTGGTCAACGAAGAAGAATAGATATTGCTCGTGCATTATTCCACGAACCTAAAATCTTAATATTAGATGAACCAACAACTGGTCTTGATCCTCAAACAAGAAAAAATTTATGGGAAGTTATTAGTTGGTATAGAAAAGTAAAAGGCATTACTGTATTTTTAACAACTCATTATATGGAAGAAGTAAGTGATGCTGATTATGTAGTAATCCTTGATAAAGGAAAAATTGCTGCAGAAGGTACTCCTTTAGAGCTTAAAAATAAATATACTGGTGATTTTATTGTTTTATATAAATATGATGAAGAAAAAATAAAAGCCCTTGGCTTACCATATGAAAAAATTAGAGATGCAGTTAGAATTGAAGTTAAGAATACCGCAGAAGCTAAAAAATTGATAATAGAACATCCAGATCTTTTTACAGATTTTGAAATTACCAAAGGAAAAATGGATGATGTATTTTTAGCCGCGACTGGCAAAAGACTTGAAAGGAGCATCTAACAATGAAAACCTTTTTTTACCTTACTAAAAGAAATATACAAGTATTCTTCACAGATAGAGGAATGCTATTTACTTCAATGATAACACCTGTCATTCTTTTGGTACTTTATAGTACATTTTTAGCAGACAATTACAAAAAAGGCTTTGAATTTTTAACACAACAATTCAATGCTTCAGATGAGATAATCAATTCAATAGTTTCTGGTCAAATTGTAGCTTCCTTATTAGCAGTATGTTGTGTAACTGTCTCTTTTTGTTCAAACGTCTTAATTGCCCAAGATAAAGTTAAAAAAGTATTAGAAGACTTTTTAGTTTCACCTATTAAAAGATCAACTTTACAATTATCCTATTTTGTTTCAACATGGATATCTACAATTATTGTAAATTTTATAGCTTTAATTGCTTGTTTAATATATGTTGCATGTACAGGATGGTTTTTATCTATAACGGATATTCTTCTTTTAATAGTAGATATTCTAATTCTTTCTGCTTTTGGTAGTGCATTTTCATCAGCTATAAACTTTTTCTTAAAAACTGAAGGACAAATTTCTTGCGTAGGTACAATAGTATCTGCAGGTTATGGTTTTGTTTGTGGAGCCTATTTCCCATTAAATCAAATTCCTGAAGGAATAAAAAATGTTTTCATGTTTTTACCAGGTACATATGGGACAGTCTTAATAAAACAGCATGCATTAAATGGCGTTATGAAGGAATTACAAAATATAAACATTCCAGAACAAGTAATAAGTGAAATACAAAAAAGTATAGATTATAAAATTGATTTCTTCTCACATGGAGTACCAGTTTGGGCTTTATATCTTACTATAATCTTAGGTATTGTAATATTCTTAGGAATATATGTAATCTTTAGTATATTAAAAAAGAAAAAAGCAAATTAATATATTTTAATAAAATTAAATCCTTATAAAAACATTATTAAAACAACATTAATAATGTTTTTTTATTACTATTAAAAAGTATTTATATTAAATAAGTTACTAATTATTTAGATTTGTTTAAACAATCTTTACATACTCCATAAACAATAGAATTTTCATCTTCAACTTTAAAACCGTAATCCTTATAAATCTTTTTTTCAACTGATTCAAAAGGACAATAATCAATTCTAATTTGTTTATGACAATTAGTACATTCTAAAATATGATAATGTTTCTTTTTATCAACTAATGAATAATAAGTTATCTTATCTAAATTAGAAACTTCTTTTTTTACAATTTTATTAGAAACAAAAGTATTTAAACTACGATAAACTGTAGAAAGATTAATATTTTCATTTTCAACCTTTTTAAAAATATCTAAAGCAGTTAATGGTGAATTAGATTTGCTTAATATATTTAATATAAAATTTCTTGCTTTTGTGCTTTTCATACTTTTTTATTATAACTCAGTTAAAAATTTTTTACTAAATTAGTTGACACCAAAAAATAAAATGATAAGATATTACTTGCAATTGATTTGCATTTGCACTTATAGAATGAGGACTTAGCATATGAAAAAATACTTATTTTTACTTTTTACTTTAGCCTTAACTAGTTGCAATCAAACTAGTGGAAAAATAAAAGTTGCCACAACCTTTGCTCCACTTTTTGATTATACTAAACGAATTGTCCAAGATAAAATGGATGTTATAGATATAGTTAACACTAATGAACTACATTCATTTAGTATGTCTAGTCAAAAAGACACTATTTTTGTAGAACAATCATCATTAGTAGTAGCCTATGGACAAAATTTAGATGATTTTGTTAAAGATATAAATCCATCAAAATATTTTAACTGCACTGAAAACGTAAACTTTATTGTAAACAATAATGTTGTTGATCCACATAGCTGGCTATCATTTAAAGAAAGCCAAACAATGCTTACAAATATATATAATGAAATAATTAAAATTGATGCAAATAACAAAGACTTTTATTCATCTAACTATTCTAAAGCTATTAAAGAATTTCAAGAATTAGATTCAAAATACACTAATTTTTTTAACAATACTAAAAACGCAAAAATAGTAACCTCACATGAAGCCTTTAATTACTGGGCAAGAGACTATAAAGTCCAAGTAAAAGGAATTGCAGATCTATTAAATAACGAACCAAGTATCTCTCGTTTAAATGAAGTAAAAAACTATATAAAAGATAATAATGTTCATACCATTTTTGTTGAAGAAACTTCTAACTTAGGTTATGTAAAAACCTTAATTGACAATTTAAAAAGTGAAGGATACACAAATATAAACTACACAGTTTTATCCGCTTATGAATCAGCAGATTATAAAGATTGGAATAACCAAAACTATGTTAAAATAATGGAGGAAAACTTAGAAATATTACAAAAAAGCTTATGAATGAACAGATAACTTTTAAAAATGTTTATTTTTCTTACAAAAATCAAGAGATTATTAAAAATCTAAATATTACAATAGATAAAAAGAGTTTTATAGGCATAAAAGGTGAAAATGGTTCTGGTAAAACTACTTTTTTAAATCTTCTTTTAAAATTAATAAAACCCGATAGTGGACAAATAATAAACACATTTAAGAAAAAGGCATTTTTAGATCAAATAACAACAACAGAAGATAGTTTCTTCCCCTGTACAATAGAAGAATTAGTTTCTTTAGGATATAAAGATAAGCTTTTTTCATTCATGAATAAAAAAGATTATGCTTTTGTAGATTCATATTTAGAAAAATTTGGTTTATTAAAAGAAAAAAATAAACAAATCAATGAACTAAGTGGTGGTCAACAACAAAAAGTAAGATTAATTAAAGCACTAATAAGTAAACCAAGTCTTTTAGTCTTAGATGAACCTAGTTCTGGAATTGATAATGATAGCAAAGAAGAACTAAATAAATTATTAGATAAGTTACATAAAGAAGAACAAATGACTATTATTTTAGTTTCCCACTTATCCGAAGATTTTAAATATGTAGATAAAATTTATACCTTAGAAGGAGGAATTTTAAAATGTTAGAATTTTTTTCCTCGCCTTTAATGTTAAAAGCTTTTGTTGCTATTATTGTTATTGCATTTATTTTGCCAATGTTAGGAATAAATGTCGTTACTAAAAAAATATCTATGATTGGTGATACTTTAGCTCATACTTCTTTATGCGGTGTTGCTTTAGGTTTAGTAAGCTCTATTTATCCTATTTTCATGGCCATAATAATAAGTGGAGTATGTGGAATTATAATAGAATTAATACGAAACAAATTTAATAAATACTCTGAAATTTCCTTAGCTATCGTGTTATCTTTAGCTATTGCTATCACTGGGATTTTAACAAAGTATGCTCCTGGAAGCTATTTTGAATCCTTCCTTTTTGGTTCATTACTAACTATTACTTACACAGATATATATATTCTATTAGCCTTGTTAGTCATCGTAAGTTTTTACTTTTTTATGACTTATAGAATAAATTTATCAATTACCTATTCTGAAAAAGAAGCAAAAGTAAGTGGAATAAATGTAAATCTTTTTAACTTAATTAACATGTTTATCATTTCAATAAGTGTAGCAATTTGTGCAAGTATTATTGGTACCTTATTAGTTTCTTCTTTATTAGTTATTCCTACAGCATGTGCATTAAAATTATTTAAAAAATATTCATTAATTAATATTTTTTCAATTGTAATCTCTTTATGTATGCAAATAACAGGATTCCTTTTAGCCTATATATTTGATATTAATACAGGAGGCACTATAGTTTTAGTAGGAGTAATTTTCCTTTTATTAATTTTATTGATAAAATATTTAATAGAAAAATTTAAAACAAAGAAAAAAATGTCTTTAAAATAAATTTGTACTAAAAAATTAAAACTTTAAATTAATATTTGATACAATAAACTATATAGGAATTATTAATTGAATAAAAAATTAAAACTTTTTCTATTCTATATTTAAAAAGGAGAAACATGAAAAATACACCATTATTTCCATATTTAATGGATTATTACACCAAACATGTAGTTGAACTTATAATGCAAAATCACTATTTTAGCAAAGAAGATGCTACTAAACTTTTCAAAGATTCTAACACATATAAAAAATTAGAAAATGAAGAAATAGAAATGAACGATCTACCATATCAAATTGTCTATAAGATGTGGGTAGATGAAAAAGGTTTCTTATAAATTTTAATATTCTTATTTAATATTATTTTATATATCAAATTTTAAATACATTTTAATATTTAATATTTTGTACTTTTTTTGAATTACGCTTATAATCCACAATAAGTAGAATAAAAGCCAAAATTGCAGTTAATAAAGCACTAATAGGAATATTCAACCATAAACCAATTAAGCCAAAAGAATACAAAACTCCAATTAATATTAAAGGGAAAATAAAAGTATAAGA
>DKCH01000038.1:0-7026 GCA_002449135.1 Caryophanales bacterium UBA6879 | reverse complement strand
GATTGACTATTAGTAAAAACTTTTACAATTTCTGTTGGTATTAATAAACATAAAATAAAAGCAATTAAGCACAAAAATAAAGCAGCAAAAAAGATAATATTTCTAAAAATTTTTATTCTATTTTTTTCATTAGCACCATAATTATAACCAATACAAGGCTGCATCGAATCACACATTCCATATAATAAAGGAATAATTAACCAATCGACATACATTAAAATACCATAAGTAGCTACTGCTTCTTCACCACCTAAGGAAAGTAATAATGTATTAAAAATAATAGAAATAACCTTCCCAGAAATATTATTAAGAAAAGTTGGTGTGCCATTTTTTATAACCAAGAGAGCTTCTTTTACATGAAACTCTGGTTTAGTAAAATGTAAATTAGTTTTCTTAAAAACAAAAGGAATAAACGAACAAATAACTGCAAAAATAAAACCACAACATGCCGCTAACGCTGCAGAAAAAACACCTAAATGTAAAACACCTATAAAAAGATACTCTAATAAAATAATAATTAAAGACATCAAAATATTAATAAACATACTAGTTTTAACAAAATGAGAAATTCTTAAAAAATTATCTAGTGCAAAAACAAATCCAGATATAGGTAAAAACATAGAATATATAGCTAAATAATTTTTAGCATATTCAGCTAATACCCCACTAGCCCCAACCATTTTAATTAAATATGGAGATGTAAAAGTAAAAAGCAAACCTAAAATCAAACAAACTGTAAAAATCGCAATAATTGCTCCAGTAAAGATTCTATCTGCTTCTTGTTTTTTTCCTTCACCTTGTTTAATAGCAATAATAACAGACGAGCCTATACCTATTAAATCAGGCACAGCATAAGTTAAAAAAACAAAAGGATAAGCAATATTTACGGCTGAAAAAGCAGTTTGACCTAGAAAATTAGAAACAAAAAGACCATCAATTAAACCATATAGTGCTGAAGCTAGCATTCCAATAGAACCTGGTACAGCAATCTTAAAAAATAATTTATATGGATTTTGCTTTATAAAAATATCATGAGTTATATTAAATGACATACATCAAATATTATAAAGTTTCTATTAATAAGATATCTACTATTAATAGATATTTTTATTGTAAAAGCTTAAATTAATACATAAAAACCACTAAATAATAAAATTATTCACAAGTAGGTTTCTATTCAAAAGCAAATTGAGAATTATATAATGAAGCATAAAAACCATTAGCTTTTAACAATTCTTCATGTGTACCTTGCTCAATAATATTTCCATCTTTCATTACTAAAATTAAATCAGAGTTTTTAATAGTAGATAATCTATGTGCAATAACAAAAGATGTTCTTCCTTTAGTAAGTTTATCCATTGCATCTTGAATAACCTCTTCTGTACGTGTATCAACATTACTAGTGGCTTCATCTAAGATCATTAATGGGGCGTTTTTTAACATAGCTCTAGCAATAGTAATTAGTTGTCTTTGACCATTAGAGATTGATGAATTATCACTTAAAATAGTTTCTAATCCTTGTGGTAAACTTTTTACATAATGCTCTAAACCAACTTCTTTTAATACGTTTTGAACTTGTTCTTCTGTTATATTTTTTGAATTATATACTAAGTTTTCTCTTATTGTTCCATTAAAAACCCAAGTATCTTGTAAAACCATACCAAAGATATTTCTTATTTCACTTCTTGGCATCTTTTTAGTATCAATATTATCAATTAAAATTTCACCAGAATTAACATCATAAAATCTTTCTAGTAAATTAACCATTGTAGTTTTACCAGCACCAGTAGGACCAACAATAGCTACTTTCATTCCTGGATTAATTACACATGAAAAGTCATGAATAATTTCTTTATCTGGAAGATAAGAAAATTTAACATGTCTAAATTCAACTTTTCCTTCTACTTTTTCTTTACCATCTATTCCTAAAAATACTGGCTTAATATTACTATCAGAAACAATTTCTTCTTGAGCCAAGAAATCATAAACTCTAGTAGAAGAAGCAGCAGCCATTTGTAAAGTATTCATAGCTTGAGCAATTTGAGAAAGTGGTGACTGAAATAAATTAATATAAATAGTAAAAGCTGAAATAGTGCCATAAGTAACACCTTGATGACCATCAGCAAGAAGTAAACCACCTACAATAAATACTGCAGCATAAGCTAAATAAGAAATTAGAGACATTAAAGGCATCATTAAACCACCCATAATTTGAGCATTAAACATTGTCTTTCCTAATTCTTTATTAGTCTTATTAAACTCATCAGTAACTCTTTTTTCAGCATTAAATACTTTAATAATTAATTGACCAGAAAAATTTTCTTCAACAATATTATTAACTTCACCAATTTTTTCAGAACGTCTTCTAAACAAAGGAGAAGCAAACTTTAAAATGACACATAAGAAAATCATCATTAAAGGTAATGTAATTAAAGCAGTCAAAGCCATTTGCCATGAAGTAACAAACATAGCAATTAAAACAGTAATTAATAATAGTACAGACTGAACCAACATACTAAGAGACTGTTGTAAAGAAGTACCAATAGTATCAACATCATTAGTAAGTCTTGATAGGATATCACCAAAAGAATGGGAATCAAAATATTTTAATGGAATTTTATTTATCTTTGTTGTAATTTCTGTTCTTAAATAAGATGAATAACGTTGAGTAATTGTTGTCATTATAAATGCTGAAAAATAGTTAGCTAAAGCAATAACAATATACATAACTAATAAAATTAACGATAATTCATTAATCTTATTTAAATCAACATTTAAAGAACTAGATCCCGCAGTTAAAGTATCAGTTAATTTCTTTAAGTATTGTGGGGCTAAAACCTGCAATATAACATTAATAACAATTAAAATTAAAGCAACTATTAAAGAAGGTAAATACTTCTTCATTGATTTAGAAATATTTTTAGAAGCTTTCTTAAATTCACCTTTTTTAAGCTTAGTACCAGCACCAAACCCACCTGGGCCTCCACGCATAGGAGCTTTATTTTTTACTTCTTCACTCATAAACCTAATTCCTCCTTTGAAAGTTGAGATAAGGCAATATCAAGATAAGCTTTACAATTATGTAGCAATTCCTGATGAGTACCATAACCTACTATTTTTCCATCAGCTAAAACAACAATTTTGTCAGCATCCATAATAGTGCCGATTCTTGTTGCTACAATGACCTTAGTCGCATCTTTTTGTGATTTTTTTAAATTTTCTCTAAGCTGTTTATCTGTTTTATAATCCAAAGCAGAAAAAGAATCATCAAAAATCAAAATCTCAGGCTTAATAGCAATAGCTCTAGCAATACAAAGTCTTTGTCTTTGTCCACCGGAAACATTAGTACCACCTTGAGCAATATTAAAATCATATCCTTCATCCATTCGACTAATAAACTCATCAGCACAGGCAATCTTAGCTGCTTCTTGACATTCTTGTAAACTAAGATTTGGTTTACCAAAAGAAATATTATCTTTAATTGTTCCAGTAAATAAATTTCCCTTTTGTGGAACATATCCAATTAAAGAACGTAAATCTCTTTGTGTTAAATCCTTAACATTTACTCCATCAACTTTTACTTCACCATTAGTAGCATCATAAAGTCTAGTCATTAAATTAACTATAGTAGATTTACCAGACCCAGTTGCACCAATAAAAGCCAAAGTTTGACCTTTATTAATCTTGAAATTAAGATTTGAAACAACATCATTTTCAGCACCAGGATACCTAAAAGAGACATTATCAAATTCAATTTCCCCTTTTGTTATAGGTTTTTTAGGATTAAGAGGATCAACAATAGATGGTTTAGTATTCAAAACATCTAAAATTCTTTTTGCACAAACAGAAGCTCTAGGCCACATAACAAACATCATAATAAGCATCATAAAGGCCATAATAATTTGGCTAGCTAACATTGAAAATGAGGCAATAGCGGGATAAGTAATTTCCCCTTGATTTAAAAGTTTAGCACCTAGCCAGTAAATACCTAAAGTTAGGCCATTAAGAGCAATCATCATTAAAGGCATAATTAAAGCAGTTAATTGACCAGTTAAAATTTGAGCTCTTGTGAGAATCTTATTTGCCTTATCAAACTTAGTTTCCTGATATTTTTCACCATTATAAGCTCTAACAACTCTAATACCAGTTAAATTCTCTTGAGTAAGACCATTAATCCTATCAACAAAAGATTGCATCTTTTTAAAAGTTGGCATAGCAAATAAAATAATAGTAATTAAGCAAATTACTAAAACAACTAAAACAATTGAAGTTAAAACAGTTAATTGACTAGAAGAAACTTGAATCTTACATAAAGCCCAAATAGCAGTAACAGGAGCAGCAAAAACCATTCTCATCATCATTAAATTAGTCATCTGTACTTGTTCAATATCATTAGTAGTACGAGTTATTAAACTAGCAGTTGAAAATTTATTTATTTCACCTAATGAAAAAGAAGAAACCTTATCATTTAATTCTTGTCTCAATTCAGTAGCAAAATTAGCAGTAACAGCGCTTGCTAAAATTGCAGTAATTACCTGACATAAAGTAGAGCCAGTAGCTACTAAAATCATCATTCCGCCATTCCACCATATTTTATCAGTAGAAGCTTCTATAATTTGATCGATCATGCTACTATCAAAAGAAGAATTAGGGGTATTTGCAAGCAAATCTTTAACTTTTTCCCAACCTGGCCAACTTCCATTAAAAGCTTTCACTATTAATTGATAAATTTCCCCTAAATCACTAGGATTGTTTTTGTAATTAACATACATAATCTCTTGAATAATACCTTTTACATAATCTACTAAACACATTGTGCAGTAAACTTGTAAAATAGTAAATCCAATAATAAGTACGACAAAAAACCAATCAATCGGTCTAAATTTTTTATACAGTTTAAACATATCCTACTTGTCTCCTTTCTTTTTAAAAACTTCACTACATGCTTTCAAAACAAGCTTACAATAATAAAGATACTTAATATAATTATCTTCACCTATATTTTTTAAAATCTTTTTAAAATCTTTCAGCATCTCATCTCTAGCTTCTTTTACTTGATTTAATCCATCTTTTGTTAGAATAACATTAGTTTTACGATGATCATCTTTAGAAGAAACTCTTTTTATATAGCCATATTCTTCTAATTTTTTTAAAGCATTAGCGATTCTTGAACTTCCTACTTTTAGTTTCTTAGCTAAAATAGTTGGTGCTATACCATCTTCTCCACTTTTATAAATTTCATACATAATCATCGGTTGTCCATGAACTTTGTTAGTAGTATTTTTTGAAATCTTAGTGTTATGTATTAGCGCCATCATTTCAGTAGTTTCATCAAAAAGTTTTAATGTTTTCTTCTTATCCATAAATACCTCACAATGTGAAATATTCACATTATGAGATAATTTTAAAGTCAGTCTAATAAAATATCAAGAAAAATTTTAAACTAAAAAGAAGATAACCACAAAAGTCAATTATCTTCTTTAAATCACATAAATATAAGTTAATCTATAAAGCTTTTATTTGTAAAAATACATATCCAGTTCATACTCTGGATCATCACCATATTCATTATCTAAAGAAAATTCTAATTTCAAAGAAACTTTATCTTTCTTTAAATAAACTCTTCTATAATTAGGATCATTTTGTCCTGGTTCTACTTCTATTGGAGTATATTCAGTAAAACCATTTTGTTTAAACAAATTTAAGAAACTATCATAGTCATCTAAAGTAGCAAAAAAGTTAAAAATATTAAACTCTTTAGTACTGCCTTCAAATTTCCCCCATTTACCTGTTGTATTTTCACTATAAAAGTAAGGAATAGAATTAATCACTTCTATATTATTATCATAAAACTTTAATAAAGCTTGATAAATATCATCATTTTCTTCTTTCCAAGTAGTTGGTTTTTCCCATAAAGGTAACTCATTAATTTCTTTTTGTAAATCACTTGGAATCGTAATTGAATTAGAAAAATTAATGCTTAACTCTTCTTCTCCCTGATAACCACCTAGTAAATCATAATCATACATGATTTTAGTAATATGATTATTTTCAACTTTCATTTTAAAAGTATTGGAAATCAACATCTGAGAATAATAACCAAGAAGCATAACTTCATCTAAATTTACAATATTATCTCTTAAAACAATATTTCCATCTTGATCAAAATCAAAGATGTTAGGAGAAACATCCATTTTATAACTATCAGTTATCTTTCCCTCATAAGGTCTACCTTGAATTTGTAAAGAATCAGTACCAGCAAAATCTTGTAATTTATTTTCACTAGTAAGATAAGTCCCATTTATTGTTTTCTTATTTTGATAATCATAGCTTTCTTTTAAAAAGATATTGCTAGCTGAAGTATATTTTATTTTTGCTGAATTGTAACTTGTATTTGAAATAATTTCAAAATTACTAGTTTTAAATTCATTTAACAAATTAGAAATCTTAGATGTGTTTTCATTTTCTTTTAAAGGAGTTGGAAGATTAACTTCAGTAGAAGATGAATCAAAATTTGCTTCAATTTGATAAAAAACTTCTTTATCATTCTCAAACAATTTATTAGTTATTAATATTACTTTACTTAATTTATTATCTTCTATTTTAAAATCAATAGAATTAACATAAAAACCACTAGGTAAAGAAACTTTACTAATAGAAAGACTAACTTCCTCTACATCAATACCATAATAATGATAAGTTCCACTATTAGTTTCTCTTAATAAATTTTTATCAATATACTTATACATAAATGGCATAGTAGACCACTTATATGAACTTGCTTTAATTTCTTCTACTTTATTTTCACCATTTAAAGCCACTTGAACTAAATCATCATTTTTACCCTCTTTAAAAATTTGAATAGAGTTACTTGATTTACTTTGTAAAAAAGAAGAATATCTAGAGTTTGTATATTTAAATTCTTCTACACCAATAGATGCTTTATCATCATTAACTACTCTATAAATAGTATTAGAAAACTTACCATTTTTATTTAAATAAGGTGAAATAAGCGCAGAAGTAGGA
>DKCH01000067.1 GCA_002449135.1 Caryophanales bacterium UBA6879 | reverse complement strand
ACTTAAATAATTTTCACTAATTGCTCTATTGAAGATTTCACCTAAAACTTCAATTGGCGCACGTTTAGCTTTTTCATCTTTTTTCAATTCTCTATAACGAGTAAATACTGGAATTAAAGAAATTGAACTTAATAAAAGGGCAAATAACACACCAAATTGAGTAAAGGAAGAGAATGGTAAACTAGTTAAGGAAAGAAGAGCAAGCCCTAAACCAAATTGTAATGATAATAAAAGTGTAGAAGCCAAAGAAGCATAAAGTCCATAAACAATTAAATAAAGGACCATGCTACTAACAACAATTAAACCAGTTGTTAAATAGAAATAGAAATTATCATGAATAATTTCGCCTTTATAAGCTTCACCACCAGAGTAAGAAACTTCACCTTTAGAAACATCAACAGAAAGTTTTCTATTAAATCCAGATTCAACAAATGTCCTTAAGTTATCATTATCTTCTTCACTTAAATCATAATTTAAATCCAATGAAATATATGTAGTATAAGTTTCATTACGATTATCATCATAAGTTTCCAATCTATTGAATGTATAAGATTTTACATCACTACTAGATATAGAATCTTTAGTTGATTCATCATTAGACAAATATTCAATAAAGGTATTGTAATCAACGAAAGTCTCACTATCAGGAATATCTCTATTAGTTACAAACATAATATCAATTCTATAACCAGATTTATAATCATTTGCATAATTAAATAAGTTGTTACCTCCTTTAATTAATCCAAAAGTTAAGAAAGTAGCTAATATAATTACAACACTGGTAAAGAATACAGCGATAGAAACCTTCTTTTTTGATTTCAATTTTTTAACATTCACGAATTGTTTATTTTCAATTTTATTTTCTTTGCTTTCAGAAAAACCAATTAAATTCTCATGTTTACTAGTAACAGGTGAAGTTACTAAATAATAAGTCTGCCATTTTGTTAAATAAAATGATAAAACAAAATTTAAAACTGAACCAATAACAATAAAACCAGCAAAACTTTTAATAACTTCTTTTCCAACAAAGAAAACTATTAAAGCTAAAACAAATAAGAAACCATTTACTGTTAAATTAACAATAAAGCCTTTTCTAAAGCCTTCATAATGAGATTTATCTAAACTCTTACCTTTTTTGTATTCATTTTTAATACGCTTAAATGTGTAGAAAAGAACAAAACTAGCACTGGCAAAGATTAAGGCTAAAGATAATAGGCTTGCTGGGGTAAAAATAAAACCAACAAAATCAGCAACTGAAATAGTAAGTAAAGTAGAAACAGTAGTGCTTAATGCAGCAGTAAGACCAGCTAAACGATAAACAAAAATTAATATTAAAGATATAACTAAGCAAATAGAAACAACACCAATAACTAAATAAAGTCTTGCATTGCTATCATACATTGCAGGAATATCGTTTTCATATAAATAAGTAACATTAAAACCATAATCATCAGCATTTCTACTAGCAACATAACTTCTAGCTGAAGCAATGGTAAAGGCATTACCATCTTCATCATTAGAAACAGTAATATACCCGACATCTTCATTATCTGCTTTAGTATAACTATCTGTAGATAATGTAGCAATTACTTTTTTCTTAACTTGAGGGAGATCTTTATCGGTTCCAAAAGCTTTTTCATAAGTATCATCTTCTGTCTTGTTTTCCCAAACATATATATTTTTCTTTAAATTTTCATCTGAAATAGAATCATTTTGAGAAATAAAATTATTATAAGCAGAAATATTACCAATCACATATTTAACAACTGGTGTAACACCATCATCTTGATAACTTAATTGAACAGTATCGTCTTCACTTCCTTTTAAATCAGAATAACTAACAACATTATCATTTGAATTAGAGAAGGTTAAATTAGTATTGGCTTTAACAACTCTTATAATGTTATTAAATTCTGCATCAGTATTAGTAGAAAGAGAAACTCTAATTTGAGCTTTACTTTCAGATTCAATAACAATCTCAACTTTAGAATTGTTAGCCCCAGCTAAATCTAATCGTTTATTAACTTTATTAGCAATATCTTCTTTAGTAAGTTCAATGCCATTTTCTCTTTTATCAACCTCAATAACAGCTTCTTTTGAAATAGAATATTCTAAAGATAAATTGTTATTGTTATAAATTGATTGAATATTAAAAACAACAACTACAAGTAAAGTTAATAACATACATAGAAAGCCATAAAATCTTCTCATCTTGTTTCTCCATCTAAATACTTTAAAAAGTATAAACTTTAACTTTTTTATTATAAACTATTTTTAAGTCAAAAAATATAAATAATTAAAACTAAACTAATAAATTTGATCTTGATTTTGATATTTATCTAACTTATCTAAATGAGTATAAGCTTTTAATGTAGCTACTCTTCCTCTTGATGTACGATTTAATAAGCCTATTTTTACTAAATATGGTTCATAAACATCCTCTAAATTAACAGCATCTTCACCAATAGCAATTGCAATATTTGATAAACCAGTAGGCTTACCATTGTAGCGGTCTATTAAAGTCAATAAATATTTTCTATCTATTTCAGTAAGACCTAAAGAATCAATACCTAAGCTTTTTAAAGATTTTAAAGCTAAATCTTCTGTAATAATAGGAGCTTTAGTTATAGTAGCAAAATCTCTAACTCTTCTAAAAAGCCTATTTGCTATTCTAGGTGTTCCTCTTGACGAACAAGCAATTGTATAAGCAGCTTGTAAATCCAATGGATAATTTAAAACTTTACTAGTTCTTATTAAAATTTCCATTAACTCCTCATTCGTATAATAATCAAAATGACCTTGAATACCAAATCTATCACGTAAAGGAGATGAAAGACTACCAGCTTTGGTAGTAGCACCAATTAAAGTAAAAGGTGGTAAATCAACAGAAATAGAACGAGCAGATACATCTTTACCAACCATAACATTTAATTTAAAATCTTCCATTGCCAAATAAAGAACTTCTTCAACAACCGCAGGAATACGATGAATCTCATCAATAAAAAGACAATCACCAGGATTTAAAGAAGAAAGTAGGGCTGCTAAATCACCAATTCTTTCAAGTGAAGGACCATTGACTAATTTAATATTTGCTTTCATTTCATTAGCAATAATATAAGCTAAAGTAGTTTTACCTAAACCAGGTGGACCATAAAGTAAAACATGATCTAAACATTCATTTCTTGCTAACGCAGCTTGAATGTAAATTTTAAATTCATCTTTTAGAGCTTTTTGACCAATATAATCCTCTAACTTAATAGGTCTTAAACATAGATCTAAATCATCACTACTAGAATTTATTTCTGTAACTAAATCACTCATATTTATTTATTAATATATTTTAAAGCTAGAGAAATATATTCTTCAGCTTTTAACCCTCTTTTACTAATTTTACTAATTGCATCCATTATTTCTTTTCTATTAAAACCAAATTGTTTTAAGCCAGCAATAGCATCATCTAATTCTTTATCACCAGTTTGACTATTTTCAATTACAAGTTTTCCACGTAAGTCTAAAATAATTTGGGTTGCGGCCTTTTGACCTACACCATTTAAAGATTTCAAAAATAATAAATTAGAATTATTTATAGCTTCAATCAGTTCTTCAACTTTACATGAGCCCATACAAGATAAAGCTGTTTTAGGTCCAACTCCTTTTACAGAAACCAGTTTAGAAAACAAAAATTTTTCTTCAAATGTTTTAAAACCAACCAAAAATTGTTCATCTTCCCTAACATAAAATTCTGTATAAACCAATAACTCTTCGCCAATAGCGAATTCTTCCGGTTTAGAAACATAGATTAAATAACCAATATTATTAACTTCTAAAACAATAGAATTTTTTTGATGAAGAGCTACTTTACCACGGAGATAATAATACATATTTCACCTTCCTATAATTAATACTATCAATGAAAAAAGTAGAGTTAAAGTACCAAGAAGAATACTGATAATTATTTTAACACTCGAATAATTTTCTTTCATCGTTATTATTATATGTCATTTAGTTTCTATTTTTAAGTAAGAATGAATTTTAAATAAAAAACTAAAACAATTATGATAAAATTAAGAAGATATGAAGATTTTGCTTTATTTAGAAGATTACAAATATTTAAAAAAGAGTGGAATAGGTCGTGCTTTAAGTCAGCAAAAAGAAGCACTTGAAGAAAATGGAATTGAAGTTACTTTTGATCCAAACGA
>DKCH01000024.1:19516-19947 GCA_002449135.1 Caryophanales bacterium UBA6879 | reverse complement strand
TTTTCTACTTTTATTTTAACTATTAATGATGAAGTAGAATTACATAATACACAAAAAGGTATGAATTTAGTAACTACAGCAATTAATTTATTAAAACCATATAATAAGGTTATTATTATAGATAATTTGGATATAATTGCTGATGTTACTTGCGCTTATTCTTTAGGACTTAATTACTTTATTTGTAAAGAAATTTGTATACCTCGCTCGACTTTGTATCAGCCAGATAGTTATTGGAAAAAGTCATTAAGTTCGCAAGAAAATACAAATCAACAAAATAATTAGGTTAATAAAAAATACAGAAAGTATAATTTAAAAGAAAAGGAGAAAAAAATGAATAAAAATAATGCAATAACCCCAAGAGAAGTTGATATGGCTAAATGGTATTCTGAAATTTGTTTAAAAGCAGAATTAATGGATTATTCTAAAGT
>DKCH01000024.1:16557-19421 GCA_002449135.1 Caryophanales bacterium UBA6879 | reverse complement strand
GGTCATGAAAATGTTTATTTACCTTTATTAATTCCTCAATCATTATTAGAAAAAGAAAAGGATCATATTAAAGGTTTTGCTCCTGAATGTGCAGTAGTTACCCGTGGTGGAGATAAGGAATTAAAAGAACCTTTATATATAAGACCAACTTCTGAAACTTTGTTTTGTGATCATTTTAAGGATATTTTAAATTCTTATCGTGATTTACCAATTAAATACAATCAATGGTGTTCAGTAGTTAGATGGGAAAAGACTACTAGACCTTTTTTAAGAGGTTCTGAGTTTTTATGGCAAGAAGGACATACTTTACATGCTAGTGAAAAGGAAGCTAGAGAAGAAGCTTTGGGTATGTTAGAAATCTATAATAAACTAGGTAAAGATATTTTAGGTATTCCTTTTGTTACTGGTGAAAAGACTCCAAAAGAAAAATTTGCCGGGGCTGAAAACACTTATACTGTCGAAGCTTTAATGCCTGATGGACAAGCTTTACAATCGGGTACTACGCATTATTTTGGTCAAGGATTCCCTAAAGCTTATGATATTAAATACTTAGATAAGGATAATACTTTAAAAGTTCCTTATGAAACTTCTTGGGGTGTTTCTACTAGATTAATTGGTTCAATCATTATGGAACATGGTGATGATAATGGTTTAGTTCTCCCTCCTTTTGTTGCCCCTATTCAAGTAGTGATTATCCCTATTCGTCCAAAAGATAATCCTGAAGTTGAAAAAGCTACTAATGATTTAGCTACTAAATTAAAAGAAGTTGGTTTAAGAGTTAAAGTTGATGATTCTAATCAAACACCAGGATGGAAATATGCTCAATATGAAATGAAAGGTGTACCTTTAAGAATAGATATCGGCCCTAAAGATTTAGCTAAAAATCAAATTATGTATGTTGTTAGATTCTCAGGTGAAAAAGCTTTCTTACCTTTAGATGAACATTTAGTTGATAAAGTTAAAGAAATGATGACTACTATTACTAAAGGTATGTATGACAAAGCTTTAAATTATTTAAAACAACATATTACTAAAGTTCATAATTATGATGAATTAAAGGATGTTTTAACTAATAATAAAGGCTATGCAGAAATGATGTGGTGTGGTGATCAAGCTTGTGAAGATAAAATCAAAGCTGATTTTAATGCTACAAGTAGATGTATTCCTTTTGATGGTCAAGCTTTTGGTGATACTTGTCCAGTATGTGGTAAAAAAGCTACTAAAGTTGTTTATTTTGCTAGAGCTTATTAGGAGAATAATATGTTTAAAAAAGAAAATTTAACTAAGTTAAGAGAACAATTAAAAAAAGACGGCTTAAAAGCCTATTTGATATTAACAGGTGATAGTCATGCTTCTGAATATGCTTCTGAACACTTTTTAGCGGAAAGAAAATATTTTTGCCCATTTACTGGAAGTGCTGGTGAAGTATTAATTACTTTAGATAAAGCATATTTATTTACTGATGGTCGTTATTGGATTCAAGCTGAAAAACAGTTAGAAAATAGTACAATTGAAGTAATAAGAGCTGGTGATAAAGGTGTTTTACCTTATCCAGAATTTATTAAGAAAAATGAATTATATCCACTAGGTGTTAATTATTTAATGCTTTCGGAAAATTATTTAAGAAAATTTAATAAGATGGGTATTTTAAGTAAAGATATTTCTTATTCTTCTTTAGTAGAAAACATGCCTGTTCTTTCTAAAGAGAAAATCTTTAAACTTGATAATAAATTATTTTCTTTAACTTATTTAGAAAAAATTGACAATATTTTAAAAGCCACAAAAGAACAAGGTGCTGATGCTAATTTAGTTACTACCTTAGATGATATTGCTTGGATATTAAATGTTAGAGGAAAAGATATTCCATGTAATCCTGTTTTTTATTCTTATTTATACCTTTCTGAAAAATATGGTAATCATCTTTTTATTGATTTAGATAAAGTTGATTTTGAAATTCCAGGAATTGAATTACATCCTTATGATGAGATTGTTAATTTCTTAAAAGAGCATAAAGATGTTTTAACATTAGTTGATCCAAATAAGGTAAATGCAAAATTATATCAACTTTTAACTAATCCTGTTGATGGTAGAAATCCATCTTATGTTGCTAAAGCAATTAAAGGACAAGTAGAAGCTAATAATATTAAAAGAGTCCAGGCTATTGATGGTCTTGCTTTATTGAAATTTCAAAAATATCTAGAAGAAAATATTAATAATAACTTAACTGAATATGATTATTCTGAAAAATTAAAAGAATATCGTTTTGAAGCTAAGGAATTATTTGATTTATCCTTTGGAACTATTGCAGCTTGTGGGGCTAATGCGGCGCAAATGCATTATGCACCTACCAAGGAAAATTCTAGTGTTGTTTCTCCTAAGCAAATGGAATTATTAGTAGATAGTGGTGGTCAATATTTTGGTGGTACCACTGACACTACTAGAACATTTTTATTAGGTAAACCTACTAAAGAATACAAACACGATTATACTTTAACCTTAAAGGCTTTAATTAATTTATCATCTACTATCTTTTTAGATGGTTCTTCTGGCCAAACTATCGATATTAGAGCAAGAGAATTTATGTGGCAAGAAGGAATGGATTATAAATGTGGAACTGGTCATGGTGTGGGTTACATGTTAAATGTTCATGAAGGCCCTAATGGTTTTAGATATAGAAGAGTTCCTGAAAGAGATGATTCTGATCCAATAGTTCCTGGCATGGTAACAACAATTGAACCTGGTGTTTACAAAGAAAATAAATACGGAATTCGTATAGAAAATAATTTATTATGTGTTCCAGCTTTTGAAACTGATATGGGTGTCTTTTATAAATTTGAAACTATTACTTATGTTCCAATAACTAC
>DKCH01000024.1:0-16412 GCA_002449135.1 Caryophanales bacterium UBA6879 | reverse complement strand
TTAAGTGCAGTTTTAAATAATTCAATTGAAGAGGGTCTTATTTCTTTTATGGTAATAAGTTTATAACTTAAAAGATTGACGAGCCCTCTTTTTTCTTTGTTCTTTTTAACATTTTTCTTTTCAGTATATTGGACATCACCACTTGTTAAATTAGATAAATATAAAGCAAGTTCACTAGCTAATAATCTAGTGCTATTTGAATCACCTTCTAAAATTACAACATGTGAACCAGGGTAGTTTAAAACATGTAAAAAGATATCATCTTTTTTAGCTATATTGAATGTTAATTCTTCATTTTGTAAAGCGTTAAGGCCAAAACCTATTTTATAATTATTAGAAACTAAATAATGTGGAGTTACTTTAGAAACTTTACTAATACGAATTTTGTTGTTTTTAGTATTTTTTAAATAACCTTCTAAATAAAGTTCATGCGTAAGTTCTAATATATCTTGGTTTCCACCTTTATCTATTTGAATTAACTTCTCTTCTAGATAATCAATTGAATTAGTTGTTTTATCTACTAGAGGTTTTAGAATTTCAATTGCTGCTTTAGACTTATGATAAAGTTTAAAGTAACGATTAGCATTTTCTACAGCTGTTAATTTAGGATCTAAAACAATGTGAAAATTATCAAAATCACAAAATGTTTGTCCTTTTTTAATTTCTAATTGATGTAAAAATAGTTCTTGACCATATTGAACATAATTTAGTTTACTTTTAGCATTATCAATATCCATTAGAATGTGTTCTTTTTTCTTTTTTTCTAATGCTAAAAGCTTTTTTAAATGGTTAGTTAATTCTAAATGAGCATATTCTTTAGCGATTTTTTCTTGATTTGAAATAAAAGTTTTATAAATATCATCTACTTTTATTGGCTTTAAATCTAAACCAAAATTAAATGGTTCAATGTTTTTGTTGATGTAATATAAATTTTGAGAATTTAATAAATCATTTATGGAGGTTGAAAAATCTTTATTTTCAACATATTTTTCAAATAGTTTATATGTTGAACGAGATAGTAAGAGTTTGGCTTGTTCTAAATTTTGACAATCTAAACTAATTTCTTTTCTTAATGGTGGAAAAACATAACTAGTTCCACGATTTATATAACGTTTAGAAAAAACATCTGAATTCTCTTTATATAGTGAAGATACTTTGTTATAAGGAAGGGGAATTAAATAAATATTAGGTTTTTGTGGAAATAATTCAATAATTAATTTATATCCAGTATTAATAGTTTCAATCGTTTGATTAATTATTTGAAAATTTATAGTAATTATTCTTTCACCTTCTTGCTTTTCAACTGAAGTAATTTTAGTTCCAATAAGCTTTTTTAAACTATTAATAAAAGGACTATTTAGATTAACTTTTGTAAATTTATCAAATGAATAACAGATAAATGGATTATTTGGATCCATGGCAATAATTAAAGTTCCTCTTCCTTTATTTTCTGGATTTTTTGAAGAATGAAAAGGAAAAGCAAAATGAGTAGGAGTTAAATTAAAAGGCTTATCTAAAAAAGCCCCCTCTAATTCATTTTTAAGTGATTTTAAGATAATTTTTAAACTTAGATTGTCCATTGCCATACTTAAATATTATAAACCATATATTTAAATTTATTTGATAAATACCCTTTTTTTATATTGTTTATGTTAAAATATACAAGACTAAGGAAAATTATATGAAAAAAGGATTACTTATTATTTTATCAGGCCCTTCTGGAGTTGGAAAAGGGGCTATAAGACGTATTTTAATGGAAAATAATGATTTAAATTTAGCTTATTCCATTTCAATGACAACACGTGAACCACGTAAATTAGAAAAAAATGGCGTGGATTATTTTTTTGTTAGTGATGAAGAATTTAATAAACATGTACAAGATGGTGACTTTTTAGAGCACGCTGCTTTTGTTGGACACCAATATGGCACTCCTAAATCTAATGTTGAAAAATTAAGAAATGAAGGGAAAAACGTTTTACTTGAAATTGAAGTACAAGGTGCTAAACAAGTTTTAGAAAAACTTAAAGGTGATAAAGAAGTTATTTCCATTTATTTGATTCCACCTTCATTTGCTGCCTTAGAAAAAAGAATTAGAAAAAGAAAAACTGAATCAGAAGAAGTTATACAAGCTCGTTTAGCTAAAGCTAAAAGAGAATTAGGCGAAAGAGGAAATTATAATTATATTGTTTTAAATGATATTGTTATGCGTGCTGCTAATGAAATTAAAGATATAATTAGAAAAGAAATTGAAAAACAAGAAAAAACTGAATGTTCAAATTAGTTTCTGTTTATATTGAAAGAGGCTTGTTAAATCTAAATAAGCCTTTTACTTATGCTTATTTTAAAAACCAAGAAATTGGTGTTGGTTTTCGTGTGAAAGTAAAATTTGCTAATAGTTTAGTAATTGGTTTTGTATCTAAAATAGAAGACATTAATGAAGATTTTGAAACATATCAAAGTAGATTGCCTTATAAAATAAATGAAATAGAAGAAATTATTGATAATAGACCGATATTAAATGAAGAGCTTTTAAAATTAGCAGAAGTAGTTTCAAAATATTATTTTGCTCCTTTAATTGATGTTTTAAAGGCAATGCTCCCACCATCTTTAAAACCAGATACTACAAGTTTAAATAAGCCCAAGGTTTTACTTAAAAAATACATTGTTTTTAACAATGAAAATGAAATTAAATTAAATAATTTACAAAAAAATCTTTTGGATAAAATTAAAATGGAACCAATTTTAAAGAGTAAAATTACATCTAAAAAAACTTTGGAATTTTTACTAGCTAATAATTTAGTTAAGGAAATTGAAAAACAGGAGTTTCGCGCACCAATTATTGAAGAAAATGTTCATAATGTTGTATTAAATGATTCTCAAGAGCTAGCTTTAAAAACAATTTTAGAAAGTAACAAAGATATATTTTTACTTCAAGGCGTTACTGGTTCAGGTAAAACAGAAGTTTATATTGCGCTTGTTAAAAAAATGTTAAAGGAAAATAAATCCTCGTTAATTTTAGTTCCTGAAATTTCTTTAACTGATTCTTTAGTTAGTAAATTAAAATACATTTTTAAAGACGAAGTGGCTTTAATTCATTCTGGTTTATCAAATTCTCAAAAATATGATGAATATTTAAGAATCGCTTCAAATATGGCACATGTAGTAGTAGGCACCCGTTCTTCTATTTTTGCCCCTGTAAAAAATCTCGGATTAATTATTATTGATGAGGAGCACGTTGAGTCATATAAGCAGGATGTTAGCCCTTATTATGATGCAAGAAAAGTTGCTGAATTTCGTATTAAACAAGCTGGTGCAAAATTGGTTCTAGGCTCAGCTACTCCACGACTAGAATCTAAAGCAAGAGCTCAAAAAGGTATTTATCAATTAGTATTATTATCAGAAAGATTTAATAAAAATCCATTACCATTAGTAGAATTAGTTGATTTATCTGATTATAACAATATTGATTATCATTCTTCTTTAATTTCTTTTCCTTTACAAGAAAAGCTTAAAGAGACTTTTAATAAACACGAGCAAGCCATATTACTTTTAAATAGAAGAGGCTATTCTCCTGTCTATATTTGTAGAAAATGTCAAAGAATTTTAAAATGTCCAAATTGTAATATTCCTTTAACTTATCATAAAAATGATAAAGAAATAAAATGTCACCATTGCGATTATGTTTTATCAACTAATGAATTAGTTTGCCCATCTTGTGGCTCACATGATTTTACTTTTTCTGGTTTTGGTACTGAACGTATACAAGAAGACTTAAAAAGTTTGTTTCCAAAAATCAATATTTGTCGTCTAGATTTTGATACCACAAGAAAAAAGAATTCTTATCATCAAATTTTACAAGATTTTAATAATGGTAAATACGATTTAATGATTGGAACTCAAATGGTTGCAAAAGGCCATGATTTTCCAAATGTCACTTTAGCTGTTAGTTTATTAGCTGATCAATCTTTAGAATTTCCTTCATATAAGTCTAATGAAGATACTTTTGATTTACTTACTCAATTAGTAGGAAGAGCAGGTAGAAAAGAAAAGTTAGGGACAGCTTTAATTCAAACATATGATATTAATAATCCTGTAATAAATTTTGCCTTAACTCAAGATTATGAAGGTTTTTATAAATTTGAAATGGAAAACAGAAAAGCTAGAAAATATCCACCTTACACATATTTAATTAATATTCATCTTTCATCTGAGAGTAAAGACAAGGTTATTGAGGCAGCTTATAAAGTTAAAAATTTCTTTGTAAGTAAAATTAAAAATAACAATTACAAATGCGAAATTTTCGGACCTGCAATACCTTATATAGAAAAACTAGCAAATAGATATTATCGTGTTCTTATGCTAAAATATAAAGATCGTAAATTAATTGAAGATATGATGGAAGAACTCTTAAAAATAAACCTAAGTGCTGGCTCAGTTAAATTGTCTATTGATGTCGATCCATCAAGTAATATATAGGAGGTATTTATGATTATTATTAAATTGTTAGGTGTTGATCAAGATCAAGCAGAATCTTTTACTAGAGATGTTCATGATCAAATTGCACAAGCTTTTGAAGTTGAACCAGAAGATTTGGTATTTTATGCTCCGTATTCTTTTAACATCTATAAAGGTATTGAACAAACTTCTTTCTTTTTAAATATTGAAGTTGAAGCACCAAGTAAATTTAAGGTTTTAGAAAAACAAGCTAGTCAAGTTTTATATAAAGCTTTTAATGAAACACATGTTCATATTCGTATTTTATTTACTTATTTTGATGAAGAAAACGAATATTTATATTTTAATGAAGATTATCCAAAATTTATGACTGATTCCAATATGGCTCATTTTGATGTTGAAGATGATGATACTGAACCATATATGGGAAATGCTTTTGCTGACTATGAAGAAAGAGTAAAAGCAAAAGAACAAGAACAAGCTAAAGAAGAAAGAGAAAGATTAGCAAAAAACAAAAATAATTAATTGACTTTTTTAGCTTAGCAAAAATGTCAATCTTATTAAGAAATATAAAGCAGCTCTTATTACAAAAGTAATGATAGCTGCTTTTTTACATTTTTCATCACCTAAGCATAAACATAAAATAAGTCCGATAATACCAATAAAGATAGTAATAAAGATTCCAGTTAATTCTCCTTTTAATGATTTATTGCTATCATTATTTGGAGTTTGTATTTTATTTGAATTATTGTTTGTATCTTGCTTGGTTGCTGGATTAGTGTATCCTGCATCTTTTAAATTTGCTCCACAATGTGGGCAATATGATTCATTTCCTTTAATTTCTTTTCCGCAAAAAGGACAGCAATTTTGTTTGTTTGTGTCTTCATGTTTATCTAGAAAATAGCCACATTTTGGACAAAACTTTTCATCATTATTTAATTCATTTCCACAATTTGGACATTTACTCATAAAAGTACCTTTCATTATTTAGGCAAAATAAAATGTAAAACTACAATTATTATTATAGCTTTAAAAACAAAATAAATTAAATATGACCATATAGCGCTTTTTCTACATTTTTTATTTCCAAAAAACAAACAAATTATTAAACCAACTAATCCAAGCCAAAGAGCTAGAAAAGAACCTATCCAAGCACTATTAATATAGTTAACATCTTCTGGATAATAGAACTGTTCTTCCTCTTCTTTTTTAGGCTTTTCTTCTGGTTCAGGAATATAAGGATCTAATTTGGCACCGCAGTTAGGGCAATAAATCTCAGTTTCTGATACAGTGCTACCACATTTTTTACAAACTCTCATTTTATTTTCCTTTTTAATTTTAGCATGTAAATAAATAATAAAGAATTCTTTTAAAAGAGCTGTCCTAAAATATGAACAATTTATGGTATACTTAATTGAAATGAATTTAACTTATTTAGCTTTAAAAGGCTTAAAAGAAATAATCGATAATAAGCTTTCTATTAATAAAGTTACTAACCATTTTAAAATGGAATATAATTTTTCAAAAGAAGATTATGAGATTTTATCAAAAATTATTAATGGGACTATAAGGCGTTTTTATTTGCTTCGTTTACAAGCTTTGGAGGCTTATCCAAATTTCGAAGAAGATGATGATGAAATTTATTTACTTAGTTTAGTTATTTATCAATTAATTTATTTAAAAAAGAGCATAGCTAACTTTAAAGTTATTGAAAAAGCTGTTGATACTGTTAAGCTTTGTAATTTAAGATTTGATTTAGAAGATTTGAAAAATAAATTAGAAACAATAAGTAAGACTAAATTTAATTTTTCAAAGGAGATAACTAAAGATTTTTATTCTTATCAATCTTATATGTTTTCTACACCACTGTGGTTAATTAAAATGTGGTCTAAACAATATGGGGATGATGTGTTAATAAATTTACTCCATGCTAATCAAGTTAAGCCGTTAGTTTATGTTAAGCAAAATCATCTTAAAATTACTGAAGAAGAATTATTGAAGGAAAAAATATACAATAAAGTTAATATTTTAAAAGAGGCTTTTGTTTATTTATCTAATGTTTCTTTAAGTTTGACTGATGATTATAAAAAAGGATATGTATTTAAACAAGACCTTTCTTATCAATTGGTTTGTAATAGTATTGATTTAATTCCACATGCTAAAGTTTTACATTTAAATGGAAATACTGCTTCATTCTCTTCTAATTTGGCTATTCGTCTAAAGCAAGTTAATGGAAATATTATTACAACTTTTGAAAAATCTGATTTGTATAGAAAAGCATTGTATATGTATCAAAGATTATCTTTGGATAATGCTAAAGCTTTTTTCTCTTCTACTTTTGATTTAAAAAATAAAATTAATGAAAAATTTGATGTAGTAATTTGTTCTCCTAATTCTTCTTCTTTGGGTCAAGTTAATAGTAAAAATTCAATTTTACTGACACTTAAAGAAAATGAAATATCACAATTTATATTAAATGAAAAGAAAACATTAAAAGAAGCTAACTTATACCTTAATAAATTTGGTAAACTATTATATGTTGTGAACACTATTAATTTAGATGAGACAGTTAATGTAATTAGTGATTTTATTAAAAATAATCCTAATTATCATTTAATTGATCAACGACAAATTTTCCCATATGAATTTAATTCTTATGGTGTATATTATGCGATTTTAGGAAAAGATTAAAATTATGGAAACTAAAGAAAATCTTTATAATTATTCATTAGAAAGCCTTGAAAACAAGATGATAGCTCTTAAACAAAAACCTTTTAGAGCTAAACAACTTTTTTCATGGATTTATGCTAAAGATGCTTCTGATTTTGACCAAATGAGTGATATTTCTTTAAAATTTAGAGAAGAATTAAAAGAGAAGTTTTCTTTGAGTTTACCAAAAATCTTTACTAAACAAGTTTCTAGTGATGGTACTATTAAACTTCTTTTAGAATTGGAAGATGGTAAAAAAATTGAAACTGTTTTAATGCATTATCTTTATGGTGATTCTGTTTGTGTAACTTCTGAAGTTGGTTGTAACATGGGATGCCGTTTTTGTGCTTCGGGTTTATTAAAAAAAGTTAGAGCCTTAAAGGTTTATGAATTAGTTGGTCAAGTAATTGTTATGAATAGATTATTAAAAGAAATTGACCCAACTAGAAAAGTTAGCCATGTTGTTGTTATGGGAACTGGTGAACCTTTTGATAATTATGATAATGTGATGGAATTTATCAGAACCATTAATTGTCCTTTTGGTTTAGGTATTGGTGCTAGACATATTACTGTTTCTACTTGTGGTATTGTTCCAAATATTTTACGCTATGGTAAAGAAGGATTACAGGTTAATTTAGCTGTTTCTTTACATGCTCCTACTAACGAAATTAGAGATAAAATAATGCCAATAAATAAAATGTATCCTTTAGAAAAATTGATTCCTAGTTTAGTAACTTACTATCAAGAATCGGGAAGAGAAATGACTTTTGAATATATTATGATTAAGGATTTAAATGATAGTGATGAATGCGCTTATAAGCTTATTGATTTAATTAAACCTACTCATGGTTTTGTAAATTTAATACCTTATAATGAGGTTATGGAAAATGAATTTAGAAGATCATCAAATAATCGTATTCATAATTTCCATGATATTTTGTTAAAAGCGGGAATAAAAGCAACAATTAGAAAAGAATTTGGTGCAGATATTGATGCAGCATGTGGACAATTAAGGGCGAGATATGAACATAAGTAAAACACAAGTTTATTGTAAAACAGATGTAGGTAATAGAAGACCTAATAATGAAGATCAATGTGGCTTTTTAGAAAAAAAGAACTTTAAAGTACTTTTAGTTGCTGATGGTATGGGTGGACATGCTTCAGGAGAAGTAGCTTCTAAAATGGCAAAGGAAATGATTTTAAAGCTTTTTAATTTAGAAGATTCTTTTTCTACTCCACATCAATTAAAGGCTACTATAAAGAAAATTGTTAAAAAAACAAATCAAATTATTCATAAGCTTTCTTCAACAAAAGAAGAATTTTATGGAATGGGAACTACATTAGTATTAGCTGTTATTACTGATTTTGCTACTGCAATTGTTAATTGTGGGGACTCAAGAATTTACGCTTTAAAAGATAATAAATTACAGCAACTTACTAGAGATCAAACTGTTGTTAATTATTTATATGAAATTCATGCTATTTCAAAAGAGGAAATGAAAACTTCCCCTAAAAGACATGTTTTAATGTCAGCTTTAGGTATTGCCCCTAGTGTTGATTTTGATTTAACTTTAATTGACAATGATTATCAAGGATTACTATTGTGTTCAGATGGTCTAACTAATATGGTAGAAGATGAAGATATTGAAAAAATATGGAATTCACGTTTTAATTTAGGACCGGATTCATTATGCAACGACTTAATTGACACTGCCTTAATTAATGGTGGTATTGATAATATTGCTGTAACTATTTTGGAGGTAAAATAATGAAAGTTGGAGAGCTAATAGAAGATCGTTACCAAATAAAAGGCATTCTTGGTGAAGGGGGAATGGCAGAAGTTTATCGTGCAAAAGATACTATTACAGATAAAGAAGTGGCTTTAAAAATCATTAAAGAAGATACCATGAAAAACCCTTTAAATCTAACACGTTTTGAAAGAGAAGCTAGAGCTGCTGCTAGTTTAAAACAACAAAACATTGTTCAAGTTTATAATTTAGGAACTTATAAAGGAAGACCTTATATGGTTACCGAAATGGTTGAAGGTAAGACCTTAAAAGAAACTTTAAATTTACGTGGTAAGTTTACATTTTTAGAAGCTTTAGATGTTATGTATCAATTATGTTCAGCAGTATATTATGCTCATCAACATGGGGTAATTCATCGTGATATTAAACCGCAAAATGTTTTTATTACTCCTGATGGAACTATTAAATTAGGTGATTTTGGCATCGCAACTTTTCAAAATTCAGCTCATATTACACGTTCTGATGTTGTAGTTGGTTCTGTCCATTATTTAGCTCCTGAAATTTCTGAAGGTAATCCTGCTTCTGCACAATCTGATATTTATTCCTTAGGTGTGACATTTTTTGAATTAATTACTGGTAGAGTTCCATTTGATGATGAATCACCAGTTACCGTCGCCTTAAAACATATAAAAGATAAATTCCCTTCGATTAAGAAATTTAATCCTAAAACTCCACAATTAATTGAAAAAATTATTTATAAAGCATGTGCTAAGTCTCCTTATGATCGTTATAAAACTGCTTTAGATATGCGTAAGGATATTGAAAGAATCTTACAAAATCCTGAACTTATTCAAGAGAAAAAATCATTTTGGGCTAAATTATTTAAAAAATGAACAAATTAATTATTTCAGGAAATAAAAGACAATATAAATTATTTGATTTAGAAAATAAAGAAGAGACTTTTGCGACTGTTAGAAAAACCTTAATTTTTCAAAAGGGTCCTTTATTTATTGGTGATTTTGTTTCTTTAGCAGATGATTTAACTATTTGTGATTTTCAAAAAAGAAAAAATATTTTAATTAGACCTAAAATTGCTAATATTGATTTAGCTTTAGTAGTTACTTCTA
Source organism: Caryophanales bacterium UBA6879 (assembly GCA_002449135.1). Classification (GTDB taxonomy): domain Bacteria; phylum Bacillota_I; class Bacilli_A; order RFN20; family CAG-288; genus Scatoplasma. The sequence goes on along the minus strand of DKCH01000024.1, from coordinate 6,373 downwards.
CTTTTAAACCTGAGTTTTCTTCTTATTTATTAGAAAAGTTTTTAACTTATTTAGATTTTTGTTTAGTATCCGCAGCAATAATTTTTACTAAAATTGACGCCTTAAATAAAGAAGAATTAGATAAAATTTTAGAACATAAAAATTATTACGAAAAACTTGGATATAATGTTTTTTGTACAAGCAAAAATGATGAAGGTTCTTTTTTGAAAATTAAAGAATTTATTAAGGGTAAAAAAGTTGCTTTTATGGGTCAAACAGGAGCAGGAAAATCTACATTAATAAATCATATCGATAGTGGTTTTAATAGAGCTATAGGTTCGTATTCGGAAGCTTTGGGTAGAGGAAAACATCAAACTAAAGAGGTTATTTTTCTTCCTTTTAATGATGGTTTTATTGCTGATACTCCTGGTTTTTCTTCTTTGGATTTAAAAATGATTGGTTTAAAAGAAGATGATCTAGCAAAGTATTTTCCAGGATTTATAAGCTTTTTTGACAAGTGTTATTATAATAATTGCAAGCATCTTTTAGAAAAAGAATGTGAAGTTAAGAGACAAGTTGAAAACAAATATTTATCAAATGAATCTTACGATAATTATAAAAAATTAATTTCTGAAATGAGGGAGGATAAAAAATGCCGTCAAATTTAATTGTTAGCCCATCTTTGTTATCTGCTGATCCAACAAAATTTGGTGAAGAAGTTTTATTAGTACGAGAATTAGGCGCAAAATGGTTACATTTTGATATTATGGATGGTCATTTTGTTCCAAATATTTCTTTTGGTCCTTTTGTTGTCAAAGCCCTTTCTAATTATGGCTTATATAATGATGTACATTTAATGGTTACTGATCCATTAAAATATGCTCCACGTTTTATTGAAGCTGGCGCAAATCTTATTACTTTTCATTATGAGGCTGTTAATCAAATTATTCCGACTTGTCAAAAAATTTTAGAAATGACTAAAAGAAAAATTGATTTAGGCCTTTCAATCAAGCCACGTACACAAATTGAAAATATTTTGCCTTTTGTTAATTTTTTTAACACTATTTTAATAATGTCTGTTGAACCAGGTTTTTCTGGTCAGTCTTTTATTCCTTCTTCTTTAGAGAAGATTAAAACACTTAGAAAATATATTGATGATAATCATCTATCTACCTTAATTGAAGTTGATGGCGGTGTTAATGATACTAATGTTTTAGATGTTAAAAATGCCGGGGCTGATGTCATTGTTTCTGGTTCTTATTTGTTTAAAGCTCGTAATAAAAAAGAAGCGATGGATTTACTTTTAAAATGAAAAGGATAGTTCTTTTTACTAAATATGGCTCAGTTAATCTTCTAAAAAATTATTATTTAGATGAAGTTGTCGCTTTAGATGATGGAATTGAAATTGCTTTAGAAAATAATATTAAACTTTTTTTAGCAATATCAGATTTTAAAGACGTTTCTTTAGATAATCTTTTAAAATATATTTCTAAAGATAAAATAATGAAATATACAAAAAGAGATAATGAATCTGCATTGGATAAGGTTTTAAATTATCTTATTACTTTACAGTGTGATGAAATTATTATTTTAGATTCTTTTGCCTATAGTTTAGAACATACTCAAGAGCTTTTATATGTTTTAAAAAAATATAGAATAAAAATCACTATATTAAGTGAAAAGGAAGCAGTTAGTTATTATTCTGTTGGTAGCCATGTTATTTCTAAACAAGGTTATTCTTCTTTTATGTTAATTGGTTATCCTAATTGCGAAATTTCAATGGAACATGTTTCGCAAAATATTTCTAATATTAAATTAGATTTTACTAATAACTTACCTTTAGGTAACAAAATTTTTGAAAGAGTAGCAGTTTTAAAGGTTATATCAGGAGGGGTACTTTTAGTATTAAAAAATGATGATTAATTTAATTTTTATTATTATTAGTTTAGTTTCTATTATTATTTTGTTTGTGCTTCCAACTTTAGAAAAGAGAAAAGAAAAACTTCCTTATTTTTCTTGTTTTCCTTTTGAAACTGTTTCGTCTTATAAAGGGAGAATTTCTCAATTAATTTTAGTTTTTCTTTGCGCTTGTTTTATACTTACAAGCTATGTTTTATATTTGAATTCTTCTTATGTTTTATTAATTTCTGCCAATATTTTTTATTTTTTATCAATTTTAGGTTTGATAGGTGTTTATTTATTTACACTAAATTATTATCGATATCATTTAATATCAGCAATAATGCTAGGCTTAGGTTTGGTTGGTGGAAATTTTTTACTTTTTTTAGATTATTTAATTAATACTTTAAATAAGTCAGATTCTCTTTTACCAGTTTATTTTGCTGTTATTTTATTAATTACTGGTTTATTTGTTTTAATTTTGTTTTTCTTAAAAAAGACTATGAACTGGATGAAATTAGATAAAATTGAAGATAATGGTAAAGTTTTATTTTTACGTCCTAAGGTTAATTATTTAGTTTTAGTTGAATATGTTAGCTTATTTGTTCATTTTATTAATTTATTAGTCTTCTTGATAAATTATTTTATTAATTAAAAATTAAATAAAAAAGGTTTAAGCTTATGAGGCCTAAACCTAATTTATTACTGCAATCAATTAGTTAGCGGCAGCTTCAACTTTAACTTCTTCAGTATGAGTTGTAGCAGGTTTAACCGAAACGTTTTTCTTGTTCTTTCTTAATGTACGAATAGCTTTAGTGGAAATTCTAACTTTAGTAGGTTTACCATTGACCATGATAGTTGCCTTTTGTAAGTTAACATTCCATTTTCTTCTAGTAGCTCTTAAAGAGTGAGAACGATTATTACCAGTTACAGTATGTTTGCCAGTTAATGGACATCTTTTAGCCATGTTGAACTCCTCCTTTAAACATGCCTTTAAATAATAGCATAAATAGATATTTATTTACAAGGATTTTTTATTTTGTAGGTTTACCTAAAAGCTTAAACATATTCTTTTTATAGATTTCAACGCCAGGTTGGTTAAATGGGTTGATGTCTAATAAATATGCAGAATAAGCGCAGCTTCTCATAAAGAAATAGAATAAGTTACCTAAGTTGTAAGCGTCTAATTTTTCTATTTCAATAATATTTGCAAAATTGTTTCCGTCTTCAGTATGAGCTTTTAAGGTTCCTTCATAGGCTTTTAAGTTAACATATGAAAGTTTTTTACCAGCAAGGTAATTTAATCCATCTAAATTTTCTTTGTCTTCTTTGATTTCAATATCGAAGTTAGGTTCATCAATTTTAATAATAGATTCAAACAAGACAGGTGAACCTTGTTGAATGAATTGACCGACAGAATGTAAATCAGTTGTGAAAGTTACTGAATCTGGTAATAAACCTTTACCTTCTTTACCTTCGGATTCAGCAAATAATTGTTTTAACCATTCAGAAATCATTTGGCATTGCATTTCATAGGAAATAAACATTTCTACTGGATAACCTTTTTCTTTTAATAAGAATCTAGTAGCACCATATTTATAAGCTGGGTTGTCTTTAATATTAGGGACTGAATATTCTTTTTCACCATCTTTAACACCATTTAAAAAGGCTTTAATATCAATGTTTGCGCAGCTAAGAGGTAATAAACCAACTGGAGTGATAACTGAATATCTTCCACCAACATCATCAGGAATTACAAATTGTTCATATCCTTCAACATCAGCTTCTTGTTTTAAAGCACCTTTTGCACGGTCTGTGGTCGCAACAATAGCATCTTTTAAATAGTTATGACCAAATTTTTCTTCCAAAATTTGTTTTAATAATCTAAAAGCAATAGCAGGTTCAGTAGTTGTCCCTGATTTTGAGATTACATTAATAGCAAATCTTTTATTTTTTAATTGTTGTAAGACTTGGTAAGTATAGTTGCTTGATAAAGTATTTCCTAAAAAATAAATTTTAAAAGGATCTTCAGGGAAAAGGCCATTTAAAGCTTCAATAGCGGCTCTAGCACCTAAATATGATCCGCCAATACCTACTACAACTAAGCAGTCGTAAGTGCTTCTTAAACGTTTAGCACAGGCAATAATTCTATCAACTTCTTTTGGATCAAGTTTAGATGCGTAATCTAACCAGCCTAAGAAATCATTTCCTTTGCCACTTCTATTATCGATAGTAGAAGTAATCTTGCTGTTGACTTTTTCAATTTTAGAAAAGTCTAAGTCCTTTAAAATTTTTCCAACTTGTGATAATTTGACCATATTATTTTTTACCTCCTGTCAAACGTATATATTCACTATTGATCATGCTATTTAAAACGTTTTTCATATCGTTAAAAGGATATGAAAGTAAGATTTCTAAATTGTGTTGTTTTCTTGTTAAAGGCTTTTCATATTTTACTTTATTTTGTCTTTTTCTTTTGCTAATAATATTAGCTTTTTTTAAAGAGAAAGCATAAGTATTAGGCCTTTCTAAAACTTTAGTAACTACTACTTCATGCTTTGAATTTAAGGGTAAATAACTAGCAATGTTTTTAATGAATTTATTATCTATTTCAGAAATGTGAATAAGTCCACTACCTCCACCATCTATTGAACAAAAAGCCCCATAAGGCTGTATAGATGTAACAGTAACTAGAAGATGATCACCTACATTATACTTTTTAATTTCGTCACTCATTTTATTAGCTTTCTAATTAAATTAAGGCTTGAAGCATCAGTTAACTTGTAATTGGTAAGTTGGCCATTTACAAAAACTAATGGTCCTTGAAAATATTTTATAATACTTCCTTCATCTTTAAAAGAGAGATTTGAATTTTCTATCTTTCTAAAAAGAGAATAAAGATAATTAAAATTACAAACTTGAGGTGTTTGTAAGCTTATAATTTCACTTCTTTCTACATAATTATTTTCTTTGAATGAATATAAAGAATCATAAATTGGAATAAAAGGAATGATTATTCCTTCATTTAAATAAAATTTATTTAGTTTAAAAATAAGTTCTTTAGAAAGAAGTATACGCGCCCCATCATGAATAAAAACATTTATATCATCTTTTAAATTTAGATTCTTAATAAGTTTTAATCCATTATAAACAGAAGCAGTTCTAGTATCGCCACCGAAAGTTATAAGTACTTTATCTCTTAGATTGTATTTTTTTAAATAATTGATAGTAAGAAGATAATCATCTTTATTAATTACTAAAATAATAAAATTAAATATATTTGAGTCAAATGCTGTTTTTAATGGATAAACAAAACTAGGGATATTATTAAATTTATAATATTGTTTCTTTTGATGTATAGTTTTATCTAATCTTTGCCCAAGTCCAGAACTAACTTGTAAAAAAATTCTTTTCATCTTTGTTATTATACTACCTTAATAGTAAATATGCTAAAATACCAATGAGGTACTTATGAATATTTTATATATTGTTATTGCTATTATTTCTTTGTTAATATTATATTTTCTTAGTGGCTTTTGTTTTGCTTTAGTAGCAAGAAAAAAATCAAGTAAAGTTGATAAAGAATTAGATAAATTAGTTGATTTTGAAATTGAAAGAGGGAAAGTTGTTTTAAAGGAAATAAATATTTTGAAATCAAATAATTTTAAATTCGATGATGAGACATATAAATTTATTAAAAGTGCTATTGATAATTTTTCAAAATTAAATACTAAAGAAAGAGCAACATATAAAAACACCATTGATTTTGTTGCTTTATATTTAGTTAAGATTTATTCAGAGGATCCTAAGTTTGGAAAAATGATTCCTAATGATTTAGCAAGTGAATTTAAAGAGTATCAAAAAATTAGTGATGAAAAATATAAAATTTACAATAAAAAAGCTGGGAGTTATAACGCTTTGCTTTTTATGCCTTTCACTAAAACAGCACTTAAAATTTTGAAAGCTGATCCAAACATGAAGCAGGTTTTTTAATGAAAAAAAGTTTAGTTTTAAATTTGGTTGGTTATACTTCATTAAATAATAATTCTAATAATATTTTTAATGTTTGTTATTTGAAGAATCTTACTAACCTTTTTTCTTCTTATAAGTTAAATGAAGTAAATTATAAAAATGATTTTTCAAATTTTAATTTAGAAATCGGTCAAAAAACTTTTTCAAGTGGTAAAAATTTTTATAATGGTTTAGATTATTTGGAAAAATTAATTGATTTAAATGAATTCTATAAAAATGAAGAATTTAATAACGATATTAAAAAGGCTTATACACAGGCTAGTGATGTTCATATTTTTTTAACTATTTCTTCATGTAAGTTTAATTCATTAAAAAGTCTAATTTCTTTGTTAAAGCTTTTGTCTTCTTTTAATATTTCTTATGAAAAACTGTTTATTCATTTAATTATGCAAAAGGATAGTTTAAAAAATCAAATTGATTATTTGGAGCAACTAAATTCTTATTTATTAAAAACACGTTTAGC
>DKCH01000025.1:36548-52065 GCA_002449135.1 Caryophanales bacterium UBA6879 | reverse complement strand
TTTAAGGATGAATTAACACCTACGTCAGGCGTACCAACATTAGCATTGGAACATGCAGTCATTAATCCTACAGTAAGTAAGGACAATGTGCAAATTAAAAATTTTTGTTTTTTCATTTTTTGTTTCCTCCGTTTTAATTCTATCAATAAAAGAAAGCACTTTCAATAAAATACTATTTAATTAAGTAAAGGTATAAAAGCAAACTTTTAAATCATTTTTTATCGAAAATAATACGATATATATGGCTTATTTTTAATATTTCTTCTATTTATTTATAATCATTTTAAAAACATATAAAGTGTATTTGTACCAATTTTGATACATATATTTTATAAAAATAGTCTAAAAATTATTTTTTTATCTTTATATTACTTACTATTAGCTAATTTTATTACCTAATTTATTTTCAAAAAGTTTATAATAAAAAAGTCAATTGAGAGGTGAATATGAAACTAGGTGTTATTGGTTTTGGAAACATGGGTCAAGGTATCATTTGTGGGTTATTAAGGGCAAAAAAAATAAAACCTCAAGATATCTATGTATGTGAAAAAAATTTTGATAAATGCTTAATAAATAGTAAAAAATATAAAGTAAATCCTTGTAAAGATGCTTTAGAAGTTATAAAGAATACAGATTATATTATCTTAGCTGTTAAGAATAATGTTGTTGATAAATTAATAAAATCTGTTTTAAACGAATTAAAAAACAAAGTATTAATTTCTATAGTAATTGGGTTTGATTCTGCTTATTATGAAAATCTATTAAATGCTTCTACTCATCATATTTCTACTATTCCTAATTTACCTATTGCTGTTCAAGATGGTATTTTAATAGTAGAAAATAAAAACACTTTAACTGAAGAAGAATATAAAATCTTTAAAAATCTTTTTAAAGGTGTTGCACTAATTGAAGAAGTTGATACCAGTAAATTTAATATAGCTGGAATAATTGCTGGCTGTGGTATTGCGTTCACTTCTATGTACATAGAAGCTCTAGCAGATGCTTCTATTCAATTTGGTCTTTCTAGAGAAGAAGCCTTCACCATCGCTAGCCAAATGATTATTGGAACAGGAAAAATGTATTTAGTAGATAAAATTCATCCTGCTGTTATTAAAGACACTGTTTGCTCACCAGGTGGTAAATCAATTAAAGGCGTAACTGAACTAGAAGAAAAAGGTTTTAGAGGCGCAGTAATTAAAGCAATTGATGCTATTTTAAAAGATGATACTAAAGATTAATTTTGTTAAAATTTTAAATATAAAGTACAATAAGAACGAAAAAGGAGAATAAAAATGAAAATAAGAAAAGCAATTATTCCTGCCGCGGGTTTAGGTACAAGATTCTTACCTGCAACCAAAGCCTTACCAAAAGAAATGTTACCAATAGTAGATACTCCTACTATTCACTATATTGTTTTAGAAGCTATTAAGTCAGGTATTGAAGATATAATTATCATCACCAATTCTACTAAAGAATCAATGGAAAATTATTTTGATGTTAATTTCGAATTAGAGACTCGTTTAAGAGCTTCTCACAAAGATAAATTAGCAGATGAAGTGCATCAAATTGCTGAAATGGCTAATGTTTATTATATTAGACAAAAAGAGCCAAAAGGTTTAGGTCATGCAATTTTATGCGCCAAAACATTTATTGGTGATGAGCCGTTTGCTGTTTTACTTGGTGATGATTTAGTAGTAAATAAAGGTGAACCAGCTTTAAAACAATTAATTGATGCCTATTATAAAGTTGATGGAAACATCCTAGGCGTTCAAAAAGTTAAACATGATCAAGTAAATAAATATGGTATCATCGATCCTAAAGGTGAACTAATTGATGATAATTTAATTCCTGTTAAAGATTTTGTGGAAAAACCAGCTATAGATAAAGCTCCTTCTGATTATGCAGTTTTGGGTCGTTATGTTTTAAAACCTGAAATCTTTGATGCCTTAGAAAAACAAACTCCTGGTGTTGGTGGAGAAATCCAGTTAACTGATGCTATTAGAAAAACCATGGATAAAGTTAATCTTTACGGCTGTAATTTTAAAGGTACTAGATACGATATAGGTGATAAATTTGGTTATATAAAAGCCACCTTAGACTTCGCATTAGAAAAAGAAGAATTAAAAGATAAAGTAAAAGATTACATTCTACATTTAGCTGAGGGCTTAAAATAATGAATGTTTATTTTGGAGCTTCTTTATTTAACGAAAAAGATTTAACTTATAATGCTTCCTTAGCAGATAAAATAAGAAAAGAAATTCCAAACATAAATCTATATTTACCTCAAGAAAATAAATCAATTAATGATAAAAGCAAATCTGCCAATTCAATAAAAATATTTGAAGCTGATACCGAAAAATTAGAAAAAGCAGACATTTTGTTTTGTAATCTAGATGATGACTTAGGGTTAGCTTGTGAAATTGGTTATTTTGTAAGTTTAGCCAAAAAAGATAAAAATAAAAAAATAATTGCCATTTTCTCAGATTCTCGAGATGGTTCTCTTCCACACGCAAAAAGTAAAGAAGAGTTATTATCTAGTTCAATAGCTGAATCACAATTTTGCTATATAAATCTATATTTAATAGGAGCAATAAAAAGTTATGGAAAAATATTCCATAGCTCAAGTGAAGCAATTAATTATTTAAAGGAGTTAGCTATTAACTAGCTCCTTTTTCTTTGAAAAAAAGAAATAATAACAAAAACTAAATTAATTGCAGGTAAAAAACTATAAATTCCTAATATAATTAAAGAAAATAAATTTCTAGTTAAATATTCTTTAAGAATTTCAGCACGTTCTAAAAGAAATTCTTGATATACACTTACATTTAGGCTAGAATCATTTCCCATAAAAAATATAAATTATTAAATTCATTTTTCGAATAAGTGAACATATAATTTATTTTATCAACAAAACAACATAAATAATAAATAACCAAACTAAAAGTAATTACAAAAAATAATACCTTAAGGAATAATGTTTTATTCTTATAAAGAGTAAACAAATAATAACCTAATATAGCAACACTAATAAAAGAAAGTAAGCCAAAAATTAACACTCCACACAAATTTCCTAATACGTTTTGAGGATTAAAAGAATTCAAAGAATAAAAGAAAACAATAAGAGGAAAACTAATAATAGCAATAGATAAAAAAATACTTGTTAATATAAAATCTTTATTATTAAAAAACTTTCTTAAAATATTTAATCCAAAAAGAAAAGATAAAAAAGCAAAAATTGTAGATCCAATACTACCAGCAGTAGTATATAATCCAAAAAAATCTATAAAATAACCATATAAGATACTAAATGTAATAAACAAAACTATACTAAAAACGATTACTACATCATTTTGTAAAAAAATTAGAGCCTTTTTCATACTGAGATTCTCCTTGAAACATTAATATTTTTAATTTTATCTTCGATATTTATATTTAAACTTGGTTCAAGACTAATATATGGAGGTTTTGCTGAAAGTGAGAATCGAAGAGAAAAATCAGTGTCTATTTTTTTAATTTCATTATACTCACTTTGAGATATATAACTAATTTCCCTATCGTTATATCCCATAATCTTCATCTTTTTATAATTTAAACTAGAAATATGTACATTATTGTTATTAATCAAATAAATTTTATCTTTATGCAAAAATCTGAAGAAAGTGGACAAATAACCTAAATAAGTTATAAGCATTATTTTTATAAATTTTTTCATATTTTTTGTATTATAAAATTTATTGATCCCTTTATAATACTGACCTCCTTTTTAAAGGGATATTATTACTAGCTAGTTTTAGTATAGAATTTTTTCCTTCTATACAATTTTATATTATCAAAAGAAAATATATGCATCAATTAAATTGTAAGCGATGTCAATAATTATAAATTTCTTTTAAAGAAATAAATAAATAAAAGTGTTGTTTTTTTCTAAAATTATCAATTCAACTGTTTTATCTTATCAAAATGTATTTTAATAAGTTAGTTTATGCAAACTAAGATTTTAACACATGAAAGCGATTTGACAAAAGCAATTCGATAATTTTTCTTATTTAAATTATAGTAACAAAAGTTTATAATAAACTTGTTGTGGAGGAATTTATGGAATTTAAAAAACACTTTTTATCCGTTGATGGCAACACTGCTGCTGCATTAGGTTCTTACCTTTTTACTGAAGTTGCTGCTATCTATCCTATTACCCCTTCTTCACCTATCGCTGAAGGTGTTGAAGCTTACGCTAGCCAAGGAAAGAAAAACGTCTTTGGTAACGTAGTAAATGTCGTCGAACTTCAATCTGAAGCTGGTGCTTCTGGTTCTGTTCACGGAGCTTTACAAGCTGGTTGTTTATCAACTACTTATACTGCTTCCCAAGGTTTACTCTTAATGATTCCAAACATTTATAAATGGGTTGGTGAAGAGTTACCTGCTGTTATGCATGTTGCTGCTAGATCTATTGCTTCTAGAGCCTTATCAATCTTTGGTGATCATCAAGATGTCTATGCTTGTAGACAAACTGGTATTACTATGATTAACTCTTGTTCTGTTCAAGAAGTTGCTGATTTAGCTCCTGTTGCTCACTTAATTGCTATTGAAGCTTCTGCTCCTGTCATGCATTTCTTTGATGGTTTCAGAACCTCTCACGAAATTCAAAATGTTGAATTTGTTGAAGATGCTGGTTGGAAATCATTACTTGACATGGATGCTGTCAAAGCCTTTAAGAAAAAGGCTATGAACCCTCATGGTAACCCTGTTACTAGAGGTGGTGCTGAAAACGATGATACTGTTTTCACTACTTTAGAAGCTCAAAACTTACATAATGAACACATTGTTGAAGTTGCTCAAAAATACTTCAAAGCTGCTAGTGAATTAACTGGTAGATATTATGCTCCTTTTGTTTATGAAGGTGCTAAAGATGCCACTAAGATTTTAATCTTAATGGGTTCTGCTTGTGAAACCACTCATGAAGTAGTTGAAAGATTAAACAAAGAAGGTGAAAAAGTTGGCTTTGTTAAAGTTCACTTATATAGACCTTTCTCTGCTAAGTTATTAGCTGAAGTTATTCCTTCAACAGTTAAAAAGATTGCTGTCTTAGATAGAACAAAGGAACCTAACTCTGTTGGTGAACCTTTATATCTTGATGTCGTTACTGCTTTACAACAAGTTAATAGACATTTCGATGTTATCATCGGTGGTAGATATGGTATTTCTTCCCGTGATACTCAACCTAAGCACATTAAAGCTGTCTTTGATTTCTTAGATACTAAGAAGCCATTTACTGGTTTCACCATTGGTATTAATGATGATGTTACCCATCTCTCCTTACCTGTTGATGATTCTTTCCAAATCCAAGGTGATTATAAATCTTGCTTATTCTATGGTTTAGGTTCTGATGGTACCGTTTCCGCTAACAAATCTTCTTGTAAGATTATCGGTGATGCTACTGGTCAATATGCTCAAGCTTATTTTGCTTACGATTCAAGAAAATCTGGTGGTGTTACTAGATCTCACTTAAGATTCGGTAAATCTCCTATTCATTCTTGCTACTATATTCAAAATGCTGACTTTATCTCTGTTTCATTAGACTCATATATCTTTAAGTTTGATATCGCTAAAGACTTAAAAGATGGCGGTACTTTCTTACTTAATACTGATATGACTCCTGAACAATTAGTCAAAGTCATGCCTAATAAGATGAAACATGATTTAGCTTTACATCATGCTAAATTCTATATCATCGATGCTAACAAATTAGCTGCTGAATGTAAGATGGGTAGACATACTAACACCATTTTACAAGCTTCATTCTTCAAACTTTCTAAAGTTATGGATTATGCCGAAGCTCAAGAATGGATGAAGAAGATGGCTTATAAGTCATATTATAAGAAGGGTGATGAAATCGTCCAAGCTAACTATAAAGCTATTGATGCTGGTGCTAATGGCTTAATCGAAGTTAAAGTTGATCCTGAATGGATTAAACTTCCTAACTTCAGAGAAAGAGAAAAGACCGGTGATGAATACTTTGATGAATATATGAACGCTGTTGGTTCATTAGATGGTTATGATTTACCTGTTTCTACTTTCAGAAAATGGGAACTTGAAGATGGTACTTTCAAGAATAACTATGCTTTCAAAGAAAAGAGATCAATCGCTGATGTTGTCCCTGTTTGGAATAAAGAATATTGTATTCAATGTAACCAATGTGCCTTTGTTTGCCCTCACTCAACTATCAGAGCCTTCTTATTAACTGATGAAGAATTAAAAGGCTTACCTGAAGCTGAACAAGGCAATGTCTTACCTGCTATGGGTGGACCTAAAGTTAAAGGTATGCACTTCAGAATTCAAGTTTCACCTAGAAACTGTGTCGGTTGTGGTGTTTGTGCTCTTGCCTGCCCTGGTAAGATGGTCAAACAAGCTGATGGCACTATGAAGAATGTCAAGGCTTTAAAGATGGTTGAAGCCAAGTCTCAATTCAGTCATGAACCTGAAGCTGATTACTTATATAAACATGTTGAACCTAAATTAGATGCCTTCCCAACCTCTATGGTTAAAGGTGCCGCCTTCTTAACTCCATATACTGAAGTTTGTGGTGCTTGTGCTGGTTGCGGTGAAGCTCCTTATTATAGAATTGCCACTCAATTATTCGGCAAAGATATGATGATTGCTAACGCTACTGGTTGCTCTTCTATTTATAATGGTTCTACTCCTTTATCACCATTTATTGTCGATAAAGATGGTAATGGTGTTGCTTGGGCTAACTCCTTATTCGAAGATAATGCTGAATATGGTTATGGTATGAGAGTTGCTTCTGATTTCAAGCTTGCTCAAATCGTTACTATTATCAACAACAATTTAGATAAAGTTGAACCTGAGTTAAAAGAAGTTTTAGTTGATTATGAACAACACATCAAAGATAGAGATCACACCAGATCTATCTACAATAAGATGATTTCCTTAATTGAAGCTAGTAAATGTGAAGAAATCAAAGCCTTATTAGATATGAAAGCTGACTTAGTTGATAAGTCTGTTTGGATTATCGGTGGTGATGGTTGGGCTTATGATATTGGTTATGGTGGGCTTGATCATGTCATCGCTAACGATAGAGATGTTAATATCTTAGTCCTTGATACTGAAGTCTATTCCAACACTGGTGGTCAAGCTAGTAAATCTACTCAAACTGGTGCTATTGCTGAATTTGCCTCTTCTGGTAAGAAAGAAACCAAGAAGAACTTAGCTTTAATTGCTATGGCCTATGAACACGTCTATGTTGCTCAAATTTCTTTAGGCGCCAATCCTGCTGCTGCCTTAAAGGCCTTCAGAGAAGCTGAATCTTACAATGGTCCTTCCTTAATCATTGCTTATTCTCCATGCTTATTACATCACATCAAAGGTGGTTTAACCTATTCTGAAGTCTCTGAAAAGATGGCTGTTGAATGTGGTTACTTCCCAATCTTCAGATATGATCCTCGTTTAATTGAACAAGGTAAAGATCCTTTACAATTAGATTCCAAAGCTCCTGATTTCAGCAAATTTAGAGATTATCTCATGTTACAAGCTAGATTCTCTCAATTACCTAAACTCAATCCTGAACACGCTGAAGAATTATTTACAAAGTGTGAAAAGGCCGCTGAAAGAAGATATAAAGCCATCATTAAGATGGGTAAATTAGATTAATTTCTAGTTTAAAACATTATTGGACTGTGATTTTATTCACAGTCCTTTTTTTATAAAAGAAAGTATCTTACTAAACAAACAAAAATATAGTTGATAAAATAGTACTTGTTAATATTTCTAGGGGGATATATGTTAATTTATAAACGTGATGGTTCAATAGAAAACTTCAATCGTCATAAAATTGAAGTCGCTATAAAAAAAGCCTTTAATGACGAAAAAATAAATGATTTAGATCAAATAATTATTAACTTAACCGATTTAGTCATAAGTAAAATAAATAAAGAAACAATTACTGTAGAACAAGTTCAAGATCTTGTAGAACAAGCTTTAATAGAAAAAAACTTTGCAAAACAAGCTAAAGCCTTTATTCTATATCGCGACCATAAATCAAAATTAAGAGAAGTTAGAAATCAAATTGCAAATGATTTTAAAGAATATGAAGTAAATAAATTTTTAAAAGAAATAGAAAAAGATTATCCAGAAGAAAACTATTCTTTAATAAATCTATTAAACAAATATAATTCATTTACAATTCCTAACATGCTAGAATCTAATAGAATTAAAGCTTTAATTAGAGCTAGCAGTGAATTAACCTCCGCTAAAGCACCTAAATGGGAATATATTGCGGCTCGTTTTTATTTACTAAAATTCTATACCGAATTAAAAAAAGAATTAGCTAATAGAAACATATTTTCATTTAAAGATAAATATCATTATTTGATTTCTAAAAACTTATATGGTCAATATTTTAAAGGAAGGTATTCTGAAGAAGAATTAAATGAATTAGAAACATATTTAGACTATTCAAAAGATAAATTATTAACATACTCTGCTGTTGAATTACTATATAAACGTTACTTAACTAGAGATCATAATTTAGTTGTTTTAGAAACTCCACAAGAAATGTTTTTAGCTATCTCTATGCATCTAAATATTAATGAAAAAGAAAATAGATTAACTAAAATTAAAAGACTATATCAAGCCCTTTCTTCATTAAAATTAACAATGGCTACCCCTACTTTACAAAATTCTAGAAAACCTTATTGTCAACTTTCTTCTTGTTTTATTGATACAATTGGTGATTCTTTAAATGGTATTTTTAAGTCTATAAATAATTTTGCCATGGTTTCAAAATTTGGTGGAGGTATGGGTCTTTATTTAGGAAAGATTCGTGCTTCTGGATCCGAAATCCGTGGATTTAAAGGCGCCGCTGGTGGAGTAATTCGCTGGGTTAGAATAATAAATGATGTAGCTGTAGCAGTTGATCAACTTGGAGTAAGACAAGGTGCTTGTGCCTGTTATTTAGATGCTTGGCATAAGGATTTACCAGAATTTTTACAAATTAGAACTAATAATGGTGATGAAAGAATGAAAGCACATGATATCTTCCCTGCTATTTGTTATCCTGATTTATTTTGGAAGCTTTGTAAAGAAGATTTAAATAATAAATGGTATCTCTTTGATCCTTATGAGATCTATAAATTAAAAGGCTACCATTTAGAAGATTGTTATGGAAAACTTTGGGAAGAAAGATATCTTGATTGTATTAAAACAAAAGAGCTCTCTAGAAGAGAATTTATCATAAAAGATTTAGTAAGATTAATTTTAAAAAGTGCAGTAGAAACTGGTTCACCTTTCTGTTTTAATAGAGATATAGTAAATAAATATAATCCAAATAAACACCAAGGAATAATCTATTGTTCTAATCTCTGTACTGAAATTGCTCAAAACATGTCAGAAATAGAGTTTAAAAACACTTCAATCGAAACAAAAGATGGTGAAGCTATTATTACTGAACAAACTAAAGCTGGTAATTTTGTCGTTTGTAATTTAGCTAGCTTAAATTTAGGTAATATTGATGTTACTAATGATAAAGAATTAGAAGAAGTAATAGATGTTGCAGTTAGAAGCTTAGATAATGTAATTGATTTAAACCTTTATCCAGTTCCTTATGCAGAAGTTACTAATCAAAAATATCGTTCCATAGGACTAGGGGTTTCTGGTTATAATCATATGCTTGCAAACCATTTAATTAAATGGGAATCTAATGAACATTTAGAATTTGTTGATAAAATATTTGAAAAAATCAATTACTTTACCATAAAAGCAAGTAATAATTTAAGTAAAGAAAAAGGAGCATATTCATTATTTAAAGGTTCTGATTGGGATAATGGAGACTATTTTAAATTAAGAAACTACACTTCAAACAAATGGTTAGAATTAGCAAAAGACGTTCATACTTACGGCTTAAGAAATGCTTATTTATTAGCCATCGCCCCTACTGCGTCTACCTCTATTTTAGCTGGCACTTCTGCGGGTATTGATCCAATCATGAATAAGTTCTTCTTAGAAGAGAAAAAAGGAGAAATTATTCCACGTGTAGCCCCTAATTTAAATGTTAAAAACTTCTTTATTTATAAAAACGCTCATTACATTGATCAAGAATGGTCTATCTTAGCTGGTGGTAAAAGAAGTAGACATATAGATCAGGCTAGTTCTATGAATTTATACATTACTACTGAATATACAATGAAACAAATTTTAAATTTATATATTCACGCCTGGGAAAATGAAATTAAAACTATTTACTATGTAAGATCAAAATCACTTGAAATTGAAGAATGTGAATCATGCGCAAATTAGGAGGAAATTATGGAAAATTTAGGTAACAAAAAACTCGTTCAAAAAGCACTATTTAACCCAAACGGAGATATTGAAGTTAGTAAAAGAAGAATGATTGGTGGAAACACTACTAACTTAAACGATTTTAATAATATGAAATATACCTGGGTTTCAGACTGGTATCGTCAAGCAATGAATAATTTCTGGATTCCTGAAGAAATTAATCTTAGTCAAGACAAAAAAGACTATGTTCAATCTTTGACCAAAGAAGAAAAAAGAGCCTATGATAAAGTCTTATCTTTCTTAGTCTTCTTAGATTCTTTACAAACTGCTAACTTACCAAATGTAGGTGAATTTATAACAGCAAATGAGGTTAATCTCTGTTTAAATATTCAAAACTTTCAAGAATCTATTCATTCTCAAGCATACTCTTATATGCTAGATACTATATGCTCACCAACAGAAAGAGATGAAATCTTGTATCAATGGAAAACTGATGAACATCTTTTAAAAAGAAACACCTTTATTGGAAATTGTTACAATCAATTAGTAGAACATAAAGACTATCATACTTTGTTAAAAGTAATGTGTGCAAATTACATTTTAGAAGGTGTTTATTTCTATTCCGGTTTCATGTTTTTCTATAATCTAGGCCGCAATGGTAAAATGCCTGGCTCAGTACAAGAAATAAGATACATTAACAGAGACGAAAACACTCATTTATGGCTATTTAGAAACATTATTAAAGAATTACAAAAAGAAGAACCTCAATTATTTACTAAAGAAGTAAATGAAGAACTTAGAGAAATGATAAAAGAAGGATGTGAACAAGAAATGGCTTGGGGTCATTATATAATTGGAAACGAAATATCTGGCTTAACATCCAAAATGGTTGATGATTATATTATGTATTTAGGTAACTTACGCTGCACAAACTTAAATCTAAAAAAGATTTATGAAAGTCATGATGAGGAACCTGAATCTATGTCATGGGTTAGTAAATATTCAGACCCTAACCTAATAAAAACCGATTTTATGGAAGCAAAATCGACAGCTTATGCTAAAGCCTCTACTATAAAAGATGACTTATAAAAAAAGGGTTAAGGAATAAAATCCTTAACTCTTTTATTTTAATCAAACTTTTTACTTACTTGATGTAATATTAAATTCAAGATAAGCACTATAACCTGTAGTATCATTAGAAACAATATCTAAGACTCTAAAACCAACATCACAAGTCATAGTTTCATCAATTTTATCTACTTTAGTTGTATTGCTAGTCCATTTTGTAATAGTTTTAGCTTTATCCCATAAAGCAGATCTAGAAGGCATATAATTCTTAACTGTTCCCTTATATAAATCAAATGAAGAGTTTCTTCTAAATAAAGAAGAGTTAGAAGCAATATAACCAGGAGAATTTAAATTATTAGATTTTTGATATGAAGCTTCTACTAAAGAAACTAAAGGCATATAATTCTTAGAAGTTGAACTTCCGCTAGTAACAGAAAAGAAATCAGCATTACCTTTATCATTAGTACCTGTTCCTGCTCTTCCACCATAAGAATTATCAAGTCTCCAAGCTACACCTTTTTGACCAACTTCATCAGCTGTTTTTAAATAAGGATAGGTATAATCATTAGCTTGTACTTGAGAATAAACTCTTGCATCAACATGTAAAACTCTAATACCAGCAGTAGTAAAGCCATGTGTACTTTCATAGCCATTATCATAATCATATTTTGCAATACCAGTAGGACCAACTAATTCAATAATAAAATATTCATCAAAAGCAGTATTATTGTAATTAGGAGAAGGAATAACTACACAATCTCCAGTATTAGTAAAGGCATCAAGTTTAATAATAAGTTTTTTATTATCAGCTTTTTCAAGTTCTTCTTTAGAAACTACCCATGGTTCAACCCATCCTAATTGGAACTTAGAAAAAGCATTATGATCACCTAAATTTTGATCCATATAGTCAATAGCACCCATCGGTTTCCATTTACCATTGTAGTCATAATAATCATCTAAGCCCATGGTGTGACCAGTTTCATGAATAAAAGTATGAGAATCAGCACTTCCTTGCATGAAAGAAGTTGCAGCCCAAGCTAAAGTTTTAACTTCAGGTTGTTGTAAATTAGAACTATTCCCAGTATAAGTAACATAAGCCCACCAATCAGAGCCTGAAGTATCTTTATAAGAATAAACAATCCACATTAAATCAATATAACCATCTTTATTAGCATCATAATAACTTAATGGTTTAGCATCTTCACCTAAAATACCATGATTTTGTTTAGAATATTCTGAAATATAATAGTTTCTTATAAACTTAGAAGCATAAGCACCTGCTTGACCTTGACCACCATCAGATAAAAATTTACTTGCAGTTCCAGTATAAGTAACCCAACTTGGTAAAACATCACATTCAAAATTAGCTTTACCATAAGAAGAATGATTATAAAATGACTCTAAAGAATAATAAGCGCCATTATACTTTTGCTTCATTTCCTCATCAGTAGCTTTAAAAGCATCATTAATATAAGAAAGAGTTTTACTAGTAGGTTCAATATAACTTCCATCACTAGAATCTTTTTCAAAAGCAAAAGGCACAACTAAAACATGTTGTCCACCTTCTGAAGTAGAATCCATATGAGGGTTACCAGCATTAGTATAAAGAGTATTATCATTTAATCTCTTAGTTTCACCATTAGCATCTTTATAAGTAGTTTGAGCTTTACTTAATAAATCATTTTGTTCTTTTCCTTCATATTTACTGCCTTGACTAGTAGAGCTACTAGAAGATGAAGTAGAAGAATTAACAGTTGAATTAACATTTTCACCAATAGAAGAATCACTATTACCACAAGCTACTAAAGTAGAAAGTAAACCAACCATGGCAATTAAACATAATTGTTTTTTCATTTTTTCTCTCCTTTTTATTATTATTTTAGAAATTATTATACAAAAAATATATCAAATTTCAATACATTAAAAATTTTATCATATTAAGGCCTTAATTGATAATAAGGTATTAACAAAAAAAGACCAATAACAAAAAAAATTAATGCTGCAATCAACATAAAAGAAACACTTAATTTTTTCTTTCCTCTTTTTAGTTCTTTATATTCAGCATAGTTTTTAGGTAACTTAGTATCTCTTAAATTCCTAAAAAATGTTGTATAAAAAACTAATTTTACAGCATAAACTAACATGTCAAAGGCCCCAGCTTCAGCAACTAAAGTTAATAAATAAAAAAGAATACCAATACAACCAGTAATAGTAAAAGCATCAACTAAAGATAAATATAAAAAATAATCATAAGAAAAATACTCAATAGAAAAAATAACTAAGCACAACAAAGAATAACTTAACATTGAGATACCTAGTCCACTAAAATAGTAGACTAGGTTAATTTTATTCTTATATTCTTTAATTTCTGGCATAAATAGATTTGCTAGATTTTAACTCTTCTAAATATTTCTTTTCTTCTTCGTCATTACATAAAACGAAGTGCCCTTTTTCAAGTTCTCTCATTGTAGGTTTTTGCTTAGAATAATCATGGGCTTCACTAGGATTATAAATGATTCTCTTTCTTTGAGCCTCAATATTTGGATCAGGATAAGGGACAGCAGAAAGTAATGATTTAGTATATGGATGTAATGGATGAGCAAAAAGTTCATCAGCAGTTGCTAATTCAACTAAATTACCATAATACATAACAGCAATACGATCGCAGAAATATTTAACAACAGATAAGTTATGAGCAATAAAGATTAAGGTTAAACCTAAATTATTTCTTAAATCATTTAATAAATTAATAACCTGAGCTTGAATAGAAACATCAAGAGCAGAAACAGGTTCATCTGCAACAATTAATTCAGGCTTCATAATAATTGCTCTAGCTATACCAATTCTTTGTCTTTGACCACCAGAGAATTCATGAGGATATCTATTAGCATGTTCAGGAACTAAACCAACAAGTTTTAAAACTCTTTCTACTTCACTATTAATATATTTCTTATCATGAATACCTTGAATAATCAAACCTTCTGCAATAATATTTCTAACAGTCATTCTTGGATTTAAGCTAGCAATAGGATCTTGGAAAATCATTTGAACCTTATTAGCTAAATTAACTTTTTTAGCTTTCTTTACTTCAGCTAAATATTCTTTATATTTAATATTAATATCATTAAGTTGATTATTTAAAGTTTGATAATCAGCTAAAGTTTGCTTATATGTTTCTTCTAAATCACTAGAAAGATTACCTTCTTGTAAGGCTTTATTTACTTTACCTTCATTAAATTCTTGATTAGTAATTTCATGGAATTTAGTTTTCAATTCATTAATTTTATTGTAAATATTATCTTGATCGTTTTTATAAACACCTAAAAATTCACTATATTTACTATTAACATCATCTACAGCAATTTTTCTAAGTTTCTTTTGATAATTTTTATCATCATACTTAGCCTTTTTAATTTCTTCTCTTTGGACAGAACAAATGCCTTTAGCTTTTTCTTTTAATTCTTTAACTTTGAGTTTATAATCTTCAGCTAATTTTGTATATCTTTCTAAGTATTTAACTTTATCGCTTAAATCCTTATCAGCATTTAAGTCATCCTCTTTTGCCTGTTTAACTAATTTTTCAATAGTAGAAGGCTTAAAGCTCTCATCAAAATTAGTAGAATATTCGCTTTGTAAAGCTTCTAATTCATTCTTGTATTTATTTTTTGCTTCTCTTAAAGCCGCAGCTAAACGAATATTAGTGTACTTAATTTCCTTTTCATTCCATCTAGTACCAGCAGCAATTCTTACACCATCAAGCCAAATATCACCTGAAGTGATTTTATATAATTTTAAAATATCACGTCCAGTAGTAGATTTACCACAACCAGATTCACCGACAAGTCCAAATACTTCACCTTTATAAACAGTAAAAGAAACATCATGAACAGCTTTTATATACTTAACTGGTCCTTTGAATCTAAAATATTGTTTTAAGTGTTTAACTCTTAAAAGCTCTTTAGCATTGCTATAATCAAAATTCTTTTGGAATAATTTAGTCTCAGTTTCTTCAGTATTTTTAGATGCTAAATCTTCCTTAACAACCTCAGTTTTTAAATTATTTTCACTAGAGACATAATTTTCTACTTCACTAGTTTCTTCTTTACTAGAATCAGTTTGATCCTGAGTTTGTTTAGTTTCTTTTTCAATAGAAGTTTCA
>DKCH01000025.1:0-36499 GCA_002449135.1 Caryophanales bacterium UBA6879 | reverse complement strand
TTCTTTAACTTCTTCTTTATCTTTATTTTCTTCCTCTAAAGAAGGTTGCTTAACAACCTTATCAGTAGATTCAAATGCTTCTGGTTTGTTCTTTTCTATTTCAGATAAATCAGCAGTCTTTAAATCAATAGAATTCTTTTTAGGTCTTCCTACTTTTCTTTTAACTTGACCATTTTCATTAACAAAAACTTCAGTTAAAACTGGAGTATCTTTCTTAGGACGCCCTGGTTTTCTTTTGATAACATTGCCATTTGGGTCAACTAAAACCTTTTTAACAGCTTTTTTTATAGCTTTAGCCATTATTTGTTACCTCCAATATCTTTTAAAACTGAATTTTTATAATTATCTGGATGAGGACAATTCTTAAAATTAGAATCCTTTAAAGATTCATAAATACGAGTATAAACAATCTTAGGAGCCTCAACATCTGGAGCTAAAGGATGTAATAACCAAGTAGCAGCATAATGAGTATCACTAATTTTGAAAAATGGTGGTTGTTCCTCAAAGTCTTCTTCTAAAGCGTATTGATTTCTTAAAGCAAAAGCATCGCCTTTAGGAGGAAGTAACATATTCGGAGGTGTTCCAGGTATGGCATTAAGCTTTTCTTTAGTCTTTAAATCAGGCATAGAACCAAGTAAAGCCCAAGTATATGGATGTCTAGGATCATAGAAAATATCAAAGACAGTTCCATATTCAACAATCTTACCAGCATACATAACAGCAATATCATCCGCCATATTAGCAACAACACCTAAATCGTGGGTAATGAAAATAATTGATAAATTCTTTTCAACCTTTAATTTATTAATTAATTCCAAAATTTGAGCTTGAATAGTAACATCCAAAGCAGTAGTAGGCTCATCACAAATTAAAACTTCCGGATTAGATGATAAAGCAATAGCAATAACGATTCTTTGTCTCATACCGCCTGAAAATTCAAATGGATATTGTTCATATCTTCTTTCAGGTTCAGGAATTCCAACTTCTTTTAACAATTCAATAGCACGAGTTTTACCTTCACTATTAGAAAGAGTAGATTTAGCATCTACAGCATTTGTAAAGTAAAACTTAGCAACATTAGAAGCAATATTACTTAAAACATGTTCATCCTTAGGACTTAATAAAGCTTGAATATGTTCAATCAATTCACTAGTTAAATTTTTCATTGATGAATAATATTGATGAGGAGTCAAAATAACTTCTCTAAGTTTTGCTCTAATGCTAGCAGGTAACTTATAAATATCATCTACATTATTCTTTTTAAGAATTTCTTCTCTTTTTCTTAATAAGATAATAGATTCTTTAATATCGGCTAAATAATCTCTCATTAAAGCAACATAAACTTCTATAACATCATCAGAATCAGTTGCTAAAGAAAATAAGGATTTCTTAAGTAAATGATCTATTCTTTTAAGTTCATTTTTTAACTTTTTTAAATCCACATTAGAATAATCTTTATCATCACTAAAGAAGAGATTATTAAAATCATTAATTACTCTAAGAGATTCACTTAAATTATTTTCTTGTTTAACTAATTCTTCTTTAACTGCTTCCATAAAGAAAGAATGATAATTATCTATAGCAAAATCTTTATCGCCTTTTTTTAATGATTCAGCATAATCTTTAACTTCCTTAAAGCCTTTAGCATTAACTTTAGAAAGTGTTTCATCAAATCTTTTTATATTCTTTTTAGCGTTTCTCACAGTAGCTTTTGATTTTAAAACCATAGCTTCAGTTAATTGCTTACCTACTTTCATAATAGGATTTAAAGAAGACAAAGGATCTTGGAAAATCATAGAGATTTTTACACCTCTAATCTTAGTGAATTGTTCTTCACTAATTTTTAACAAATCTTTACCTTCAAAAATAATTTGACCATCTTCAATAATTTTATTATTAGCTAAAATACCTAAAATAGCTTTAGAAGTAACTGATTTACCTGATCCAGATTCACCAACAATTGCTAAAACTCTTTTCTTATATAAAGAAAAATTAATACCTCTTACTGCTTTAACAGTACCACCATTAGTTTTAAAAGAAATTCTGAGGTTTTTTACTTCTAAAACTTTATCTTCGTTTTCAATCATAATTATTCCTCACTTCCTTTTAAAGAGGTATTAAAGGCATCTCTTAAACCATTACCAAATAAATTAAAGCAAATCATTAATAAAGAAATTACAATACATGGGAAAAGAATAACATGTGGGAAATTTCTTAATCCTGCATTTTGGCCTTCTTGTAACAAAGTACCAATAGAAGAAATACCAGAAGAAGTAAAATCAATAATACCTAAGTAAGATAAACTAGATTCAGAGAAAATAACACCAGGAATCATTAAAACTGAAGAAGTAACTAAAGTACCAATAGCGTTAGGTAAAATATGTCTAAAAATTAATCTTCTATCTTTTGCGCCTAAAGTACGAGAAGCAATAACATATTCTTGTCCTTTAAAACGATAAAACTGCATACGTGTAGTAGAAGCTACGCCAACCCACCCGTTATAAACAAAGGCTACTAAAATCGCAAGTAAAGTAACCCCTGTGGATTTAAGAGCAGAAAGTAAATCAATATTATTTGTAAACTGAATTTGACATATAGTAAGAATAATAACAGAAGGAACATTTGAAATAATATCAGTAATTCTTTCCATAATTAAGTCAGTAGTTCCACCATAATAGCCAGAAATAGCACCATAGATTAAACCAATTACAAAATTGATTAATGATATAACAACACCTAACCCAATAGAAAATAAAGCACCAGAAGCTAATCTTGTATAAATATCTTGTCCTTGAGAATTAGCCCCAAAAACCATATAAGGAGTCATATCATACTTATATGTAAAATAGTCAAAATAGTCGACTCTAATATTAATACGATTTCCAGCTATTTCCTCAAAATAAACATTATTACCATTAGTATCCTTTTTATAAATATCTACAAGTTTACCATTCTTAATCAAAGGAGTAATATTTGAACTGCCTTCTTTAACTTGTACCATTTGATAATAAGCACTTGCATTTTGATTATAATAGTTTTCTAATTGGCCTTTAATTTCATTAACGATTGTGCTTGCCACATTCTTATCTAATAAAGACTGTGTATAAGTTTCAATGTAAGTTTTAGAATCAACTAAAGGTTTCATAATTGAATTATCATTTTGATAAATACCTTTTTCTTTTTCATAATTAACTAAAGCATTATATTCATCTTTAGAAACATTAATTAATTTATTACCAACAGCATAAGTATCTCTTCTAATGATGTACATTGTACTTTTAGAAAGTAAATTAGTAGAAGTAGAAACTTCTTGAGTAATTACTTTATGATTAGAATCATCAAACTTATAAGTATAATAAACACTTTCAGAAACAGTTTCCTTAGTTGTACCATCCCAAAAACCAGTATTTTTAAAAATTCCTAAATATGGAGAAACATTTTTAAAATATGGATCTCTAAAACCATTTTTAAATTCAGAAAAACGTTTTGCAGAATACCCTTTAGAAGAGGCAAAAGGAGCAATAATACCATAAACAATAATCAATAAAATAATAATAGCAGCAACAATAGAAGACTTATTTTTACAAAATCTATTAAAAGAGTCTCTTAAATAACTAACAGGTTTAGTTTCAAAAGCCTGATCGTGAATATTAGTTTCAGCTTGTACTAATTTAAGATTATCCTTACTAACTGAACTAACTTTTTGATAATCAGCAGAAGAAAAATCATTAGAATTTAATACATATTTATTCTCAGTCATTATTTTTTACCTCCCATTCTAATACGTGGATCAACAAGACCATAAGAGATATCAACAATTAAGCTACCCACTAAACCAATAAGAATATAAAACATAGAAACAAATTGGAAGACATCATAATCTCTTGATTGAATTGATTGTAAGAATAAAGCACCAACACCATTAATAGCAAAAATCTGTTCAATAATCATAGAACCAGATAAAACAGAAATAATTTCTCCTAAAATCATTGGGAAAATAGGAACCATAGAATTTCTTAAAGCATGTCTAACAGTAGCTTGTGCTCTAGATAAACCTTTGGTACGCGCTAATAACATAAAATCAGAAGTCAAAACTTCAGTTAATTCAGCTCTAGTATATCTAGCAAATCCAGCTATAGAACCAAAAGCCATAGCAAAAACAGGTAAAACCATTGAAGATAACATCTCAGGTTCAAACCAACTGTTATTAAAATTAGCTCTAATATCAGGGAACCATTGTAACTTAAAAGCAAAAACATACTGTAACAAGAAAGCGTAAACAAAAGAAGGAACAGAAATAAAAAGCATAACTAAAATAGATAAAACATTATCCTGCCATTTATTCTTCTTTAAAGCCATATAAATACCTAAACCAATACCTACTGGAATAGAAATAATCATAGAATAAATATTAATTAAAATAGTAGGAGGTAATTGTTTTCCTAATAATTCCATAGGTGATTGCATCCATCCAATTTTCCAAGTATAACCAAACCTAGAAATTGTTTGTATATTACCATCAGAATCTTTAAAAGTTGAAGGGTTAAAAAGATTCTTTATAAAAGTACATAATTGCTCAAATACTGGAACTGAGTAATAGTTTCCATCAGCGCCTTTGTACATTCTCCCCATACTCACTTGAGTAATATAAAACATTTCTGGATCTTTACCAGGTGCATCAGCCTGAGTAATAGGTAGTAATCTTACTAAAAAGAAACATAAAATAAAGATAATTAAAAATGTTACAATCATCAATAAAATACGCTGCCCTATGTACTTAAATAGTTGTTTAGTATCTCTCATTTTTTCTCTCTCTTTTCATCTAGACATAAACAAAAAATGTTTATGTTAGTATTATACTTTTTTATAAGAATAAAAACAAAATTTTTTAATAAAAAAAGGGTGAAATTTATTAAAAATCACCCTTAAAATTTTTATTTAACCTAATACAAATATATAAAATTAATCCTTATATTCATTAGTTAAATCATTGCCGTTTTGTTTTAAAACATCGGCCCATTGAGAATTAGTATAATTAAAGCTTAATTGTCTAACCCCACCATAACCAACTAAAGAAATATAACTATTAGAATAATTTTCTACTTTGAATGAAGTTAATGAAGTAGTACCTCTAGCAACTAAAGGAATAGCTTCAAATCTATCAATAATACCAGCTTCAAGTCCAGCTAAGATATCTAATCTTCTTTCAGTTTGATCAGAAGTTAAAGTATTAGCCATTTCATTATACCAAGCATCAAAACTCTTAGTTTCTTGAGAACCATCTGAGAAAGTAATAGTTAAAGGTGTACTATTTTGCTTACCTTTAAAACCATATTCACAGTTAGAATCAAAGGTTGATGAACAATAAACTTCCATTAAACCATAAGGATTAATTGAAGCACCACCCCAAGTAGAGAAAATCATATCATAATTTCCAACTTTAGCAGAATCATAATAGTTTTCATCCTTAGTTAAAGTAATTTCAATTGAATTAGTGTATCCATTAGCCGCATTAGAAGCATTAATTAAATCAGTAAAATAATTATTTAATTGAGCTTGAGCAGCAGTAGTAGTATCAGACTGATTATCATAAACCTTAAATTCAATAGAAATCTTATCAGAAGCAGTTAAATGTCCTTCTTCTTTAGATTCAACTTCATCTTTAATAGCCTTAGTAACATATTGTTCAGCTAAAGCCTTATTGTAACCATTTTGACTTTCACTTAATGCTTTAGTTTCTGCTGGTTGATAAGCTCCATTTTCATCTTTAGTATCACTAAGAGTGTTTCCACCTAAATTTCCATAAACAGTATTATAAACACTCTTACCTTGTTTAGTATCTCTATATTTAGCACCAGTTTCAGCATTAGTTAAATAAAGATCATTTAATAAACCAGTAAAGGCTTTAGAACCACCAGTAGCTTGAGCAGCAAAGGTATTACGATCAATACCTAAGGATAAACCTTTTCTAAAGTTATAATTAGAAAGTACAGTTTTATTTAATCCAGACCCAGCTGCCTTTTGTCTTTCTAAAAGCTTGTTTCTATTAGTATTAAAGGAAATCTTAGTAGTATAAGATTCATAAGTTACAGTCTTACGGCTAGAAGTACCATAATCTTTCATATCCTTATTATCTAAGGTAATATCATCTAATTGACCTTTTAAGAAAAGACCCATAGCAGTATCATGATCAGTAATAATTTGAGTGACTAAAGAAGTCATTTGGTACTGACCAACGTGTTTACCATCAGTATAACCATACCAATTTTCATTTTTAATTAAAGTAATATTCTTACCTGATTCATACTTATACATCTTATAAGGACCATAAGACATATAGTCTTCCATATTAGTTGCATAAGTTGTTTGTTTAGTTCCAGATGCAGTTTCAATAGTATTTTCAGTATAAAGTTTAGTGTTAACTAAGAAATTAGAAGTTAATGAAAACTTTAAATCAAGTAAAGTAATATCTCTAGTTAAATAGAAACGAATAGTATAGTCATCTACCTTAGCAAAACCAACATTGTCAAAAGCAACTGAATCATTATTATAAACATCAATATAAGCTAAACATTTCCAAGACCAATTTTGCTTATAGGAAGCATTACCAGGAGCATTAGCCATAATAGTTCTTAAATCAGCTTCAAGTAAAGCTCTACTATAATTTTGACTATTTCCATCTGCTTCAAGATTAGAATTATCTAATTTCTTTCTAACAACTAAAGCACCTTTACCATCTTGTAAAACATTTTCAGGGTTAGTAAAATCATCAAAATTAATATCAGGCATAACTAAGTTATCGCCAAAAATCATACTAGAAGTAACACCAGAAACACCTTTTGAAACAGCTTCTTCCCAATCGCTCTTTTTAGTATCATAGAAAGCTTGATGTTCAGTATAATATGTTTTAGATTGAAAACCTCTAAGTAAAAAGCCAAAGACTGCATCTTCAACTCTTTGATAAGCTAATTTACCAGCATTATTCCATCCACTGAAATTGTTAAAAAATGTATATAAGTTATAAGTAAAATCACTGCCTTCAGAAGAAGAACCAGCAACACTTGAAACATAACCATTTACAGAACCTAAATTTAAATAGTACATACCATTTGTACCAGCGGAACTTGGATCTTTAAAATTACCTGAACTTAAATCAAGATAATCAAAAGCAGATTCAACTGTTTCTCTTCCTTGCTTAAAATATTTTTCAGCATTAGCAACAACCAAATCACCTTTATAGAAAGAATCAGCACGGTAGTTAGCATATTTAGGATCTAATAAAAGTTTCATAGATTCAACATAATCATCAGCTTTAATTGGAGTTCCATCTTCCCATTTAGCTAATTGATTTAATTTAATATCATAAATAGCATTATCTAATAAGTTACCACCATCATAATATTTCTCACTAATTTTAGAATATTCTTCACTATCTAAATTAGCAGGTTCAACTAAAACAGGATCACCATCAGCCATTTCAGAAACGATTTCATAACCATCTTTATTAGCGTTAATTTGAGTATCATAAAAGCCCATTTCAGTATAAGCAGTTACATATGATTCATCACTAGTTTCCCAGTTATGAGAATTCCAAGTTTTAGGGTTAGTAGAAAGATAAGTATTATAAGTATAATCACCTAATTTATCATCTGTTTTATTACAGCCCATTAAGCTACCAGAAATAATTAAACAAGTAGCAGCAAGTAAAACATTGAATTTTCTATTTAAACCAAATTTCATTTTTAAACTCCTTTTTATTTAATACTAGTAGTACCAATATTGGTAAAATCAAATATCATTCTATATACAGTATATGCACCAGCAGTTGTAGTTGATTCACCCCAGGTAATTTCAGCATCCACTTTAAAATCAACATATTTGCCATCTTTTTGAGTATAGCTAATAGTGAAATCTAAGTAACTAGCAAAAGTATCAGATGAACCATTTAAGGAGACTGACCACTTATCAAAATCAAGAATTTCATTACCAAAATAGGCAACAGGAGAACTACTAGCTAAATTAGTAAAGAAATCTGGAACATATTTACCACTAACAGAAACAGTAGTTGTTGTACCTTTATCACTTTCTGTAGTATCAACAGAAGAAATGTACTTGCCTTGATCAGCACCATCAAATCTAACACCATTAATTGTATTATCAACAAAAGCAGTATAAGTATCAGTAGCACCACTAGCACCATCTACAGAAGTAGTTGTAGAATCAACAATACCTAAAACTTCACCTTGACCTTCAACAGTCTTCGTTCCAATGTTAGTAGTTACATCATATTTACCATTAGTTGAAGAGGCTTTAATATCTACTGTACCTTCTTGACCAAAGAAATTTTCATCAAAGGTAAGTTTCACACGATCACTAGTAACTTCACTTTTTGCAGTGCTAAGTTTACTTGTACCTAATTTATATTCAGTAATAGAATTTACATAACCTGCCTCTGCTTTAGGAGCTTCAGCTAAAGCAGTATATTTATATCCACCAGTTGTGGAATCAGAAACTCTATCATACCAACCAGTTGTTAAAGTTTCAGTATAATTCTTACCTTCTTTAATTTTATCTAAGGCAGTATTAATCCCAGGATCCTTAATAGGTTCTGGATATTTATTATCTTTTAAATAAGATTCAACACCAGCAGATGTAGTAACTAAATTTTCACTACCATAACTTAAAGCGTTCATAGCAATTAAATATTTTGTGCTGTTTTCGTCATTACCTATAGCATAACTAGAAACTACAGGTAATTCTTCAACAACTTCTTGATTATTATCATTAACATATTTTACTGGGTAATATTCAACATCAACCTCAACATCTTTATAAAGAGCTTTACCAGTGGTTTCATCTTTTATAGCTAAAATATTATCATAAGAATAGCCTAAAACAATAATTAAAAAATCAGAAACTCTGCTAGAATTCAAAGTTAAATATTCAGTTCCCTCTGATGAAACTTCAGTAGTAAAATCAGCACCTGAAACAGGGAAATTCATGGCAATATAATAATAAGAAAAATCAGTACCAGTAGGACCTTGTTTAACATTTAAATTTGTACCTTTTCTATCTGCCATAGTAAAGTTATAAGTTAAACCATCACCAGCACGCATTAAACCCCAATATTCATTTTCATCAGAATCATACAATGCAAAATAATTTGGATTATGAATAGTAGGATATTCATCCATTACTAAAGCACCATCTTCTATTAATAAGCTATTACCATCTAATTTTGTATTAAAAGCATAGTACTCATTAGTAACACTTAAATTCTTAACAAATTCGCTAAATTTAATTTTAGTAGAAGAGGCGGAATTAACAGTAAGACTCGCTAAATTTTTTCCAGCAAGATTAGAAATTGTAACAGTAATTTGTCCTTCACTTGTAACAGTTAATTTATGTCCATCTAATTCTGCGGTATCAGGAGTAATTAAAGTCGCTTTAAAATTATCATCAGTTCCTTTTTGAGGATCCTGTCTTCCAGATTTATATAAAGTTACCCAATCATTTAAATCAATAACTGTACCAACTTCAACATATTCTCTACTTTCTGGATCAACAACAGAAGCCATGACATTTCCGTCTTCAACACTACTAGTACTATCAATACTAGTATTTTCGCTATTATTGTTATTACATGAAACTAGCCCAAGACCTAATACTGAAATAAAGCTAAGAATTGTTAACAAACCTTTTCTCATAATTAATTCCTCCTTATTTTTTAAAAATATACAAACAATTGCAAATAAAGACAATAAAAGAGTTAATGAAAACGCTTTTAAAGTCTTTAGTCTACATATATTATCTTTTTTTTAATTAAATAACAATACTAATTACCACTAGGAACAGCAGGTACAGAAGTTCTAATAGCTATATATAAATTATTGCCCTCAGTAGCTAAATCAAGATAAATTGTCTTTTCACCATATGCTTTTTTATAAGAAGCATAATTAGTAAAGTCTCCATTAATAAACTTCCAAACATTATCTAAAGTATTTGAAGTTAAATCAACATTAACTTTAGTATAACCAGTTAATTTAGCAACATAAGTATCAAGCATAGATTTTACTTCACTAGTACTAGAACCAGCATAGGCAATATAGAAAACAGGATAACTAGGTGCACTGCTTGTTCCGAAATTAATCATAGATAATCCAGCTATAGAAGAATAAACACCACCTAAAGCAGGAACATTACTATCAAGATCTTCAAGAGGAATAATAGCATTTAAATATTTAGCATAGCTAGATGTAGTGGCATAATAATCACTAACAAAATTGCTTAAAGATAAATTATCACAATTTTCATGGACTTTGCTTTGATCAATTATTGTTTCATTTAAAGTTCCAACTTGAGAATAAACTACAGAAGATGTTGAAGTAAGTTCACAAGTAATTCCATAATCTCCAAGCCCATAAAATGGATCGGAAACAGAAGAAGTAGAAGCATCAGTAAAGGTAATAGTGTTATTAGTTTTATTAATTTCAATGCTAAACTTAGAAAAATCTTCAATAGTATCATTCAAAACAGAGAAATAATCTCCACTTAAATCATAAACATTAATACTATCTTTTAAAGTATATTTTAAAACAGTATCAGTAGAAGAAGCATCTTTCTTAAATAAAACAGAAGAAATATCAAAAGAAGGTAGAACTTTAGAAGAAGCTAAAGTAGTATTTTTAACAGGAGCACCATCATAATATAAATCATCAGGATTATTAATATCAGCAGAATGTAAGCTAACTAATGAGCCATCATCTAAACTTTTAAAACCACTAATAGAAGTAGAAGTATATTGATTATTTTCAACAACAGTTTGTTTAGCTAAAAAGTCCTTACCATCAGTCTTACCACTAATAGAATAACTTAAATTAATATTTTCCACTCCATAGCTAGAAAGTCCAGAAGGATAAACATAATCTTCATTTAATTTAATAGAAGTTTCCCATTTATTTTGTTTTAAAGAATCCAAAGCAGCTTTTAAATCAGCATCTTCTTCACCAGTAATAGGAGCTAAAGGAGCAGTTAAACCTTCACCAGTTTCATCAAGATTAATCTCACCATGAATAGAAAGACCTAATGTTGCATTATATGAAGATAAAGTACCAGTCTTAAAAACAAGATCATAATAAACATAATTAGAATCAAGTTCTAAAGAAAAAGTAGAAGTTGAAAGAGAAGAAACACCACCAGATAATTGAGCACCTAAGCGATTCAATGCTAACTTTTGAGCAGTTGTCTTAACTTTTAAGTTATAAACACCATTATCACCTAATTCAAAATCAGCAGCAGTAAGTTTAGTAAAAGCATTAATAAAACCAGAATTATCCCACTTAATAGCTAAACCATTAGAACCAGTAATATTTTGAGAAACAATGTTATTACTTAAATCAAGACCAACAGCAGCAGCATAACCATTAACAGATTGAACATAAGTAGTTTCTACATATTCTGGTACAGCTTCGTCTTTGTTATAAAAATCACTAGAATCAGCACGATAAGCATCACTAGCAATAGTATTTAAAACATAATATTCACCAACTTCAGAATCAGTACCACTAGAGCTTCCAGCATAAGTTACAACTTGGGTAATTAAACTTGTAGCTTTATAACCCTTAGCTAATTTATTTAAAGCAGCAGTTAATGAAGCATTAGTATCAGTAGAAGAGCTAGTTTGAGTAACTTCACTACTACTAACAATAGAATCTTTTTGATC
Organism: Caryophanales bacterium UBA6879; assembly: GCA_002449135.1. GTDB lineage: Bacteria > Bacillota_I > Bacilli_A > RFN20 > CAG-288 > Scatoplasma. Next base: position 24,777 of record DKCH01000025.1, on the reverse strand, counting down.
ATTACAGCTAGCTAAGCCTATAGCCAAAGTACTAAGCAAAACTAAACTTAAAATATTCTTAGATTTTTTCATGATAGAATTTTTCCTCCCTTTAATAAAATCTATTGAACAATATAACAAAAAATTAAAATATATTCAAGAGTAAATTTTATTTTTATAAATAAAATAAGGTTAAGCATAATTATAAACTTAACCTTATATATTTTATTTTATTTAGAATTAGCAGTAATCACTTGCGTTCTAACAGCAACTTTCAACTTAATAGTTTCATCAGTAGTTTCACAAGCAACATCAACATAAATAGTTTTAACTTGTTCTCCTTCACCTACTACTAAAGTATAAGTAGCCTGATTAGTAAATCCTGTTTTTCCATACCAAACATTATCAGAAATAGATGGATTCTCAGGGAATTTACTTTCTTTAAAGCCTTTACCTATTAATTTTTCTTTATAACTTTCTAAAGATGCTTCAGCCTTTTCTTTACTTGATAATTCATAACCAAAATATAAATATCCATATATAGGATTTTCATCAGTCCCACCAGTTTGTTCCACACCAAATTCATCCAAAGAAATAAAATAACCACCTAAAGTAGGAATATAAGATAAATTATCTAAAGAAATAATAGTATTTAAAATTCCAGCTTGTTTTTCATCTTCATAATAAGGAGCAGCAAAACTTTTTAATGACAAATTATCAGTATTTTCATGAATTTTTTCATTAGAAACTAAAGTATTAGAAACTTCTCCAAATTTAGAATAAATAATAGAAACGTTAGAAGTATAAGGTATTTTGACATTATAATTTGAGCCTATTCCTAAAGGATCATTACTAGTGCCTCCATTAGTTGATAAATTAAACTTAACGGTATTATTTGCAGTATCAATTTCAATACTAAAATTTTCCAAAGAAGAAATTTGATCACCAAAAGCAGAAAATAAATAACCAGTATCATCACTTAAAGGAAGATTCAAATTTGGAGTAAATTTTAAAATCGTATTAGAAACAGTTTCCTTTTCAAAAACTAAAGAAGATAAACTAAAACTAGGAAGAATAGAAGCTAAAGTATAATCTTTCGTAGGGGCCTGAGTATAATAGAAGTCTTCTTTATTATAGAAATCAACACCATTAACTAAAGAAGCTAAGCCATCATTTGTTTGTCTAAAAAGATAATTATTAGAAGATTCTTGTGTCTTATCACCGGCTTTAGCTTGTAAAGAACTATTAACTAAAAAATCACTATTATTACTCTTAGCTTCATCAACTTGTTTAACAGAAACACTAGAAGGTATTTCTATTCCATATTGTGCAAAAAGTGCAGTATATTCACTATAGTCATAATTTCTTTCATCAACATGATTGAATTCCCAGTTTTGCGTTTTTAATGAATCAATAGCCTTTTTAAAATCTAAATCTTCTTCACCATTTATAACATCAACTTTTGAAACTAGATCTTTACCCGTATTCTTAAGTGATATTTCACCAGTAATAGAAATACTAACTTCATATCCTTCTTGAACTGTGGTACTAGAATCAAAATTAAAAGTATAAAAAACATAATCATTAGAAATAGATAAATTAAATGATTTTGCTTGAATTGGAAGAGTTGCAATAACAAATTGGCTTGCAAATTTATTAAGTTTTTGCTTTTGCTCAATAGATTTAGCTTTTAAAGAATAACTTTCATCTTCTTCTTTCACAAAATCATCTAATTCCACTGACTTAAAAACATTAGAATAATAAGAATTAGACCATGTTGTATTACTAATGGTTTTAGTAACTAATGTATTATTAAAAGACAAAGTAGCTTGCACAGGTAAATCATTATCGCCCTTTTGAATATGAAAAGATTGAACATAAGTAGGAACTACAGAAGTATCATCCCCAACTGCACTAATTTCACTTTTTAAGACATCAGTACCAATAGTATTTCTAATATATTGAGCTTGAATTACTGGTCTAACAGACCCGCCTGAATAAGAGGTAGGATCATAAGTAAATTCTAATAAGCTAGTAGACTGATAACCTTCTTTTAATTTATTTAAAACTTGTTCAAAAGTATATGTAACATTACTAGTAGAAGAATTATTAACACTTTCACTTAACAAATTAGAAGACACATTAGAATCATTATTTGTAGAAGAATTATTACTTCCACAACTTGTAATACCTATAGCAAAAGTACTAAGCATCAATAATGACAAAAGCATAAAAGATTTTTTCATGATATTAATTTTCCTCCCAAAAAGTAAAACTTATATATATTTTACAAAATAAAAGGACAAATTTTCAAGATTTATGTAATTAAACTCTCATATCATAAACAATATCTTTAATATAGTTATAAGAACTAAAAACTAAAGAATAAATCTCTTCATACGAATCAAAAGAAGAATCTAAAATTAACTTATACCAATCACTTTCCTTTTCATATTTAATTAAAGCAAAATATGAGTGCTTTTTTATAAGCACATTATTAACATAGTCTTTACTTAATTTAATATTGAAATTAATATAACCATTTTTCACATAAATAGTTAAAAAAGGACGATTAATAAAATAAAAAACATCCATTTGCCTTGTACTATTTCCATTTTCTTGAACATTTAATGAAAACATCTCCTTATGAGAAAAGATAAAATCATAAATATTTTCCAAAACCAATTTAGAAGGAGGTAAAAACTCAATATCATCTAACTCTTTATATATTTCCTCTTTAGTTCTATATGTTTTTACCTTTAAACTAGGTTTATATTTATCTAAAAGAAGCTTATCGTTCTTAATTTCATTTTTTTGCTTTTCTAATTTATCTAGCATTTTTGTTTTTTCACTAATAAAAGTAGACTCTAATTCTAATTTTCTTAAACGTATTTTATTTAAATGTTCCAAATACTTTTGAGCATCATCTAAAGCTAAATCAAAAAGTGGATCCAAAACACTAGCTAAATAATAATCAATAGAAAGAATTTCAGAATTATACTTTACATAATTTTGATTCTTTATAACATAATCATTTTTTTCTAAACAATAAAAAGAATTATTTGCATAAGAATAACTATCATCAATCAAAGAAAAAACCTGGTTAACACTTTTAAAGTGATAGTCAATAATTACAGAGTATAAATCATCAAAAATATTAGTTAAATTTTCTAAATTATTTAATTTATCTTTAACATAAAAACTAGGTAATCTTAAAAACAATTTTAAAACCATTTGATTATCATAAACTACACCATAAATTACTTCACCACATTTTAAAACCAATAAATTTTCTTCATTTTTATTTAAGTAATAAAAAGAATTATAAATAGGAAAAACACTATTTTTACTATTAGAAGCAATAATATGTTTCTTTACATCTTCTATACTTAAAAGTAAAACTTCTTTAGTTTCACTAGCCTCCAAAGACAAAATCGCTTCAGGAACTTTTAATTCATATTTTTGACTTATAAAACCCTCAGTTGGTTTTTTTACTTTTTTACTAAAAGTAATTACAACTTTTTCATCTGGCATAGTAAAACAATTAAGATCACCTTTTAAATCAGAACTAACAGTAATTAAATAAGGAACATAATCTCTAAATTCTTCAGGCTTTTTTAAATTATTTACAATAATTTCACTACCTATTTTTTTATAAAAAGATTTAGTAACTATTTTATTATCTTTTTCAAACTTAAGAACAATTTGATTCTTTGTAAAATATCTATGAGTAAAATAAGTCATAATTACAAAAACTATCAATAAAAGTAAAGAAATACTTACCCAAACGATAGCAGTAATAAAATAAGAAGTTTGCATATTTTTATTATATCATTAGCAAGAAAAATGAACAATTTTTGCTAAACCACCTAAAGAAGTTTCTTTTAAATCCTGATCCATTTTTTCACCAGTTTCTTTCATTGCTTTAATAACATTATCAAAAGAGACTTTATTACTTCTAAATGGTGCAATATCTTTACTATATAAATAACTAGTATAAGAATGAATACTTGCCATACCATTTCTTTCAATACATGGAATTTGAACATATCCATTAACCGGATCACAAGTTAAACCTAAAAAATGTTCCATAGCAACTTCAGCACCATATTCAATTTGTCTTAAACTTAAATGATGCAAATAACATAAGCTAGCACTAGCAAAACAACTAGCTGAACCAATCTCAGCTTGACAACCTAATAAAGCTCCTGAAACTGCCGCATTTTCCTTAATAAAATTACAAACTAAAGCACCGACTAAAAAAGCCTTAACTAATTCCTTATAAGAATAATGATGAAATACTTTTTCATAATACAAAACAGCAGGAACAACACCACTTGCCCCACAAGTCGGAGTAGTACAAACAATTTTTCCCATGGCATTAGCTTCGCTAGTAGCATAACTAAAAGCGGTTAAAAGCATGGTTCTTTTTTCATCTTTATTTTTTAAAAGCAATGCATTTTTATATATTTTCATACTAACAGTCTCTAATTTTAAAGGGCCAGGTAAATAAAAATCTTCTTTTAATTCACTTTTAATAGTATTAAACATACTTTTTAATAAACTTAGTCCATACTTATAAATTTCTTCACCTTCAAAATGCTCAATTATTTGATAAATATCATATATATTATTAGTTTCCATGTATTTTTTTAATTCATCAAAAGAAGAAAAAGGATAAAGATCATTTATATTATTTTCTTCTCCATCAACTCTAAAAGAACCACCCCCAATAGAGAAATAAGTAAGGGAATAAATAGAATTATCTTTTAAATTAGCAGTTAATTTCATCGTATTAGGATGCTTTAAATTGCTAAAAGAAGAAGAAAAAGATAAAGAATATTTTTTACCTTCCAAAGCTTTTTTTATAATTAAATCAGTAAAATGCCCTTTACCAGTTAATGCTAAAGAACCACAAACAAGAATAGAATAAGACTCTACTTTCATCTTACTAGTTCTTTTTAAAAAATCATTAACAATTCTATAAGGGCCAATAGTATGCGAAGAAGAAGGACCAGGTCCTAATATTAAAAGTTCTTTTAAAGATTTCATAACAAAAATTATTTTAATACAACAAAATCAAAAATAAAACTTTAAAAAAAATAAATAGTTTGCTATATTAAATATGCCATTGCGATAAGGCTTTTACGAACCTGGTCAGGTCTTGACGGAAGCAGCCATAAGTTTAAGCTTTATGTGCGATGGTCTTTTTTATATGACTGATTTAGAATATTTACATTTAGCTTATTTAGAAGCTATAAAAGCTTATCAACAAGAAGAAGTCCCTATAGGCGCACTTATAGTAAAAGATAACAAAATTATCTCATCTGCTTTTAATACTACAATAAAAACAAATAATCCATTAAAGCATGCAGAAATTAACTGCCTAAATTTAGCATATTCAAAAGAAAAGACTTATAACCTAAAAGGATATAAAATCTATATAAGCTTAGAACCATGCTTAATGTGCTTAGGAGCCTTAATTAATTCAAATATTAAAGAAATATATTTTTCAACTCTCAATAAAGATGAAGGGGCTTTTAGCAAATACTTAATAAATCCAGAAAACTATAATATAAAAATTCATTATTTACCTTTAAAAGAAAGTGAGTCAATTTTAAGTGACTTTTTTCAAAAAATAAGGACCAAAAAACTCTAACTTTACTAATGCTTTTATTCGCATACAAAGTTAGAGTCTTTTTTAATAATTTTCTAAAATTTGTTTTAAATGACTAATAATATCTTCATTAACTGGAGTATCAACTTTGGCTAATAAAGGTACTTTATATTCATTAGAAATTTTATCACCAGCCACAGCAAAAGTTTGTGGATGATGAGCTTTATTTCCTAAAGCAATAACAGCTTTTAAATGTTGATAATTAGATTTTAAGAATTTATTTACAATACCTGGAACAATTCCATTTCCATCAGTATAGGTAAATAAAACAAAGTCTTTATCACTTTTTTCATCACCATTAACAATCCTTAAAGCATTTAAATTTAAAGCTTTAACTAAACCTTCTGTTTTTCCATAACGACTAGCATAAATATAGTTCATATTAATATCCTCCATGATTAAAATATAGGACCAAGACTATAATTATGCAAAAAATTTGCTTAATAAAAAGATGCTATAGAAACTAACTATAGCACCTTTAATAATTAGAAATATGAAGCTGGATTATCTTCTTCTTTTTTCTCTTTTTTCTTTCTTCTAAACTCTGTCTTTCTAACTGCAATATCAGCTAAAAATAAAGTAACAGTAAAAGCTAAGAAATAAACCATTGTAGAAGTATAAGAAGCTTTATTTAATTGACTATTAGAAACAACATATATTTTGTTTTCATCATCTAAAGCTTGATTTTCAGAATATAAGTTACCACTTCCTTGTTTTGATAATTTATAAAGTAGCTTATTTTCATTATAATCATTAAAATTAAATTCTTTAGAGAAATCATAGAAAATCGAAACATTATCAACCTGACTCACTTGATAGTTACCTTCACTATCTTTTTGGCTATAAGTGATTTCAACTTTATATTCACCAACATTAGGAGTATCTAAGTTAGTAGTGTAAGAAGTTCCATCAAAAACTAAATTAATATCATTAGAAACTGTATTGTTAGGATCAGTAACTTTAACACTAATTTTAGCTTCTAAGTCTCCATTATTAGGACTAACCTTTAAAGTAGTAGTATAACCATTAGTTTGATAATCTACATCTAAAATTGATCTAGCAAACTGAGAAGGTAAAGACTGTGAAATCATATTTTTAAAGAATAGTTGTCCATAAACAGAATTTCTTAATGTTCTTGTCCAATCACCTGTTAAAGAAGAAGTGAAGGAAGTAACTCTACCTTTTCCAAAATCCCAATAAGCATATAAAGGAATAGCTATAACATTAATTTGGTTATCAGAATTTGTATGAACATACTGCACAGTTAAAACAGTATTTGCACCGCTTTTCATTCTCGCATAATTAAAGCCGTCAATAGTTCCTAAATTATCAACTAACCCATCTCTTAAGCTAGGATCATTTACTAAACGATATTGAATTGTTGAACTAGATTGTTCAATAACAGTATCAATAACTTCTTGTTCAATAGCATCAACCATAACTTTAGATAAATCTAATTCAGTATCGATATAATAATAAGATCCATTACCAATTTTAGATAAAGTTTTAAACAAAGTAGCACCATCACCACTACCAATATTAATAAATGAACAAGAAATATTATTAAATGACATAGAGTTAACTTGCTTTTCAAGGTCTGATTCACTATCACCAGGAAGACCATCAGAAATAGTAATAACAGTTTTATATTCAGCAGAAACACCAATAATTTGCTTATAGGCTTCTTCTAAACCAATACGCATATCGGTAGAACCATTACCACTTAAAATATTAATTTTATCTAAAATTTCTTTTCTAGTTTGCTCATTTCTTAAAGTAGTCATTGAAACAGGAACCTGAACATCAGTAGCAAAAGTAACAATAGAAATTGAATCGTTTATTTTTAACTTTTCAACAACAGCTTTAGCCCCAGCAATAGCCATTTGAATATTATTACCTGACATAGAGCCAGAAGTATCAATTAATAAGACTAAGGCTCTAGTATCATCAGGTTGATACTGAACAGGAAGTAAATCATTAAACTGACTTACAGATTCTGAAGTAGTATCACCAGCTTTAGTAGAATCAAATGTCATTAAACTTTTACCATAAATAGAAACAGCTTTATTTAAATTAGAAATAAATTGTTCATAATTATTTAAAGAAGAAATATCAGTATTATCAACTACAATTTCATCATATTTAATTAATTCTTCTAAACTAGTAGGAACTTTCTTATTATCACCTAATATACTATCAATTTTAGTAGCATCTGAAAAACCACCTAAGCGTTTAAATTCACTAACTTCTTTTTCACTACTTCCAACAAAAAGAATGTTAAATTCATCAGAAACAATTTGAGAAAAAGAACGGGTATTATTTTCAATAAAAGTATCATTAGTAGGTGAATTAGGAACAACTTCTACTTTATATTTATATTCACCATTTTTAGAAGTATCTAAATCAAAACTAACTATATTTATACCTTTAGATAAGGAAATTTCTTTAGTTTCCTTTAAATTACCATTTAAATAAAGATTAACTTTACCAAAATTTTCATTAGTAGAATTTATAGAAACCTCAACTTTTTCTTCTCTATTTAAATAAACTTTTGAAGAATACTTTAAAGCGTTAATGATAATTTCGTTTTTATAATTAGCCGTAACATCAATAGCATCTAATTGAATATCTTTAGCTAAAACAGCTTCCATTCCATCTAAAGCTGAATTATCAGTTTCCATACCATCAGAAACTAAAGTAATTCTTCTTACTCCATCACCATCAAATAGTTGTGAAGTAAATTCCAAAGCGCCTTTAATATCAGTAGCAGTATAATTAAAAGTACTATCATTATATACATCAGCTAATGAATTAAATTTTCCACCTAAAGGAGTTAAAACTTTAGCTTCCTTACCAAAAGCGACAACACCGACTTTTGTATTAGGAAATTCTTCAGCTTCACTTTTAAGTTTTTTAATAATTTGATCAGTTCGACTAATTGATTCCTTATCAGAAGCCGAAGCATCAGCTAAAATATAAAAACTAGTACGATTGCTAACAGTTAGGAACTGTGGATTAGCAAAAGTAAAAGCTATAGCTACAGAAATAACTAAATGCAAGCATAATGAAATTATGTTTTTCTTTTGATACCTTTTTCCTTTTTTCATTAAGAAGAACCCTAAAACTACGCCAGCAATTAAAGGTATCATTAAAAATAATAGCCAAGGGTTACCAAATCTAAAATTGCTCATGTCCATATAAAATCCAATCCGCTAAGAAGAAAATAACAGCAACAATAACTACTGGTAAAATATCGTCATAAATACTGTCAGCTTTTCCTTCTGAGTCACCTAAATAAACAATCTCTCTTGATGAAGATTCATCACTAGGAGTAGGATCCCTTTCTTCTAAAGGATATGCAGAATAAATATTAATACTCCTTTTTGAACCTAAAATATCAGAGAAATTAATAACATATTTTCCAACTTCAGTAAGTTTATATGTAGATAAATCTACAATTTCTGGATAATCTACTTTACCAGAAGGAGTAACAACTTCCAAAGTAGAAGTATTATCAGGTAAAGATAATGTAATAGTATCGGAAGAATTATAACCATAAGAATCAATAATTGTAGGTTTAGAATAATTAATGAAATTTCTCATTAAAATAATAAAATCAGCAATTAAAGCAAAGTCAGAATCATGAATATCAAAATTAACAACGACTTGTCTTTGTCCACGATTATTTCTTCCTGCAAAAATAAATGGTAAATTGTTATAAGAAAGAATAGTAGTAAAATTAGAAGTTAATGAATATCTCATATATGTTTTAATTTTAAATTCTCTCTTAATTAAGTTTTTAGTAAGCTGCTTATATAAAAGATCCTCAGTATTATTAGAATAAGTTGGAACAACACCTGGATCAGGCGCATCGACTTCCTTCTGAGCTAAAAAACCAGATTCTGGAACAGTTTCAGTACTATTAAATAACCAAACAGCTCCATCACTTGGTAATTCAGTAGGTGAAAAACAGTCAAAGAAATAAATATCAAAACCAGAAAATAATTTAGTATTGTACTGGCTAGTATTAAATGTTTGATAATTAATTCTAGTACCATTTTTATTTAAGGCATCAAATACACTAGTAAAGAAATAAGGAGAATTACTTACAACTAAAATATTAGTAACATCATTGGAATTATTATTAAAAACATAATATTCACTATCTACATCAAATTGATCATCAGTATTTTTAACTTTAGCTTTCATAGAAGTGAATGTATTTATACTAATTCCTTTAGCCAAAATATCTGACAATGCGACATTTATTTTAACATCTGTAAATTCACCTTTTTTAGTTTCAACATCTTTGTAACCTAAAGAAATATCATTAATATAGAATTCAACTCTAACAGTCGCATCCTTTGAATAACTAGCAGCTTTCAAAGATATATTAACATCACGATTACGACCTAATTCATACTTCATATCGCTAATTCCATAATTAACTAAATCTGAAGAAACATCAATTAAAGTAAAAGAATCAGAAGAGGCAACCTTCTTATCAGTAGCTAAATAACATTTGCTTCCTTTACCTTCAGAAATAAACTTTTGAGCAATGCTAAAAGCATTATCCAAAGAAGAGTTTTGTTCATCAATTTCTGTATTTTTAATAAAAGAATCAAAAACAACCTTATCCTTAACATTTTGACAAACTAATTGAGACTCACTATCAGAAGCAATCAAAGTAAAAGTCGAACCATTTTTTGCTTGATCAGCAATGTTAATAATTTGATCCTTTGCTTCATCAAATCTTGATTTTTCTTTTCCTTTCATTTGCATACTTGCAGAAGAGTCTAAAATAAACACATAATTTTCAGCAGCATCCTTAAAAGTAAAAACAGGATTGGCTAAGGAAATCGCTAAAAAAGTAATTACTAAACACTGTAAAATCAATGTTAATAAATTAGAAAAAGAATTTAAAGGATTCTTTCTTTTTAAAAATTTTTTACTTAATTCCCAAATATAAGAAGAAGATACTGTACTCTCCTTATATTTGTTTCTTAAGATATAAATAATAATTAAAACAGGAATAGCAAGGAGAATTAAAAAGCCTAATGGATATAAAAAACTCATTTAATCACTCCTTTCTGTACTAAATTATTTAAGAAAAGCTCTCTTAAAGGAAGCTTTGTTGGATAAAAAACGTAATCAGCTTCTCTTGAACTACAATAATTAAAAAGCTTGTTTTTTACATATTCTAAAGCTTGGTTATAAGCCTTTAAAACATCTCTTGTAATATTCTTTTTAAAAGAGGAATCATAATTTTCTGAATCATATAATAAATTTTTTCCACGAAAACCAGGGTTAACTTCTTCATCGGCTAAAAGTTGAATACATAATACATCCCTTTTTTTGCTTCTAAGAAAATCAATAGCTTCAGAATAATCATTTTCTGTTAAAAAATCAGAAATAATAATGCTTTTTCCATCACCATAGCCAACGCTACTTTTATTTATTGCTTCAGAAATAAAACTATCACCATCAAACTTAATTTTATTCATTTTAACGATGTTATACATAAAGTTTTCTTTCCCTACAACTTTTTCAAAAACAGGTTCTATTTGATTACCTCTAATAAGATACAAAGAAACTTTATCCATATTAGCTACAGATAAGTAAGCTAATGTTGTAACTAATCTTAAGGCATAATCACTCTTTTTATAAAAAGACATGGATGTAGAAGCATCTAAATAGATTTTTGTATGCATTTGTTTTTCATCTAAATATAATTTTAGATAAAGTTTTTCAAATCTACCATACAAATTCCAGTCTATTTTAGTAATATCATCACCTTCAACATAGTCACGATAATCAGCGAATTCACATGAAGAACCGAACTTTTTTGATTGATGATTTCCACCAAAAAGTCCCGCAACATTATCTCTAATAGTTAATGAAAACAATTCGACCTGAGAAAGAAAAGCCTCGTCGATGACTTGTTTCATATTACTTTTCCTTTCTACACTCTTTAATTAATAATCCAATAACTTTATCAACATCTAAGCCATCATTAATAGCATTGTAATTAACTTTAATTCTATGTCTTAAAACAGGTAAAGCTAATTCATCAATATCATCATAAGAGACATTATAAAGTCCCTTCATTAAAGCCTTAATCTTTGCACCAGTAACTAAAGCCTGACAAGCTCTTGGAGAAGCACCATATTTAATGTACTTCTTAGCAACATCAGAAGAATTATCAACTTCAGTATGAGTCTTATGAACTAACTTCATAGCATAATCTAAAACATCTGGAGCAATAGGAACACCAACTGCTAATTTTCTCATTTCCAAAATTGTTGGACCATCAATAACTTTACTAGCTTGTTCAGCTTGAGTAACCTGAGTCATAGTAACAATATTAGAAAGTTCTTGAACAGAAGGATAACGCATAACAAGTTTAAACAAGAAACGATCCATTTGAGCTTCAGGAAGTGGATAAGTACCATCTTGCTCAATAGGGTTTTCAGTAGCAAGAACAAAGAAAGGTTCAGCCATTGGATAAGAAACACCAGAAATAGTTACCTTATGTTCCTGCATAACTTCAAGCATAGCTGCCTGAGTTTTAGGAGTAGCACGGTTAATTTCATCTGCCAAAATAATAGAAGCAAAGATTGGTCCCTTTTGGAAAGAAGACACTAAATTTCCGTTTTTATCTTTTCTAATTACATTTGTACCAGTAACATCAGAAGGCATTAAATCAGGTGTGAACTGAATTCTAGAAAATGGTAAAGACAAAGTTTGACCCAAAGATCTAACAAGTCTAGTTTTACCAGTGCCAGGGACGCCTTCAAGTAAAACGTTACCACCAGCAATAATAGCAATAATAATATTATCAACAACTTCCTCTTGTCCAACAATATCTTTATGTAATTCTACTTTAATTTTACTTACAGAATCAGCAAATTCTTTAACTACAGCTTCTTTTTCCATTTTAATTATTTACCTTTCTTTTTAACAATTACTTTTGAGTTGTATCAGAACCAGATGAATTAGAGTCCCCTTTAGTTCCTGAATCTCCACCTTCACCAGAATCTCCACCAGTAGTATCACCTTTATTGCTATCACCATATAAAGCATCAAAGTAATCACCAATAGCACCATCTAAATCACTATCGCCACTGTCTTTTCCATCATTTGTAGCATCACCCTTATAGTCAGAAAGAACATCACCATATTCTTTTTTACCATCACCAGTGTAAACTTCATCATTTGAGCCATATTGAGTAGAACCATTACCAGAGCTAGCACCTTCTCCTTGACTAGAGCCATTACCTTCTCCTTCACCTTGGCCTTGACCAGAACCATTGCCATTGCCTTCTTGGCCTTCACCACTACCCTCACCTTGAGAGCCGCCTCCTTGACCACCTTGTTGACCACCTTGTTGACCACCCTGGCTACCTTGATTTCCATCTTGGTTTCCTTGATCACCTTGTTGATCTCCACTACCACCTTGGCTTCCATCACCTTCTTGACTTCCATTTTGACCAGAATTTTCACCAGAATTGCCAGAACCACCATTAGATGAAGGATTAATCAAAGCTTCCATCATTTTCTTAACTTCTTCAGCTGTGTTAGAATTATTAATTTCAGTTTGAACATCTTCAGTTAATTCTTTTAAAGCTTGATCCAAAGCATTAATTACCTGTTCACGAGAAATATTTAATAACTTTGTAATTTCACTACCAGGCATATCAGCATTAGCTTCTTTTTCTTCTAAACTTTTAGAAACATTTTTAAACTTAGTACTTAAAGTAGAAAATATTTGATAAATTGCATCAGTAGAAGACACTCTAGATCTAGTTAAAGCACCATCAATATCATTAGACCAATTAGTTAATAATTTAATTAAAGGATTTATAAGTAAAGCATCTTTAGAATCAGCTTTTAGTAATTCAAATGCAGCTTTAATATCATCAATAGAAGCTTTAACCATACCAAGTCCAACTTCTTTAAAATGAGATTCACTCTTAGCTAATTCTCTACCAATTTCTTCCTTAGTATTAACTCTATCTAAAGCTTCATCAACTAATTTAATAGCATCACGTACTTTAATAGCACGAGAATTAACATCAGTATCGCCTTCTAAATCTTTCTTTAATTGATTTAAAATTTTCATTAATTCTTCCTTAAAAGCAGCAGAAGCTTCACTTTTACTAATTATATCTTTAATTTCATCAATAATCTCATCTGTTTCATCATCAAAATTATCACCAGGTTGAACAACTTTAGTAGTAAGACTGGCTTTAATATCATTAGTAAAAATAGAAGTAGTAAATAAAGAAGCACCTATTAATAAAGCAGGAATATTTAAAGCAGCTAATTTAATAGCAACTCTTCTAGCTTTTTTACCTTTAACATGCTCTATAGCATCTTTTCTTTGAGCATCAATTAAAAGAGAAGATTTATTTTGATAAGCAACATAAGTAGCAGCTCTTTCTTTTAAATCAAAAGCTTTATCAACTCTTTTAGCCACATCATTTTCAGTAGGTTTCTTAATAAAATAATAAACAACCATTGTAATTGCTATACTAGCAACACCACAAATAGCAATAATTACAAAATATAACCAAGTATCTAAACCAGTTAATAAGAAAGTAGTAATTAAAATTGCACTTACTAATAGCCCGATGGATAGCCCATATAAAAAGCCTCTTAATAAATTTTCTGCTAAAACTCTTTTTCTAAAATTTTTAAACATAAAAAAGCCCCCCTTTTAGTAAAAATTGATATATTTTTTCGGCCTGCTTTTGTATAAGGTATTTAGTATAAACCGCCTTATAACTAACATTGCATATAAGTTACCACTTTATTTTTACTAATGCAAGTGTTTTTTAATTTTTTAAATAAAAAGGATAGAAACTAATTAAAGTCTCCATCCTTTTATCAAAGATAATTATTAATTACGCCTTATAAATTGAAATACCAACATAATTGTTTCCTAAATCAGGAGAACTTGTTTCAATAAGCATACCATATTCTTTATCTTCGTATTTTATATAACCATAAGCCTTCTTCTGAGGATATCCATAATTATAATCAATAACATAAGACATATCCCAACCAGCTTTTTTAAAGACACTAAAGATATCATCAATGATACCATTTTTATAATTATATGCTACAAGTCTTAAACCAACATCACTTAATTTAACAATAGATACATCATTAACACCCAAATTAACATAAGGAATTGGTAAGGTGCCAAATGTGTCTGTTAATTCTTTCTTGGTATTATCAGACCAATCTGTTTGAGTAAAGAAACTATAAGATGGTAAATAATAAATACTGGTTTGCCATCCATTAGTACTTTTATTCCCAGTAGAATAAGAAGATAAGTATCCACTAATAATAGAACCTTTTTCAGTTTTCTTATTAAAGTTAAGAATTGGCATATAACCATAAGAAGAATATTTACCAAACGGATTATAAGTAACTGTAAAGCCTTGAGCTTCTAAAGCCTTTTTACTCTTCATTAACATATAACCACTAAAATTAGCTCCTTCATTTCTTATTAAAACATTAATATTAGCTGTAGTTAGATCACTTGGGAAAGTAAATGTTGCTGTTTTACTAGTATTAGTAGAATCAGAATAGATAAATGGATCTAAAGCCTCATTGTTAAATAATTTTTTGATTTTATTTGAAGGCTTTTCTTCTTCACTTGTAGCATCACTTGGATCCATACTTTCCCAACTATCAGAAGTGGCATTTAAAGTATCAATTTTTTTATCATAATAGAAATTAGCAGTATTCATATAGTCACTATAGACATATGATCTTTCAATACAAAATCTAACAACAGTATCATCATCTAAAATTTTATAACCAGTAATTTCAGGGTAGTTATCTGAGCCACCATATTTCATATTCCATTCTTCTATTAAATTCTGCGATTTAAAATAATCAAATAAAACTGGATATAATTCTTTACTGAACTTAGAACCAACAACTTGTACTAAATTAGTAGTACCACCAAAAATAGATTTCTCTGTGAAAGTTGGATTCTTAGTACCTAAATAAACAACAGGTACTTCATTATTATTCATATTCTTATTTAAAGCTGATTTAATCTCATCAGAATAGCCAGTATATTCTTTAGGATTAAGTATTTCTACATAAGAAACACCCATATAAGGATGATCATTACTAACGCCGAAAGTTAAAGTAAGAATACCGCTAGAAGTATTTTTAGTAGCTATTAAATTTGAATAATACTCTTCCTTAAAAGTAAATCCTTTATCCTTTAAAGTTGTTTGTACATCAGTATAAAAGGTATCTGAATTACCATTACCAATAATTTGGAACTTTTCATAATCAAAAAATGACTTATCATTAATTCTTACTTTCGGATACTTAGTTCCTAAATAAACATAAGGTACATCAATATCACCAAATTTCTTTTTAATAGCATCAGTAACATTGCTAGGCCAGCTTGTTTCTTTATTATTTGCAAAATCGTATTTTTCAACAATACTCGCATAAGCAGTAATAGAATAACGTGTATCATAAGCTGAAGAAAAGGTGAAATCAAACTTTAACTCTCGTCCATCAGCTAAAGTAGTAGTAGCATTTAAGCCATTTAAAAATGCTTCACCATCATAAGTTGAAAAACTAGGATCATAAATTAAATCGATTTGATAATTATCCTTAGCAGTATCAAAAGCTGTATAAATTCCATAAATTATTGAAGCTAAGCTATTACCTGGCATGAAATTAAATTTCACAGAATTAGTATAAGAATAAAGTTCTGCTTCGACACCACCTGCATTAGTTTCAAAATATGGAACTACAATGTCATCACCTAAAACAGATTTAAAAACTTCTTTAGCAGCATCAGACCAATCCGAATTCTTTTTAATATCAATTGATTTGATAATTTCTAAACGAACTGTTTTAAAATCATCATTAACATAAATCAAAGCAATTTGATAAGTAGCTCCATTAACATTCTTTAAAACATTTCTTAAAATAATTTGTGAAGAAGAATAAGAAGTACCTTTTTTATTAGCAACTAAATATGAATTTTCAGCATTAAATTTGCTATCAAAATCAGCAAGTATTCTATCATCATAAGCTCCACCTACTAAGTTATAAATATTATCGTATTTAGTACTAGCTGAACTAAACACAGGAGAAACTGTTCCTAAATAAACAAATTTTAAGACATTAGAAATATCTTCATTAAAAGCCTTTTTAAATCCATCTTTCACCCCTTGGGTATAGTCTGTAGCTTTACTTGAATCATACTTTTCAATCTTTTTAATAGTCATTTTAGGACTATCTACATCAGCAGTTACTAAGCCTTTAACCTTTTCTACAGTAACATGAAAAGTAGATGAATCTGTAACTTTACTTAAAGAAATACTGCTATCAGTTTCACTATCAGCATCAACAGTCCATCCAACTAAAGGATCAGTTAATTTAGCTTTAACACTAGTAATAATAGAATCATTCCAAATTTTACCTTTAACAACTAACTGACGAAAATTAGTTGCTGAAGTGTCAACAACAGGATATGTAGTGCCTAAATAAATATATGGGAAGGTTTCATTATTAAGAACAACACCAAGTTCCTTATTTACTGCAGTTGGCCAACTAGTTTGGTTATTAGCATCAAAAGCTTCATTGATGCTAACATTAATTTTGGCTTTATTATTTTCCTTATAAAGGGTAACAGATAATTCTGATTCACCATATTTTTTCTTAGCAATAAGTGTAGTAACATCATCTTCTTTAGTACCTACTTCAAAACCTTTTGATTCATAAGTCTTTTTAAATACGTCGTAAACTTTATCATCAAAAAGTCCACCAGTAACAATCATTAGACCTTCTATTTCAGAATAAGCTACTTTATAATCTTTAGTTCCTAAATAAACAAATGGCACTTCAAAGACACCAAAATATTCTTTAATTTTAGCTTTAGTAACCTCATCCCAATCAGTAACAGTTGTTGGATCAAATGGCTCACTATACCACGCTTGTAAAGTAATTAAATTAGAAGAATTTGGTTTAGCAATAACACTTAAATTTAACTTAGTGTTTTTAGCATAAAAACCATCATTAATATTAACTACTTCCCATTTATGTTTTTCATATTCAGTAATAGCGTTTTGTAAAGAGCTAGATAAGAACTTACCACCAGTCAAAAACAAAGAAGAACGATAATTATCGTCCTCATCATTAATATTAGTTTCAACATCAATATTACCTTTACCTAAATCAATATAAGGAATAACATTACCACCTAAAACTTCCATCATCTTTTTAGTAATTTCTTCATTCCATGGTGAATTAGCAGGATCAATAGAACCTACATCCTCACCCTCAGAAGTGCCACTAGTAGAACTAGAACTATCACCATGATTAGTTTCAGAACTAGATATTTCCTCAGAAGAACTAGAACTTGTAACAGTATTACTTGCTGAAGAAATGTCGTAAGAAATAGCACTGCTTACTTTTTCATCACAACCTACTAAAAAAATAGGTAAAAGAAAAAGCAACGTAAAAAACTTTTTTCGTTTCATAATTTGATATAACCTTTCAATCCCCTTTTAATAAGATTAATGAAATTATAACATTTTTAAAAATTTGTGCAAGTGTTTTTTTACAAAATTTTAATTTTTATATATAAATTTAAAAATTACAAAAAATTATTTTAAAAAAACATTTTAACTAAAATACATTATATAAAACTTAAGAAATCAAAATCATTTATTTAAAACCAATAAAAAGAGGATGAAATAGAACTATAATCTACCATCCTCTTATTTACTATTTACCTGAAACTGAAATCTTTCTTAAAATAATAGAAGGCGAATTAACACCATAATAAGTTAATTTACTATCAGAGCCTACTGCTTCTACCTTATTAAAATCTTTTAATAAATTACCTGAAGCAGTCATTAAAGGAATAGGCTTACTAATTTTGCCATCTTCAATTAAATAACCTGAAGCCTGTAAAGAATAATCACCAGATTGAGAATTAATACCAGTGCCAATACCTTCTAATGAAGTAATATAAATACCATTATTAACTTTCTTTACCAATTCTTCAAAAGAAAGTCTTCCTTTTTTAATTACCATGAAATTAAAAGCAGGAACCACTTTACCACCTTCAGAAGTGCCATTTCCGGTTGTAGTAGTATTAAACTCTTTAGCTGTTTGTAAATCATATAAATAAGTTTTTAAAACACCTTTATCCACAACAACTTTATTAGATGTAGGATATAAATCATCATCAAAAGAAGTATCAAATAAAGTCTTTGAATGAGGAGCATCCAAAATAGTTAACTTTTTAGACAATACTTGTTGACCAACTTTATTTTCAAATAATGAAAGGTGATTCTTAACAGAATATGCAGAAGTTTGATCTAATAAAATAGAAAGTAAAATTGCCGCTGATTCATTATTAAGTAACACATTATATTTATTAGAAGAAACTTCAATTCCATTAAATTGACTAACAGTTTTTCTTACAGCTTCTTTAGTAAATTCTTCATAGTTTAATTTATTTAAATCAGTAACAAAAGCATAATTAAAACCAGATTGAATTTCCTTACCATCTTTAGCTTGTAAAGAAGTGGTAATTACTAATCTATTAGATTTATCTTTTAATTTTAAACCATTAGAATTTTGAGCAGTCTCTATAGTAGAAGAATATTCTAAGCTAGTTTGAACAACATCAATCCTACTATCTAATTCTTTTGCTAATTTATAAATTTTTTGTCCTAAAGAAACTAATAATTCAGAAGTAATATTTTCTAAGCCTTTAAAATAAGTATGAACTCTTTGGTATTTTAAACCAGGTTTTAAAAAAAGCTCAGGTTCCCCTTTAATACCATATTTAGCATTTTCTAAGACTTGATTAACAATAAAATCAATCTCACTATTATCAGCCTTATCAGAACTAAAAGAACCTAATTGATCCTTATATAAACCACGCGCATAAATTCCACCATCAGTAGAAGAAGTTAAATTTTCTACCTCATCATTAAATAAACTAATAGAAAGACTTAAAGCAGATTTACTAGTAACTTCAAAAGGCTCTAAATTTTCTTCTTTAGCTTTTAAAAATAATTTCTTAAAATTAAGCATTAACCTTACCTCCTCTACCACCAACAGTAATATTTTGAACTCTTAAAGTTGGCTGACCAACATCAACTGGAATAGAACCAGAAGCGGCTCCACACATACCTTGTCCACGTCCTAAATCATTACCAACCATATCAATATTTTTTAAGACTTCATATCCATAACCTACTAATGAAGCATCTTTAACTAAATGATCAATTTTTCCATCTTTAATAATATAAGCTTCCGAAGCAGTAAAATTAAACTTATCAGTAGAAGGATCAACACTACCACCATTAAAAGAAACACAATATAAACCAAACTTTGTAGCTTTGATCATATCTTCTACACTATATTTACCATTAGCAATATAAGTATTAGTCATTCTAGTAGTAGGTAAATACTTATAAGATTGTCTTCTACAAGCCCCAGTAGATACTCTATTCATTCTTCTACCTTCAAAATTATCCATCATAAAAGAAGTTAAAATACCATCTTTAATCAAAACATTTTTAGTAGTAACTTCACCTTCATCATCAAAATTAGAAGAACCCCAACCATGATCAATAGTTCCATCATCAATAGCAGTAACTTCCTTAGAAGCAATTTGTTGACCTAATTTATCAGAAAAAACACTGGTCTTATGTGAAATAGCAACACCTTCAAGTGGATGACCACAAGCTTCATGGAATAAAACTCCACCAAACTTATTACCAATAATAACAGTCATTTTTCCAGAAGGACATTCTGGAGCAGATAATAGCTTTAA
The DNA here is from genome assembly GCA_002449135.1 of Caryophanales bacterium UBA6879. GTDB lineage: Bacteria > Bacillota_I > Bacilli_A > RFN20 > CAG-288 > Scatoplasma. The sequence goes on along the minus strand of DKCH01000025.1, from coordinate 4,276 downwards.
AGCAGTTTCAGCCACTTTTTTACCAGTAGCTACAATATCTACAGAATCTAATAATTCCAAACCAACAGAACCACCAGGACCTTCAAAAGCTGATTGAAACTCATTATTCTTACCAGCAACTGCAGAAACAGCTAATCTAGTTCTTGTTCTTTTATCAGAAACATGAGCACCTTTAGAATTAAATACTTCAATTTCTTCATCCCATTCAACTAAAGCACAAGTAGCGTTAATAATTAAAGGAGAAACTGCATAAATCGCTTGTTCCCCTTGCTTTAAATAAGCAATTTTTTGTTCATTAGTTAAAGAATCATGTGGCTTTAAAGGCTGATGCTTTTTACCAACCTTAACTTTACTAAATTCAGCTAAATTAATTTCTTGTTTACCATTAAAAGAACCTTTTAAACGATCAGCCAAATCTAGTAAACCTTTTTTAGAAACATCTTGAGTATATCCAAAAACACATTTAGTTCCTAACATTATTCTTATTGAAGCCCCATAAGTTAAACTAGAAACACAAGTATCTACTCTTTTATGTGATAATGCTAAATTATGTGAAAACTTTCTCTGAACATAAATTTCAGCAAAATCAGCACCTGTTAATAAACAGTTATTTATTACTTCTAAAGCAATATTTTTTGATAGTAACATATTTACCCCTTCCATTAAAAATTTTTATAAGTATATCACAAATTAATTGTTTTTAATCGAAATAGCTTTTCTTTCGTTTTTCTCTTGATAAATAACTAAACTAAAAGAAACTATAAAACCAACAATAAATAAAACAATACCAATAGACAAATCAATAGGCATACTTAAAGCAGTAGATGAATTATTTTCACCTAACCACCTTTGATAAGTTAAATTAATTTCAGGATTATAAAACATAGTAATAATACTACCTAAAGAAAGACCAACAATCATAAAATATGAAGTAGCTTTGGCCTTAGTAAACAAAACATCAAGCCCTTTAGCAAACAAAATCAATCCTAATAAAAAGCCGAGCAATAAACAAACATAAATACCAATTATTTTAGGATTACTAATCCAATAAAATTGTCCATTAGAATCATGACCTAAACCATTAATTAAAATAGAAAAATATCCAATCATCATCAAAAAAGCCGAAGCAGATAAACCAGGAACAAGCTGAGTTAAAGAAATCACAATGCCAACAAAAAAGAAAATAATATAATAATACCAAGACAAATTATCAAAAAATGACATTGAAACATTATGGTTAAATAAAACAGATAACACTGAACATAAAATAGGTAAAATTAAACCTAAAACAAACAAAACAACTCTTAAAGAAGTAACTTTTTGACCTTTAATTTCCTTAAAAACCACTTTAAAAGCCCCTAACATCAAACCAGCAAACAAGCAAACAATAGCAAAAGGAATATAATTTAAAGCTTCTTTTACCCCTAAATATCCAACTAAAATCCCTATAATAGCCCCTAGCGCCAAAGGGATTAACCAACAAATTGCCTTAAAAAAATGCTTAAACAAAATTGAAAAAGCAAAAATTAACTTATCATAAAGCTTAAAAATAATTGAAATAGTAGCCCCAGAAATACCAGGAACAATAACTGCTAAACCAATTAAGAAACCTAGAAATCCACTTTTTGAAAAAGACTTCAAATTATGTTTAGTTAAACTATTAATTCTTTGATCTTCCATTACTAATCCTCCCATTTAGAAATCTTTACATAATCAATTTTACCAATTAATGTTTGAGGTAAACTATCAACAAAAATAATCTTTTTAGGCTGAGAATAAACACCTAATTTTTCTTTAATTAAACTATTTAATTCATCAGTTGTATATTTAAAAGCAAGTTTTTTGTTTTTAACAATATATAAATACAACATATTTCCAAACTTTTCATCTTCTTTCCCAATAGCAGCAGCTTGAAAAATCTCTGGTAAAGAAGTCATAAGATTTTCAACTTCAGAAGGAAAAACATTAATCCCATTAACTTTAATAATACGTTTTAATCTTTGAATAAAATGTAAATAATTATTTTCATCTAAATAACCATAATCACCAGTCTTTAACCATTTTTTACCAAAAGAATCTAAAACAAGCGGATCACTTAAGTCAGTATCAAAACGATATCCATTCATTAAAGATTCACCACTTAAATATATTTCACCAGCCTTATAATTTTCTAAATCTCTACCAGTATTTAAATCAACAATTTTAGCCTCCATATGGGGTAAACACTTACCAACAGATTCTATATTACAATCAGTATCAGTATTAACATTACAAACAGTAACAGTTTCAGTAAGTCCATATCCTTGATATAAATGACAAGGTGAATTATTATCTTTCATAAACTTATTAAAACGCTCTAATAAAGAAGTAGTAACAGAATCACCACCAACAAAACAAATAAATAAGTCTTGTAAATTTTTCTTTGAAAATTTCTCATTATTAAGTAAAGCTTCATATAAAACAGGAATACCAATCATATAATTAATTTTACCTTTAGAAAGATATTTACAAACCAAATTAGAAGAAAATTTCGGAATCAATGTAGAAATAGCCCCATTAGCCAAAACAATATGAACACCCATACATAAACCAAAACCATGAAACATTGGTAAAACAGCCATCATATGTAGATCTCTAAACTGCTTTCTTTTTAAAATAAAAGGGGCCTGAGCACATAAAATATTAATAGCATAGGAAGATAAAGCAATAGTTTTAGCCTTACCTGTAGTCCCACCAGAATGAAGATATACTGCATCTTCAAAACATGTTTTTACTTCTTTAATAGTAGAACCATACTTTAATAAATCTGTAAAAACTAAATGTCCATCTTTAAAATCTTTTAATTTCTCTTTATTTTGTTTCTTATATACAGCTTTAGTAATAAAAGAAAATTCATCAACTGGAGAACAAGTAATAACTTTTATATTTAATTCTTTAAAATCCTTAAATTGACTATAATTTTGATCTAAACAAAACAAAAACTTAGACTTTACCTTATTCATAATTTCTAAAAGTTGATCATGTCTCATCAAAGGATGAACTAAGTTATTAATAGCACCAATTTGATTAATAGCATAAAGTAAATAAACAGCTTCAGGAATATTAGGTAAACAAACAGTAACAGCTTCACCTTTCTTAATACCTAACTTAATTAAACCACTAGCTAACTTATTAACCTTATTAATAACTTCCTGATATGTAAAATATCTATTTAAATAATATAAACAATTAGCATTCGGAGTAGAAAAATAAGTGTTTTTTAAGCAATGATAAAGTCCACATTTTGTTTCCATATTAAATTCCTTTCAATGTAAAATAATATACTAAATACCAAAAAATAATAAACGGCACCTGTTGAAATAAATAAAAGAAAATAGAATAATGACCAATAAACAAAATTGGTTTTGAAAACTTTTTACTAAAATAATTATCTTTCTTAATAATTAACGATTTTCGATCCTTATAAAGCGCTCCACCAATAAAAGCCCCTAAAAAAACATAGATAATATAAGGAATAATTGGAAAATAATCCATTTGAGAAGAAGGAACCTTTAACATAAAAAAGCCATCAAAAAAACTAACATATTCATAATAAACTAAATTAGTATCATAAAAATCAATTTTAAAATAAACACATAAAAAAATAACTAAAATAGAAAAAAACAAACAAACAAAAGAAAAATAATACTCATTCTTAAAAAATAAAAAATATATAAATTTAAATAATTCATACATTAAAAGACAAACACCATAACAAGTAAACAAAGAATAAACAACAAAAAAAGTACCTAAATTAAAACTTTCTAAAAAGCCATATAAAGATTCATTACTTAGAATAATAGAAAAAATAGAAATAAATAAACCTAAAAATAACAATTGACACCCTCTTTTAAAATTTGACTTAGAAAAATGAGTGCAAACACCACATACAGTAAAAAAACCAAATAAAGAAATCTGCCTAATAACTATTCTCCAATTGGCATTCCAATAATAATCACCAAATTTAATAACATAATTTAACCATGTCTTTTCAATAGCAAAAGAAGAAAAAAATGAAGGAACAATATCATACATGGCAAATACAAAATGATCTATGAGCATTAAAAAAATCAAAAAACCTCTAATAAAATCCAATTCCCAAATTCTTTGCTTTTTATTTTGAGGATCACATAAAGAATAAGTTAAATTGTCTTGCATAAAATTATTTTAACTCATATATAAACATTAAAACAATTATAAAAAAACCTAGAACTTAATCTAGGTTTATTAAAAGATT
>DKCH01000034.1 GCA_002449135.1 Caryophanales bacterium UBA6879 | reverse complement strand
TCTTTTGGTAAGTTATCAAAAGAAAAATGGTGTCCATGAGTTAAAACAATTTCCTTGTTAAAAGCAAAAATTGTTCCAATATCAGAAATTGCAAAAGAAGAAACCATTTGATCAACTTCAGATTCACAATTTCCTTTGATTACAATTAATTGACTAGCAATGCTATTTAAAAGTTGGACAACCTTTTTAGGATTGTATTCTTCAGGGGGATCATTTCTTGCCCCATTGTAATAAAGATCACCTAAAAGTAATATTTTTGTAGGATTTAGGCTTAAGGCTTTTGAAATAAAAAGTTCTGCGTATTTATATGAACCATGAATGTCTGAACCAATTACAAATAACATATATTAAATTAATCCTCCTTATTTAAACAAACACAATTTACAAGTTTCCTTGTGTTAATATCATATATTTTTATTCCTTCATTATCAATTATCATATAAGAATGATAATTATCCCTTGGTAAACTTATTGATCCAGGATTTGCGACAAATGAATGTCCTTTTTTATAGATATAGGAAATATGGTAATGACCTAGAAGAAGAACATCATATGAAGTTGGAAAATTATTTTCATTATAAAAATGACCATGGGTTAAGTATATTCTTAAATTGTTAAAAATTAAGTGATTAATTAAAGGTAAATCAAATTTAGAAATACTATCTTCATTACTATAACCATCATTATTTCCTCTTACTGCTAATATTTTATTAGCAAAGGGATTTAATAATTTAATTGATTCTATACCGATATCTCCTAAAATTAATAATTTAAAGAAAGTGTCACTTTTAAATATTTCAATAATTTTTTTAGTATAAAAAATATTGTTATGTAAATCACTTACTACTAATAGTTTCATTATTTATCTTTTAAAAAAGTTGTTTTAGCAAGTTCTTCAATTTCAACTTGACTCAAAGGAGTAGTTTTAAAAAAATCAATTTTTAAAGTATGAGGATCAATTTCAATCCAGGTATCTTTTTCTAATCTATAGGTCTTTTGATTAGATATCCAAATAATTGTCCCATCTTCTAGACGTTGCAGCATTGCAACATTTTCCATATGTACCATAAAAGTCACCTCAATCATATTTATTATAATTTTTCAATTAAAAAATGACAATATTATGAAAAATAATATATAATTAAATTTGCATGAATATTTTAGTTACTGGCCTTGGTCAAAATGAACCATTTAAAAAAAGCAATAATTCTTATGAATTTGGTTCAATCTTTACTATCTTAAAAAACGGTGTATTAAGTCCTAAGAATAGACAAATTGTTAAATTTGATCGGTTAGTTATTTTTTATTTACCTGATGAAGAAAAAGATGAATTAAAAGAAGTTAAAGAATGTTTAACTTTATTTAATGGCAAAAAGTTCCAATCTCAGAAAATTTCTATTTTAAATTTAGAAAAATATCAAAATTCAATAGAATTAACTATAGATATTTTAACTGACATGCGTAAATGCTATTCATTTTTAAGTAATTTAGTTCGAAACATTTTAAATATAAAAAGCGATGCAAAAATATATTTAAATGGTTGCTCATCAACTAATAAAATGCGTTTAGTAATGTCATTATTTGTTTATTTATGCCAATTAAATAATTTTGAGAATATTAATCTTGCTTTTGATTCGAATTTTTTAGAAAATAAAAATGAGTCTTATGAATCATTAGAAAATAATCCTCCTTGTATAGTTCCCATTCAAGGTTTAGTAAATAAAGATGCTTTTACTATGATTAAATCTTCTATATCCGCAGGTAATTTCTCTTTTGCTTTTAAGCAAGCATATGTAGATAAAAAATATGTTATACCATTAAATACTTTCAATCTTTTAAAATTTACAAATTTAATTATAAATTGGAAGACTTTTAATCAAGCATTAACATTTTTAAATACTAATAAATTATTAAAAGATCTTTTTAAAAACAATCAGATTATTTATGTTCTAAAGCAAAATAGAGATATTGGATTAATTAATCTTCAATCTTATATATGTCTTCTTTTAAATAAATATCTTTTCCTATATCAAAATAAGCCTGTTGATTTTGCTGTGTCTGTTTCTGGCTTGTTTTTTGAAGCTTTTATAATTATTTGTGAAGAGGAAAAAAGATTTTGTAAAGTTGTAAATTCCAGCTTTAAAATAGAAAATTATTCTGACTATTTATTTGACTGTGGTTATGGGGATGAAAAAACCTGGAAAATTTCTGACAAGTTTACTGATTTAATGAAAAAGAATTTTATCCACACCGGTGAAGGAAATTTGTATAATGAAAAAGTAAAATTAAAGGCTTCAACTTCTAATTTAGTTACTTTAAGAGAAGCTATTAATATTAGGAATAATTATTCTATTTACGATCCTATAATTAAAAAGAATAATGAAATTATAAATTTCTTTAATAAATTTGAGGACGAAAAAAGAGATGTTTTAAAACATGAATTAACTGTAGCAATGTTTCAATCTAGCGATGATATTGATGAAAGCTCTAATAAGTGCTTTTCTTTGCTCTTAGAAGTTTATAATGATTTTGTAAATAATCAATATAATGGTGATGGTTTATTAAAAGTAGAAGATTTTAGGACTTTTTATGACAATATTATTAAATGTTTGGAGGAACAATTATGAAAAATGTTTTGTTTATTTCTCCTGCTTTTAAAGATACTAAAAATGGTAATGGGCCTTTAAAAGATATTTTGGAAAATTTTAGATTAGAAAAAAATGAATTTCCTTTTGATCATATTGTTCTATTTATTACTGGAAATTATTTAAATCTTGAAAAAACAAACAAGACTTATTCAACAATTGTTAACAATTATATTTCTAAATTAAATAAGAAAGTTACGTTACAAATTGAGAAAGATAATATTGCTAATTTAAAAGATTTTAATACGGTTCAATATCTTTTAAATAAGTTTGAATACATAATTAATCATTTGAATAATATTTCAATTTCTCAAAATCCTATTATTTATTTTGCTGCAAGTTCGGGAATGGTTATTTTGGATTTAGCCTCTTTAACTTTTGTTAATAATTTTAGAAAAAAATATTATTTAAGACTTGTACAAACTTTTTCTAAATTTCATGATTTAGAGGAAAAAGTAAATGTTAAAAAAATTTTTGAAAGTCTTGATTTTAACAAGCAAAATAAGGAACAATTTAGTATTGTAGATTTTAATTTTACTAATAAAGTTAATAAGAATTTAAAAAGCGCCAATGTTAAGTTAATTGAAAACTATTCTTATAATGCTTTGTATTTAAAGATTACTAATGATGAAAAACTATTAAAAAATGTTGAATTAATATCTTTAGCAAAGTTTGGATATTATTTAGCGACAAAAAAATTTCAAACTTTATATAATTTAAGAAAAAATTATAGTTTCTTTCCTTCAAATGTTAAAGAAAAATATTCAATATTAGATAAGACATCATTTGCCATTTTGACACAAACACTATCAATTTATTTAGGTGTTGTAAGGCATGATAATTTCCAATGTCTTGCTTTAATTGAAGCTACATTTAAAGAAGCCTTATGTTTAGCACTTATTGCCTATAGTCCTGATCTTTCTTTTAATAATTATTTCATTTTTGGACGTGATGTTAATAAAAAATTAAAAATATTTAATAGTGAAACTAAATTAGCATATAAAAAACTTCAATCAAATTATGAACTGTATGATTTAGTAAAAAAGTATGCTATAGGTTTCAAAGAAAAGAATCAATTATTAACTTCTAAATTGCTAATTGGATTTATAAATTATTATTTGACAAATTCCAATCCTCAATTAGTGCAAATTATTAATCAGGCGTTTGAAGCATATAATAATGGAATTTATCGAAATCTAAATAATTATACCCATCGTTCTGATTTTGTTTTGGATGAAGAAGTTTATTCTAATGTTTTTGATATTTTAATCGCTATTTTAGATATTTTAAAGGGAATATATACTGAAAAAGATCTTTTTAATGATGAAATTTTGGAAGTTAAAGATTTTGAACCACTGATTTTAACTAATTACAATAAAAAGTTAGTTGATTTAATAGAAAAAATAGAAAAATAACTTATCTTAGTTTAAAATAATAGTGATGAATATTTTGATTGACAATAATCTTTCTAATCCTTATTTTATTACAAGCTTAGTTTTAGCTATTGTTATTTCTACTTTGGTTGTTTTTATTTGTTTAGCTTTTAATTTCTATCACCAGAAACATATTAAAACTCATTCTATCTATATTTATTTAGATGGTGGTAGCTATCAAAATTCTAAAGAAAGTTTGGTTTTAAAAGCTAAAACAGGTAAGGAAATATATTTAGGTGATATAAAACCAACAAAGGAAGGTTTTATTTTTAATGGCTTTAATGTTTATCGTAATTATGTTTCATCAACTATTAATGAAGCTGGAATAATTAAAGAAAGTATTACTTCTGAAATTATGGATGGTTTAGATAAAACTGTTATTATTATGCCAAATTATGATTTGTATTTTGTTGCTAAGTATTCACCTTTAATTAATACTTCCTTAAGCGGATTAAAGCAAATTAATTATTATCCTAATTTAATTACATATGAAGATATTATTTCTGAAATTATGCATTTAAATAATAGTGATGATTTTCCTATCAAAATCAATATTTATACAATTGTAAAAGATGAAAATTTAGCTTTGATATATAAAAATGAAACAATAATGATGATTATAAAAAGTCTAAATGGTGTTAATAAACTTTATTTTAGAACGCAAAATAATTTAGATAACTATTTAATAGATTCAAATTTTCAAGAGGAAGACTTAAATGATGCTTATAATTGGTTTTCTTTTGTTGTTAATAGTAAAACTAAAATGAGTTTAATTTTAAATATTTTTAAGGAAATATATAATGAATTGGATGATAATTTCAAAACTTCAAAAGTAGAGCTTAATTTACTTTTATCATCTTTAAGTGGATTAGCTGATCCTATTTTTGATAGAGAATGTTTTATTTTAAAAAATGATTTACAAAATAAAAAGGAAGTGAATGAAGAAGAAAATCTAGAAAAAGTTGAACCGAAAGCAAATAAAGTAGAACAAAAAGTTATCAATGCTGATGGTGAAGAATTTATGGTTTCTAACTTGACAATTCTAGAAGAAAAGGAATTGCAAATTAAGAAATCTCCTTTAAATTATAAAAGAGTTGATTTAATTGAATTTTTGGAAAACAATTATAAAAATAAATTTGAAATTATTAAAAAGGATGCGATAAATAGACCAATAATTTTAAAATATAACGACATAAGTTTCGCTTTGATATATGAAAATCGTTTTGGATTAGTTAGAATAATTTTACGTCTTTCAAGTGATGATTTTGAAAAGCTTAAGGTAGGGCATGAAAATTTTAATTTTTCACCATTTCCTAAAAACGATACTTGGTATCAACTTTATTTGGATAATTCATTTACTGATAAACAACAAATTTTGGACATATTTAATAGCTCTTTAAAAGAAGTCAGTAAATAATATAAAAGTAGTTTTTTTAATAAGCTTTTGTGTTAAACTATAAAGGTATTATTGAAAGGTTTTTTTAAATGAAACAAGTATTTGAATTAGATTTCTTTTCAAGACACTTACAAGTAGAAGTGGGAGAAATCGCAAAGCAAGCTGATGGTGCCGTTTTTGTTAGATATAATGACACTGTTGTACTCTCTACAGCTTGTGCGGCTAAAGAGCCAAAAGAAGGGACTGACTTTTTCCCTTTAACTGTTAATTATGAAGAAAGACAATATGCTGCTGGTAAAATTCCAGGTGGCTTTTTAAGAAGAGAAGGTCGTCCTTCTACTCATGCAGTTTTAACTGCTAGATTAATTGATCGTCCTATAAGACCTATGTTCCCTGAGGGATTTGTTAATGAAGTTCAAATTATTAATACTGTTATGTCAGTTGATCCTGATGCAAGTCCTGAGTTAACTGCTATGTTTGGTTCATCTTTAGCATTAGGGATTTCTTCTATTCCTTTTGATGGTCCTATTGCTGGTGTTTATGTTGGCCGCGTTGATGGTAAATTTATTATTAACCCTTCTAAAGAAGAATGGGAAAAATCTGATTTAAATTTAACTGTTGCTGGTACTAAGACAGCTGTTAATATGGTTGAAGCCGGTGCTAATCAACTTTCTGAAGAAGTTATGCTTGATGCTATTATGTTTGGTCATGAAGCTATTAAAAAACTTTGTACTTTCCAAGAAGAAATTATACAAGCTGTTGGAAAGAAGAAAATGGAAGTCAAACTTTATAAGGTTGATGAAGCTCTTGAAAAAGAAATTAAAGATGCTAATAAAGAAAGATTAGTTAAAGCTATTTCTATTTTTGATAAATTAGAAAGACAAAATACTATTGATGCCATTGAAAAAGAAGTAATGGCAACTTATGAAGCAAAAGAATATAAGAACGATAAAGAAAAAGAAAATATTTTAAAACAGGTATTTACTATCTTAGAAAATATTGTTAGAGATGAAGTTAGAAGATTAATTACTGTAGAAAAGATTAGACCTGATGGAAGAAAAGTAGATGAAATTCGTCCATTAGATGCCCAAGTTGATTTACTACCTCGTGTTCATGGTTCTGCTATGTTTACTCGAGGACAAACTCAGGTTATTTCTGCTTGTACTTTAGGTCCTTTAACTGATGCACAAATCATGGATGGTTTAGTTGAAGAACCTGATAAGAGATGGTTACACCATTATAATTTCCCACCATTTGCTGTTGGTGAAATGGGTAGAGTTGGTACACCAGGTAGAAGAGAAATTGGACATGGTGCTTTAGGTGAAAGAGCCTTATCATATGTTATTCCTTCTGAAGATGTTTTCCCATATACAATTAGATGTGTAGCTGATGTCGTTGAATCAAATGGTTCTTCTTCTCAAGCGTCTATTTGTGCTTCATGCATGGCCTTAATGGCAGCTGGTGTTCCTTTAATTGCTCCTGTTAGTGGCATTGCTATGGGCTTAATTACTTCTGGCCCATTAGATGGCAAGCATCCTTATACAATCTTAACTGATATTCAAGGTATGGAAGACCATTTGGGTGATATGGACTTTAAGTGCGCTGGAACTTCAAAAGGTATTACTGCTTTACAAATGGATATTAAGATTAAAGGTATTACTAAAGAAGTTTTAAAAGAAGCTTTACAACAAGCTCATGGTGCTAGAGCTAAGATTTTAGAAACCATGTTACAAACTATTCCTGAACCTAGAAAGACTGTTTCTAAGTATGCTTTAAAGATGGAAAGATTTAATATTCCTGTAGATAAAATTAGAGAAGTTATTGGTTCTCAAGGAAAAGTAATTAATTCCATTATTGCTCAATGTGGTGATATTAAAATTGATATTAACGATGATGGTAGAGTCATTTTATACTCTGTTGATCAAGATATGATTGATAAAGCTCGTGGGTTAATTGATTCTATAGTTAAGGTGCCTGAAGTTGGTGAAGTTTATGATGGTAAAGTCACTAGAGTAGAATCTTATGGTGCTTTTGTTAATTTATATGGTAATGTTGAAGGTTTATGCCATATTTCCAAAATGGATTGGAAGAGAGTCGATGATATTAATACTGTAGTTAAAGTTGGAGATGTCTTAAAAGTTAAAATTATAAATATTAACGACAAAGGACAAATAGATTTATCTCATAGAGATACTTTAGAAAAACCAGCTGATTATGTTGAGCCTACTTTTAAACCTAAGAAACCTTTTAATAAAGATTTTAAAAAATCAAACTTTAAAAAAGATTTCAAAAAAACTGATTCTAAAGTAGAAGAAAAAGTAGAAGATAAATAAAAATTGGACTATCAATTGATAGTCCTTTTTTAATGAATAATTTTTTTAATTAATAAATTTGTTTAGCTAATTCTTTTAAATTATTTATATTTAAGAAATCGAAAATTTCTTCATAGCTAGAAAATTGTTTATTAATTAGTAAATAATGAAGTTTGTTTGCAATATGATCAAATTCATTTTCTTCTTTTGTATAATCCAAATTGTAATTATTAAATTCTTCTTCCATTAAATCTATTATTAATCTTCTAAAAATAGCTAATATAGAATTTTCAATCCAATAATAAAATTTTATATTTGGGTAATTTTTTTCAATAGATTTGAATTTAAGATATATATTTAATCCATCCATACCTGTATGGTAAGTGTCAATAAATATGAAATCTGAATTTTTGATTAAAGGCAGAACTTTATTTAAATCAAATTGATCAGCTTGGTATACTTCTAATTTTTGTTTATTAGGAAATTGATTTAAAAGATTTTTAGTAAAAAGATCAATTAAAGTTTTACTTTTTTCTATGACTCTTATTTTTTCAATTTTATTGTTAAAAAGAACCATATATGTGTAATAGGCTAGTCCTAAACCGAAAGTTAAAACCCTCCCATTAGCTAAATTAATAGGTTCTTTCATTGTTTCAATTTCATTAGGTGTAATAGACATCCAAGGAATGTTTTTTTCAAATAATACAAGATATTCAAATGTCTGTTTAAAATAGCCTAAATGAGTTATTTCAAGATAATAATCTGAATTATTAAAAGTTGTATCTTTATAAACAAAACATTCGTATGGAAGATAACGCTGTTTCTTAAAAGTAAAATTTAGGGAAAAGAAATTTTTTAATTGTATATTTTTATAATATGGGTTATTTAAATATTCTATTGGATCTAAAGGTCTAATATTATTTAAATTAGTTCTTCGTATAAACGATTGCATCTCACTATCTTCTAAATCTAAATCTAAAATATCAGCCATTTGAAGAAAAATTTCTTTTTCTTTGTCCTCTGCTTCTTGATATTTTTGAATAGTTTGTTTGTTTAGATTTTGATTTGTAATAAAGTCTGAATAAAGATCGCCGAGAAGCATATTTTCTTTATTTGTTTTAAAGAGTCTTTTTAATTGTTTAATTGAATTTTTATCTAAAGTGAATTTCATCTCTTTTATTATATATGATTTTATTAAATATGGTAAAATTTATACATATGATTTCGCTTTTAAATGATTTACTTCCGTTAAATGATTACCAAATAAATTGTGTCTTAAATAAACTTAAGAAATTTGATTTTTTAAATAAAAAAATATTAATTTTGTCTTCTAAAAGTTTTTATTTGAATTTTAAGAATTTTTTTAAATTAGATAGTGAAATAGATTTTAACGAAGATAAAGATGTTACTTATGATTACTTAATTGTTTTTGAAAAAAATAATTTGGTAAATAATTTTAAGTTTTTAAATTTAATTTTAATAAATTATTTACCTAACGCTAATTTAATTTCTGGTAAAGCTGAAATCAGTAATTTAAATTATTTTGTTAAAAACACTTATTTTATCACCCTAAACTATACAGGGTTATATTTAGAGAACTTAGTTGATATTTTAAAGAATATTAAAGTTGAAATTTTAAAAGATGATTTTGAAAGTTCTATTAAGCTTTTAGAAAAAAGTGACTTATGTTTTTCAATTTTTAATAGAAAAGAATGTACAAATAAAGCTTCTTTTAATAAAGTTAGTATTATTGGTGGTTCAATAAATTTTTTGGGTTCTACTTATATGGCTTATTTATCTTATTCTGCTTATTTATTAGGTGCAGGATATGTTAATTTATGTATTCCTAAAGAATTTGTTAAAGAATATTTGTTAAAGGAACCTCAGGCTTGTTTAAATCCTTTAAGTAGTAACAATGGCTATATAGTTTTTAATAAAAATGAAATAGATAAGATAATAGAAATTTCAAATGTTATTGTTGTTGGTTTAGGTCTTACTACTAATTATCAAACTTATTTAATTACATCATATTTAATTTCTTATTTTAAAGGTACATTAATTTTAGATGCTGATAGTTTAAATTCTTTAGCAAAATATGGAATAAGTTGTTTATCTAATAAAAAAGGAAAGGTTATTCTTACCCCTCATTTGATGGAGTTTTCTAGATTAATTAATGTAAATATGGATGATTTGCGGAATAATCAATTTAAATACTTAAAAGAATTTTGTGATAAATATCATCTTGTAATTAATTTAAAGAGTAACACTACTATTATTTATGATAATCAAAATTTTTATTTAGTGAAATTTGGCACAAGTGCCTTATCTAAAGCTGGAAGCGGTGATTTACTTGATGGTTTAATAGCTGCTACATATAAAGAAGATGAAAAGGCTTATTTAAATTTAGCTTTAGCCAATTATGTTTTAGGTCAAGCTAGCGTAAACTGTTTATCTTATTGTTCAATTTCTTCAGTTAATTATGATTGCTTAATAAAAGAGATTAGAAATGTTGTTTTTGAAAATACAAAAAGATTGAATTAATAACTATATATATTTTCCTTTAAAAACTAAAGAAATTAAGGTAAAATAATTTTGTTGTTTGGAGAGTAGCTTTACTAGTTTTGGCGACAGTACGGATTTATCCCGCTTTACTAGACACTAAGTGTTGCAAGACCAAAAAAGGAGGATATTATGTTTGAAACAAAAAGCATTGAGGAGACCTTAAAAGATCAAGTAACTGATGCAAAACTTGGATTAACTAGCAAAGAAGCTAGCGAAAGACTTTTAAAGTTTGGAGAAAACAAATTACAGGAAAAAAAGAAAAAATCAGCAATTAGAATTTTCTTTGAGCAAATGAATAATCCAATGATTTTCGTTTTATTTGCGGCTATTGCTGTTACCATTGGTGTATCAATTTACGAAACTATTAAAGATGGTTTTGACTTTTTTGAAGTTGGTGACTGGCCAGATGTTATTATAATTTTAGCTGTTATCATCATGAACTCTGTAATTGGTACTGTTCAAGAAGTAAAGGCACAAACATCTTTAGATGCCTTAAAGAAACTTTCTTCTCCTGAATCTACAGTTATTAGAGATGGAAAAAGAGTAAAAATTAAATCTTCTGATTTAGTTCCTGGAGATATAGTTTTATTAGAAGAAGGAGATACTATTGGTGCTGATTTAAGATTGATTGAAGCTGTTAATTTAAAGGCTAACGAATCTTCTTTAACTGGTGAATCTGTACCTGTTGAAAAAGACGCCTCTATTACTTTTTCTAAAGATGTACCTATTGGTGATCGTGTAAACTTAGCTTATATGTCAACTCCAGTTACTTATGGACGTGGTATGGGTGTAGTTGTAGCAACTGGTATGAATACCCAAATTGGTAAAATTGCCTCATCATTAGATGAACAAGAAGATGTAGAAACACCTTTACAAAAATCTCTAGATAAATTAGGTAAGTTTTTAGGCTTACTTACTTTGCTTATTATTGTTTTGGTTCTAGCTGTTGATATTGTTTGGATTTTTATTAATGGAGATCCTAGTAATATTGATAATTGGATTGATGCTGTTTTAACTGCTATTGCTTTAGCCGTAGCTGCAATTCCTGAAGGTTTAGCTGCTGTTGTTACTATTGTTTTATCAATAGGTGTTCAAAGAATGGTAAAGGTTAATACTGTTGTAAGAAAATTACCTTCTGTTGAAACATTAGGTGCTGTTAGTGTTGTTTGCTCAGATAAAACTGGTACTTTAACACAAAATAAGATGACTGTTGTTGAAGCATTTACCTTAGGTCATTATTATTCTAGTGATTTCTTTAAAAATGATAACGAAGATACACAATTAAGATTATTAGCAACTGGTATGTCTTTATGTTCTAATGCTACTGTTGATGAAGGCTTATTTGGTGATCCTACTGAAATTGCTCTTGTTGTTTTTGCTAATGATTTTAATTTACATAAATCAGCATTAGAAGCTACTACTCCTAGAATTGATGAAATTCCATTTGATTCTGTTAGAAAAATGATGTCTACTCAACATCAAGAAGCCGATGGTAAAAAAATTACCTATACTAAAGGTGCTTTAGATTCTATTTTAAAACATACTACAAAAATTCAAGTAGATGGCAAAGTTAGAGAAATTACTAAAGCTGATATTGATGAAATTTATAAAGCTAATAAATATTTTTCAGATAAAGCATTACGTGTTTTAGCTCTTGCTTATAATCATGAATCTAAAATCAAAGAAGATAATTTAATCTTTGTTGGTTTAGTTGCTATGATTGACCCTGCTAGACCTGAGGCTAAACCAGCTGTTAGTAAATTTAAGAATGCTGGTATAACTACTGTAATGATTACTGGTGACCATAAAGATACTGCCTTTGCTATTGCTAAAGATTTAGGTATTGCTGATAACATTAATCAAACCATGTTAGGTGCTGAAGTTGATAAATTAACTCCTGAAGAATTACAGGAAAAATGCAAAAATGTTAGAGTGTTTGCCCGTGTTTCTCCAGAAAATAAGGTTCAAATTGTTAAAGCATTTGAAGCTAATGGCAATATTTGTGCTATGACTGGTGATGGTGTTAATGATGCTCCTTCCTTAAAGGCTGCTGATATTGGTATTGCTATGGGTATTACTGGTACTGATGTTGCTAAATCTGCTGCTGATATGGTTTTAACTGATGATAACTTTGCTTCTATTGAAAAGGCTGTTGAAGAAGGACGTTCTATTTATGCTAATATTAAGAAAACAGTTATTTTCTTGCTTTCTTCTAATATTGCTGAAGTCTTAGTAATGTTTATTATTATTTGTTTAGGCTTGCCATCTCCATTAATTGCTATCCACCTCTTATGGGTTAATTTGGTCACTGATTCTTTACCTGCTATTGCCTTAGGTATGGATCCAGGCGATCCCAAATTGATGGAAGATAAACCTAGAGGTGCTAATGAATCTATTTTCGCAAAGGGTGGTTTAAAGAACACTTTAATGTATGGCGCCTTCTTAACAGTTGGTGTTTTAATTACTTATTTTGCTGCTGCATGGTTACAAGGTGCATACACTTATGATGCTGTGGCAAAATTATATGAAGATCCTAATATTTTACATCAAGCACAAACTATGGCATTTACTACCTTAGCCTTATCTGAATTGTTCCATATGATTGGTGTTTCAAATTTAAGAAGATCTTTTGTTCACGTATTTAAAGATAAAAACATTATGATGCTTATTGCCTTTGCTTTTGGTGTTGGTCTCCAATTATTTGTTATTGAGACTCCGGGTGTTCAGGATTTATTCAAAGTTGCTTCTGGTGAATATGGACTTGATTGGCAAGAATGGTTAATTACCGCTGCATTCTCTATTATTCCTTTAGTTTTACACGAAATATTGGTCGGTGTTTATCATATCCATTCTAAAATTAGTTTGAAACAAAAATAATAAGTAAAAGGGTATTTAATTGTATAAAAAGGGAATTCATTTCCCTTTTTTACTTTTCTTAAATATGTTAAATTAATTAAGTATGGGAAAATTTTCACTTTTTAGCTATCTACGTTTAAAATGTGATAAATCTAATTTATTAGCTAAATCATCTTATAAAAAATTTTATGATGAAAATATTCATCTTATTTCAAATTATATCCAACTAAGAAAATACGATTCTACTGGTGATGCTTTTAGTTTGATTAAAACTTGTATAGTTTTGGAAGGATTAATTAATAAAAATCATATAGAAAGCGAAGTAGAACTTTATAAAGAAGCGAATTTGAAGAAAAGAGAAATTAATGTTTTGATACATAATCGTTTGTCTTTTTTTAAATATAATAGAGAAATAATTTATGTGCCTTTTTTCTCTAAAGTGATTAATAATGCTTATTCAAATGATTTACCATTATTATTAAAAAAACCTTATAGCAATTTAAAGGATGATTTTGATGATATGATAGTTAATCCTTTTACTACTTATGGTTATCATGTGTTTGATTCTTTATTTACTAATTTGGTTTTAATTAAAATTAGTCCAAATAAAAAGCTTGCTGCATTTTATTCTATTGAATTAGAGATGATTTTTGTTATTACTGATCAAGGAACTTTGGAAGAACAAATCAATTTATTTGATACTAAAATGATTGAAAGAAGAAAATCACATCTTTTTGACCATTTAAATAAAATAATGGATGATTATTTCAATTTTAGAAAAAATGATTTTATTGATCATTTATATCAGTGCCATTTTATTTCACTTAAAACCTTACAATATATTAAAAATAAGGAGGTTAATGATGACTTTTAAAACAATTACATTAGGTTGTAAAGTTAATTCATATGAATCTGAAGCTTTAAAGGAACAATTACTTGCGGCTGGTTTTAAATATTCTGATGAAGAAAAAGCCGATATTTATATTATTAATACTTGTGCTGTTACCCAAGTTGCTGAAAAAAAGGATATGATGAAAATTAGAAGTTTGGCAAAAAATTATCCTGATTCTGAAATTGTTGTTATGGGGTGTTTTGCTCAATTGCATCCTGAAAAAATTAGAGATATTAAGCAAGTAAAAATTTTAACTGGAACTTCTAATCGTTCTATGATTACTTCTAATTTAATTAAACAAAACAATTTGATTTTAAGAGAAGAAAATTCTAGAAAATTTTCTTACGAGGAACAGGAAATCTCAAAATTTTCATCTGAAGTACGTGCATTTGTTAAAATTCAAGATGGGTGTGATAATTTTTGCTCATATTGTATTGTTCCTTTAACTAGAGGAAAATCACGCTCCCGTAAAAAAGAAAATATTTTAAATGAAATATCTAATTTAGCTAAAAATGGTTTTAAAGAAATAGTTATTACAGGTATTGATACAGGTTCTTTTAATAATGGTCCTGACTATACTTTTTCTGATTTAATTGAAGATATTTTAAATATTGAGCCTAAAACTTTTAGAGTTAGAATTTCTTCATTAGAATTTTCTGAAGTTGATGAAAAGCTGATTAATATATTAAAAAATAATAAACGTTTAGTTCCTCATTTACATTTACCTCTGCAATCAGGTTGCGAAAGGATTTGCCATCTAATGAATAGAAAATATGATACAGATGGTTTTAAGAAATTAGTTTTAAGACTTGAAAAGGAAGTTGATAATTTTGCTGTTTCTACTGATGTTATTGTCGGCTTTCCTTCTGAAACTGAAGAAGATTTTATGGAAACCTATAATTTTATTAAAGATGTTAATTTTATGAGATTACATGTTTTCCCATATTCTAGAAGGCCTTTAACTAAAGCTTATTATATGAAAGATCAGGTTGATCGATCTATTGCCAAAGATAGAGCTAGAAGGCTAATTAGTTTAGGTGAAGAATTAGCAAATAAGTATTTAGATAAATTTGTTGGTAAAACATTAAATTTATTAGTTGAAGAAAAATTAGAAGATAAAAATGGTGGCCATATTTATCGTGGATATACTGAAAACTATCTTGATTTAAAGGTTTTTTCTAAAGAACATTTGTATGGAAAATTATTAAAAGTTGTGGTTGATAAAAATTTAATTACAAAATACGAAATTATTTCTTAAAATACTTGACAGTTAGTTGGCAAATTCTTATGATAAATAGAGTTGAATTGCTTCCACTTGGCTTTCAACCGCCTATTTTAGGGTAACTAACTTAGATTTTTAATGATTCTAGACCTTATGTAGCGAGTATTAAAGTGAAAAAATATAGGAGGAAGAAAAAGGATGTTTGCAGTTATTGAAACTGGCGGAAAACAACTCCGCGTTGAAGAAGGTCAAACCTATTTTGTTGAAAAACTTAATGGTAAAGTTGGTGACGAAGTAGTCTTTGATAAGGTCTTATTAGTATCTGGTGATTCTGTAAAAGTTGGTTCACCTTTAGTTGAAGGTGCTAAAGTTGTCGCTAAGATTACTAAAGAAGGAAAAACTAAAAAAGTTATCGTCTTCAAATACAAAGCCAAAGCTAACTACAGAAGAACACAAGGTCATAGACAACCTTATACTCAAATCAATGTAGTTTCTATTAAAGCTTAATAATAATGATTAAAATTGTCGTGACGTATCGAAATGACAAGATAAAAAGTCTAGTCATTAGTGGTCATGCTAATTATGCTAGCAAAGGTAATGATCTTATCTGCGCTGCAGTATCCACAGTTTTCCAAACTGGTTTAGAAGCTTTTAATGAAGAGAATAAACTCAATGTTGAATTAGATAATGGTTTTGGAAAATTGGAATTTAAAGAGGAAATTAATAAACATGATGAAATTGTTTTAGAAGTAATTATGAAACAACTTGAATGTATATGTAGAAATTATCCTCAATATGTAAAATTAGAAAGGAAATAAAAAGATGATTATTAAATTAGATTTACAACTCTTTGCTTCTCATAAGGGTGTCGGTTCTACTAAAAACGGTAGAGATTCCGCCGGTAGAAGATTAGGTGCTAAAGTTGGTGATGGTCAATTAATTACTGCTGGAAGTATTATTTATCGTCAAAGAGGGACTAAAATTCATCCTGGTTTAAATACTAAAAAAGCTAAAGATGATTCTATTTTTGCCACTTCTAATGGTGTAGTTAAGTTTGAACATCTTGGCCGTGATCGTAAAAAAGTATCAGTTTATCCTGTTACCAGTAAGTAAGTTATAGTAGCCTTCTAAGTTTCTTAGAAGGCTTTTTTAAAGGAGGTTAGTTAATGTTTATTGATCGTGCAAAAATTTATTTAGTCGCTGGTAAAGGAGGCGATGGTTCAGTTTCTTTTCGCCATGAAAAATGTGTAGAATTTGGTGGTCCTGATGGTGGAAATGGTGGTAGAGGAGGCTCTATTTATTTTGTTTCCAAAGATGGAATTAATACATTATCAAATTATCGTCACGCTATCAAAGTAAAAGCAGAAGATGGTGATAACGGACATAAAAAGAATTCTTTTGGTAAAGCTGGTGAAGATGTTTATTTAACAGTTCCTACTGGAACAGTAATATCTACTGAAGATGGCCAAATTTTAGCTGATTTAGATAAACCTAATTTAACTTTTTTAGCTTGTAAAGGTGGAAAAGGTGGAAGAGGTAATAAATGTTTTGCATCATCTACAAATAGAACTCCAAGAATTGCTGAAAATGGTACTTTAGGAGAAAAGAAAACTTTAATTTTAGAATTAAAGCTTTTAGCTGATTGTGGCCTTGTTGGTCTTCCAAGTGTTGGAAAATCTACTATTTTGTCTGTTGTTTCTAATGCAAAGCCTAAAATTGCTGAATATCATTTTACAACTTTAGAGCCAATGTTAGGGGTAGTAAATTTATCTGATAGTGAGTCTTTTGTTCTAGCTGATTTACCAGGTTTAATTAAAGGTGCAAGTTTAGGTAAAGGACTTGGTTTTGTCTTTTTAAGACACATTGAAAGATGTAGAGTTATTATTCATGTTATTGATGTTAATTCTTATGAAGGTGATCCTTTTGATGAATTTGAAACAATTAATAAGGAATTAGGTTCATATAAATTGGATCTTTTAAAAAGACCTATGATAATTGCTTTAAATAAAATTGATGAAGAAGGAGCAAAAGAAAAAGCAGAAATATTTAAGAAAAAGTTAGAGGAAAAATATCCTAATAAATATCCAGTTTTTGAGATTTCTGCTTTGAAAAAGGAAGGCTTAAAACCTTTACTTAGAAAAGCTTATGAATTAGTTCAGGCAACTAAACCATTTGTTTTATTTACTCCTGATGATCAAAAAGAAGCTGTTTATAAAGCTGAAGGGGATAATAAGCTTGGTTATAAGATTGTTAAAAGAGGTGAAAATAAGTATGAAATCATCTCTAAGACAGTTGTTGATACTTATCGTAAAATTAATATTAAGACTGAAGAAGGCATGATGAAATTAATGTCTTATATTAATTCATTAAATATTTCTGATGAACTCAAAAAGATGGGAGTTAAATCTGGAGCTACTATTATTATTGATGATTTTGATTTTGAATATATAGAAGATTAAATTTTAGTTTCTAATAAATTAAGATATATTTCTTTTAATTTACTACCTATAATTTTTAAATCGCGTTCTTTTGCTACTAAATAGCCGTTATTTACTAAATCTTGGTTCTTGCCTTGAAGACAGGTATTAACGGCTTTTTTAAATTCATCTAAATTAGAGCATAGATATGAATTACAATTATCTAGCCAACCATTAAATACAGGAATATTAGTGGTAACTACTGGGCAATAAGATGCTAAAGCTTCTAAAACAACTATACCTTCAGTTTCTTCTTTTGTTGGAAAAAGTAAACATGAAGCATATAAATAAGCGCCTTGAATAATATCACCAGATAGATATCCAGGAAGAATTACATTATTTGGTTTATTTTTTATACATTTTAAAATATAAGAAGAAGTTAAAATTTTTGCTAATGAACCAAACCATATGAATTTGATATTAGGAAAACTTCTTGCTACTTGTATGAAAACATCTAAGCCTTTTCTTTTAAAAGGAAACCCAACTCCAATTACAACTTTTTCATTATTTATATTAAAAGCATTTTTGAATTTTTGAATTTTTTCTTCTGAATAAGCATAAGTTTTTAAATCAATTCCATTTGATAATGGGTAAATTGGACATTTAAC
>DKCH01000006.1:6630-8683 GCA_002449135.1 Caryophanales bacterium UBA6879 | reverse complement strand
TGGAGAAATCATCAAGGAAATGTTTGGATGATTGAAATGCCATTTTTAATTGCATCAGTTTTAATGATTATTTCTTGCCTTATTCTCTTTTTTACTATTAATGAAAATAAAGTTGAAGAAGAAATGAAAAATGAACTGGCTGAAGGTGAAAAAGAAGCAGAAGTAAACGGAAGTGTTGAAGATAACAACACTAAAATGAGTAAAAGCAACAAAATCACTTTATTCTTAATTTTAGGTGCTGAATTCTTTTGGTTTATGGCTGATAATGGTATAGGCACTTTCATGGGAAACTATACTTTATATCATTTACATTGTTCCTCAAATTCAAATATGATTAACGTAATTGTTGGTGGTATTGGTAGTGTAATTGGTTTTGCAGCCGGTGGTTTTTTAGCTAATAAGATTGGAAGAAAATGGACCATCATAACTGGTCTTTCTGTTGCTTTTTTAAGTGTACTTATATGGTTAATATTATCCTTATCAATTAAAGTAAAGATTCCTGAAGCTAATGAATACAATAAGTTTCCAATATATTTATACTTTGTTTGGTTCTTTAAAGGACTTGGTATGTCTTTTGTTCATGTTAATTCTTTCCCTATGGTTGTTGAATTATGTTCAAACAAAAAGATTGGTAAATTCACTGGTTTTTATTATGCTTCAAGTATGTCTGCTCAAACAATCACCCCTATTGCTTTAGGTGCTTTATTATTACTTCCTAATTTTGGTTTTGAACTTCTCCCATTATATGCAACTATTTGTGTTGCTATTTCTTTTGTTATCTTCTTCTTTGTTAAGAATGTTAAAACACAAAAAACAACAATCAAAAAAGGATTAGAAGCCTTTGATGTTGATGATTAATAAAGCTTTTTAATTAATTCAGGATCAATATTTTCAAAAGTTACAGTATCTACTGAATTTAATACCTTTTTATAATCAGATTCACTTCTAATTGTCCAAACATTTAAAAGACCATGATTTTTCTTATAATTTAATATTCGAGAATCATTTAAAAGCTTAATATCAACATCAAGATATTCAAAAAAATGTCTAAAGAAAATTATGTCTTTTCTAGTAGAAGTTAAAAGAAGCCCTCTTTTAAAAGATTCTTTTCTCATAAAAAATAGTGCACGAGGATCAAAAGAAATTATCGTTACTTTTTTCTTGTCTTTGACGCTTTTTAAATATTGACTTGTAACTGCAGCTAATTTTTTATTGTTATTTTTATATGGTTTTAATTCAATAACCATAGTTTTTTGTTCATTATTAAGTTTTAAAACCTCTTCTAATGTAGGAATTTTTTCTCCATCCAAAAGCGTATAATTATTTTCTATTTCAGACAAAGTTAGTTCCTCAATTATTCCTTCTTTTCCTGTAGTTCTTTTTAAACTTGAATCATGCATTACTATCAATTTATCGTCTTTAGTTACATGAATATCAAATTCGAAAGCAAAATCATGCTCAATAGCATTTTTAAAAGCTAATAAACCATTTTCAGTATATTTTTCATTATGTAATCCACGATGAGCCACACCTAAGAAAAAATCAGGATAAAAATCACTCTTTAATGCTTTCATAAACTCTCCTTTACAAACAACATTTTAAACTTATCTTCAATATTTTAAGACTACTATATTAATAAATAAAGATTAAAGCTACTTAATTAAGTTTAAAACAAACCAATCTTAGTTAACATTGTAAAAAAGCGCTTTCTTATAAAATAAATGTAAAATCTTTGTAAAAATGAAACATTTTATTTGACATTTTAATTTAGTTTTTTAGAATTATTCAATGTAAATAAAAAAAGATTTGGAGGATAAAAGAGTATGAAAAAAGGTTATATTATTCTTGCTTGTGTCTTAGGCACATCTATCTTAGGTACTTCTATTGGTTTATCAGCCACTGCTCTTGCAATAGCTAATAATACTAAAACCATTGAAGGCCCTAAAGGTGATACTGGCGAAACTGGTCCTAAAGGCGATAAGGGCGATACTGGTGAAACTGGTCCTAAAGGTGATAAAGGTGATACTGGTGAAACCGGCCCTCAAGGTGATAA
>DKCH01000006.1:4019-6575 GCA_002449135.1 Caryophanales bacterium UBA6879 | reverse complement strand
GGTTTAACAGCTTGGTCTAATACTATTCTTCCTTCTGAAGGTGGAAAAGTTATTGCTAGTGTTGGAAGTGCAACTGTTGGAAATAATGTTACATTCACTTTCATTCCTGATGAAGGCGCTAGACTTGTTTCTATTGATGTCTATAAAGGTACAAAATTAACCACTTATTATGTTGGAACTAATAATGAAGTTGTTAATAACACTTTAACCTTACCTATGGTTGAAAATGGGTATGTTGTTAAAGGTAATTTTGATAACGATCCTAACACTTACTTCCTTAATGGCGGTGATGGCTCTAGTGAGCATCCATATCTTGTTGGTGAAGAAGATATAGATAAATTAAGTGATTTGTTAAATGCTAAAAATAAAGAAAATAAATATAGTTATTTTAAATTAGAAAAAGCTGATTTAACAATTAGCCAATGGCCAACACTTTTGTCTTACAGTAGACTATACGGTAGCTTTGATTTCAATGGTGCTACTGTTGAAAATAGCAAAAATGCACTTTTTTTAGTCATTCGTGGAACAAAAGAGAATCCAGGAAAAGTTTCTAATTTAACTATTAGAAATTCAGCTGTTTCTACTACCTTTGGTGGGGCTCTTGCTTTCTCACCAGATGGAAGTGCTACTATTGAAAATGTTCATATTGAAGGCGGAACTGCAACTGGATCAAATGGTGCTGCCTCATTCTTTGGTATGATTCAAAAATCAGATCATATGGATATGAGTGGAGAAAATGTTATTAACTTTGTTAACAGCTCATCAAGCTTAGATATTACTGGTAACGTAAATTCAGTAGCTGGTTTTGTAGGACCATTCCGTATCTCTGATGATGATATTGAAAATGGCTTTAAATTAATTATCAACGTAGACAAAGATTCTAAATATACTGGTAAATTAAATTTAGTAAATGCTAAATCTAATGAATTAGGTGAAGCAGATTATGTAATACCTGATGATTGGTATGCCTCTGTTCAAAATAATTGTAAAGTTACTGTAGAAGATGTTAATAAATTATCAGATGTTACTGCTTCACCTGCTACTCCAAACGCAAATTATACAAATTATAACTATAAGAATGTCATTTCCTTAACTAAAGCAACAATTTATAACACCACTGATGGTAAACAAAAAGGAAGTAATAATGAATATAAAACTGAAGTAACTCCATTTAAAGTCGCTAAAGTTGCAAATGCTGTAAAAGCTTCAGTTTCTATTACTGTTGGTATCACAGAGAAAAATCTTGTAACTACAGTTAATGTAGAAGAATTAACTAAACCTACTACTGAAGATGGTAAAGATTACTATGTTTCTAAATTAGGTAAAACCTATAAAATTGGTATTAATGGTCATTTCTATGATCAAACTGGTAAGGAAATAACTACTGGTACACCTGAATGGACATTAAATGCCAGTGATAATACTATTAATTCTAAATATAGTGAAGATGGTAACTACTTAATGCTCCAAGGACCTAAATCTAGTGAAAATGAATGGAAAGAAGGATTTGGCTTATATGGTGCAGAAGGCTTAGTTACTCAATATGATAAAGATGGTAATATTGTTGGCCAAACTAGTATCTATTTTGCTGGTAAATCCACATTTACAAATATTGAATAATTAATTACTTTATTTTGAATAAGCGTAGATAATTCTTAATTTATTTACGCTTATTTGTTAAATTTAAAAAAATTATCATAAGGAGAATAAAATGAAATTAAATTTAAGAAACAATAAATTATCTCGTTCCTTTGTTTGGTGTATATTCTATGGTATTTGTGTTTTAGTATCTGCTTGCTTACTAGATACTTCTTTAACAAATTCTGGATTATTTGCTAACATTCGTGATTCTTTTAATATTCCAGCTATTGATGCTGATTATCGTGGTTGGCTCGTTGTATTCTTTACTACCTTTTTACTGCTAGTTAATTTCTTTGCTATTCTTTTAGAAAAAAATCTAGCTGCAAAACAAGGTAAAGATCTTTCTGATGATCGTTGGTTCATAATTAGTTTAATCACTGGTCTTGGTCTTTTTATTTTAATGGTTCAAGTAGATGTCTTATCTTTACTTCCTTTAACCTTAGATTCTTTTAAAAATGCTATGATTTTCTTGGGAAGTAGTTATTTATTTGGTCTATTCTTATTTATTGTTCTTACTGTTGTTATCTTAGCAATATATTATTTCTTAAGAAAAATTATTAAAGATAGTATTAAAGATAATATTAATAATCAAGCTTCTTTAGAAACAATAAATAATCAAAAATTAGAAGAAGGAGAAAATAATATGCAAACAAAAGAAGAAGTTTTCCCAGGCTTATGTTATGTAGATGCCAAATTTGAAAACAAAAAGCCTTTAGAAATTAAAAATACTGAAATAAACTTAAAAGATTTTGTTTCACTATTTAGACTTTATCTTGCTCAAGAAGAAAAATTATACTTTGATGAAACTATCTTACGTGAATTTATCGCTGGTATGGCTTCTAGTCATTTAATTATCTTAGAAGGTCTTTCTGGTACAGGTAAATCATCTTTAGCTAGATACATTTCTTCATTTAT